>JBGOTO010000001.1:0-67207 GCA_041476485.1 Nitrospirota bacterium
CTATTTTATCGCTAAACGAGGTCTGTGGCAAGTGCAGAATGTAACAGAAGATGTTTAAAATAAATGCAATGCAACGACTTCGGGAAGTAAAAAAGCACCCGGGGAAAGAAAGCCGTTGCCCGCTCTCCCCGGGTGGGAATGCATTCACTGGAACTATTATACTCGTCCCTTCACCAGGCTTTCCACCACCGACGGATCGGCAAGCGTGGAGGTATCGCCCAGCTCCTCCACCTGGTTGTGCGCGATCTTCCGGAGGATGCGGCGCATGATCTTGCCGCTCCGGGTCTTCGGCAGTCCCGGCGCGAACTGGAGCTTGTCCGGCGTGGCGATCGGACCGATCACGGACCGCACGTGCCCGGACAGGATCTTCTTGAGTTCATCCGTCGGCTTCTGGCCGTCTTTCAAGGTCACGTATACGTAGATGCCTTCGCCCTTGATGTCGTGCGGATACCCCACCACGGCCGCTTCCGCGACCGCTTCGTGGGAGACCAGGGCGGATTCGACTTCCGCCGTGCCGAGCCGGTGGCCGGACACGTTGATCACGTCGTCCACCCGGCCCATGAGCCAGTAGTCGCCGTCTTCGTCGAAGCGCGCCCCGTCCCCGGTGAAGTACTTGCCCGGGAACCTGCTGAAATAGACCTCTTGAATGCGCTTGTTCTCCGGATCGCCGTACGTGCCCCGCAGCATGCCGGGCCAGGGTTTCTCGATGCAGAGGTAGCCGCCTTCGTTCGCCTTGGCCGGCGAACCGTCCTCTTTTACCACGCTCGGCACGATCCCCGGGAACGGTTTCGTTGCCGAACCGGGCTTGGCGGTAATAGCGCCGGGGAGCCCCGTGATCAGGATGCCGCCGGTCTCGGTCTGCCACCACGTGTCCACGATCGGAACTTTTCCCTTGCCGACATTCTTGTGATACCACATCCAGGCCTCGGGATTGATCGGCTCTCCCACGGTGCCCAGCACCTTGATGGACGATAAATCCTTGTTGGCCACCCATTTCTCGCCTTCCTTCATGAGGGCGCGGATGGCCGTGGGCGCGGTGTAGAAGATGTTGACCTTATGCTTGTCCACGATGTCCCAGAACCTTCCGGCATTCGGGTACGTCGGGATGCCCTCGAACATGAGGGACGTGGCGCCCGCGGAGAGCGGCCCGTACACGATGTAACTGTGTCCCGTTACCCAGCCGATGTCGGCGGTGCAGAAGTGGATGTCTTCTTCGTGATAGTCGAAGATCCACTTGAACGTGAGGTTCGTATACAGCAGGTAGCCTGCCGTGGTATGCAGCACACCTTTGGGCTTGCCGGTCGAACCCGAAGTATAAAGGATAAAAAGCGGGTCTTCCGCGTCCATTTTCTCGGGCTCGCAGTAGAGGGCGATGTCGGGAGCGTTCATTTCCTCGTGCCACCAGGTGTCCCTGTTCGACTCGAGGCTGACCTTGTTCGTGCACGCGTGCTGCACCACGATGACGGTCTTGACCTTGGGGCATTCATTGAGGGCCTGGTCCGCGGTAGTTTTCATGGCAACGAAGCGGCCGCCGCGCACGCCTTCGTCGGCGGTAATGAGCAGCGTGGACTCGCAGTCCTGAATGCGGTCCATGAGCGACTTGGCGGAAAATCCGCCGAATACGATCGAGTGGATCGCGCCGATGCGCGCGCAGGCGAGCATGGCGATCGGGAGCTCGGGTATCATCGGGAGATAGATCGTTACCCGGTCGCCCTTTTTGACGCCTTTTTTCTTCAGCACATTGGCAAACTTGTTGACCTCGTAATACATCTGCTGATACGTGTAGGTCCGGTATTCTCCGCCGTCCGCTTCCCAGATGAGGGCCGCCTTGTTGCGCGTGGGTGTATTGATGTACCGGTCAAGGCAGTCCACCGAGACGTTGAGTTTTCCGCCGGTGAACCACTTGATGTAAGGCTTGTGGAAATCGTAGTCCAGGACCTTGGTCCATTTCTTGTACCACGTGAGGTTTTTGTCCGCCTGCTCGCCCCAGAACTTGTCCGGGTTGTCGATGGACTGTTTGTAGAGCTGCTCGTACTCCTTCATGCTCTTGATATGGGCCTTCTGGCTGAATTCCTTGGACGGGGGAAACGTCCGTTTCTCCGTCGACAGGACTTGAATGCTGTCTTTTGCCATGATTCATCCTCCTTCATTACATTAGCTGGGGGAATAAAAAAGGTGAATCAGCGACCGGAGAGAGGGGATATCTCCACCTTGTCCTGTCGCCGATTCACCGTATTGTATTACTACGAGGGGAGCGGCTCTACTCCGCGCCGATACCCGCGTATGATCTTACTTGTTCCGCATCGAACTTCTCTTCTGCCGTCTTCTCCCGGGTCATGAGCGAGACCAGGATGCCGATCAGGAACGCAGCGGCCATGGAGTAGATGCCGGGGTTTCTGAGCGGGAAAATCGCTTTCGGCATGGCGGCGGATGCCTCCTTCTTCTGCGCCGTCAACTGATCTTTTTCCTTGACCGCCGCTGCTATCGCGGTTTCGGCGTTCCCGTTCTTTTTGGAGCCGGGGACGATCTGCTTCTGCAGCTCGGCGATCTTGGCGTCAACGGTGCTCGCTGCTGCGTCGATCGTTTTGATCTGCGTCTCCACCGTCTTCTTGGCGTCCTTCTGTACGATGTCGACCCATACCGTGGGGCTCAGGATGAGGAGCACGACCGCGACTGCGAGGCCCGAATAGATGCTCGTCACCGCGCCCATCGTGGTGAATCTCTTCCACATGATGGACATGAGCAGCGCCGGGAAGTTGGCGCTTGCTGCGATTGCGAAAGTCAGACCGACCAGGAACGCGACGTTCTGCCCCTTGAACAGGATTCCCAGGGAAATGGCGGCGATGCCGAGGCCGACGGTCGCTATCTTCGCGACCTTCACTTCTTCTTTTTCCGCAGCCACACCGCGCCTGATCACGCCCACGTACAGGTCATGCGAGAGCGCGGACGCGCCGGCAAGTGTTAGACCGGAGACCACGGCCAGGATCGTGGCAAAGGCCACGGCCGACAGGAAGCCGAGGAAGATGTTCCCTCCGAGGGCCTCCGCGAGGAGCGGGCCGGCCATGTTGCCGCCGGCATCGATGCCCATGATGACTTTCTGGCCCACGAGTACGGCGGCGCCGAAGCCGATGGTCACCGTCAGGATGTAGAAGTAGCCGATGAACCCGGTCGCGTAGAACACGGACTTGCGCGCCGCTTTCGCGTCCGGCACGGTGTAGAACCGCATCAGGATGTGCGGGAGACCCGCGGTGCCGAACATGAGCGCGAGCCCCAGCGAGAACGCGTCAAGGGGGCTGCTGACGAGGACGCCCGGTTCGAGGAATTTCTGGCCCAGCGGCGTGGCGGCGGAGGCCTGTTTGAACAACTCCGCGTAGCTGAACCCGAACTTGTTGAGGGTCAGGATCACGAGAAGGGTTGCGCCGCCCAGAAGCAGGCAGGCCTTGATGATCTGGACCCACGTCGTGGCGATCATGCCGCCGAAGATGACGTAGGAGATCATGAGCGTGCCCGTGATCATGATGGCCAGCTCGAACGGCAGGCCGAACATGAGCTTGATCAGGGTGCCGGCGCCCACCATCTGCGCGATGAGGTAGGTGAGCACGACCACGAGCGAGCCCGCGGCCGCGGCCGCGCGAATGGGACGCTGCCTGAGGCGAAACGCCACGACGTCGGAAAAGGTGTACTTGCCGAGGTTGCGCAGCGGCTCGGCGATCAGGAACATGATGATCGGCCACCCTACGAGCCAGCCTACCGAGTAGATGAGCCCGTCATAGCCCTTGGTGGACACGAGCCCGGCGATGCCGAGGAACGACGCAGCGCTCATGTAATCGCCCGCGAGGGCAAGACCGTTCTGGAACCCGGTGATGCTTCTGCCGGCAGCATAAAAATCTTTCGTGGTCCTCGTCCGTTTGGCCGCCCAGTAGGTGATCACCAGGGTACTGATGACGAACAGGACGAAGAACAGGATTGCAACGGGGTTAGCTTGCCCAATGATTGTCTGATGCATGTTATCCTCCCACCTTTTCTATGACTTTTTTGACCATCTCGTCATATTTCGTGTTCGCCCACCAGATGTAAATGCCCGTAAACACCCAGGACAGCAGGATGGTCCCGATGGCGATGGGAATCCCGATCGTGGCTGCGCCGCCTTCGCTCATCTTTTGCGCGAGAAACGGTTTGTTGTACGCGATCAGAGCGATGAACCCGAAGTACAGGACGAGTTCCAGGACCGTGAGGACCCAGGATATTCTGTCCTTTTTGCGGGACAGTTCCTTGAAATCCGGGTCTTGCATGATTTCGTGTGCCGTTCTTTTACTGCTCATTAGGTGCCTCCTTTGGAGAGAATGAACGGCGTGCGCATGCGCGCGCCGTCGCTGCCGGTGCGTTAAAAATTACTATACTCATCTGATTGTCTGAAGCGATCACCTCCTTTGAACGGACTCCCGATTTTCAAGAGGTCCCCGATGTCGGAGACCCCCGCTCCCGAGAGCATCGGGAGAAACCGCTGGAAAAGCTGCGCCGTGGTAAAGGCGTCCATCATGGCGTTATGCGCTCCGATCACGGGAATGCCGAAGCACGTCGCGATGTCGTACAGCTTGAAGGCCGGCTTGGCTGATGACAAGCCGGGGTGTTCCATCCGCCGCTTCCGCAGCCACTCGTACACACTGAAGGTGTCCACGGCGGGATTGGAAAGGGGGGCGCCGTGGATCCGCTTCATTTCCCGGTTGATGAACTCGAGGTCTATGGACACGAAGTGACCAACGAGGATGTCGTTTCCGCAGAACTCGAGGAATTCACGAAGCACGGCGTCGACGTCCGGTTTCGCCATCACCTCCGACGGTGTGATTTCGTGGATGACGACGCTCGAGGCCGTCAGTTCCGTTGCCGGGCGGATCAGCCGGTAGTAACTGCCCCCGAGCTCTATTTTCCCGCCCGTCACGCGCACGGCGCCGATGGAGACGATGGAGTCCTTCTTTTCGTCAAGCCCCGTCAGCTCGGTGTCGAGAACGACGTACCGGCCGTTATTTGGGGGCGCGGTCCGATCGAGCCCGAAGGTTTTTTCTCTCGTGAACTTAAACATGCTGAACAATGACGCCCGTCTCCCGCGGCCTCACCAGATCATCGACTTGTACCGCTCGATGATCTGGTCCTGGATCTTCGAGATGAGCCCGAAGGCGTCTTTGATCGAGCGTTTCTCGAGGTTACTCAGCCGGTTCGGGTTGATGAAATTATCGGGCCTCTGGCCCGAGCTGAGCTGTTGGTATTGGTGATGGATCCGGAGGAGCATGATGAACTCGAAGGCGTTCTCAAAGTCGGCTGCATACTCCTCGACAATCGTGTGCTTGTCCCGCAGCGCCGCGATCCGTTCGAGGGTCGAGGTCTCCCGGACCCCCTTTTCGAGGGCGAAGAGCCGGATGAGGTCGACGATGGGCGCGATCCCCTTGACCTTCAGGTTCAGCTCGTCTTTATGCTCGCCGCTCTTCTCCACGACGAAGGACCTGATGAACCCAACGGGCGGCTTGTTCCTGACCGCCAGGTTCGCCAGAAAGCCGAGAAAGACCTTCTGGTACCTGAGGATCGAAACAAGGTGGTTCCGGAGCTCCTCGGCGAGGCCGAGCTCGCCGTGTATGGCGCGGAAATCGAAAAAGGCCACCGAGTTGAGCACCGCGTCGGGCGCGGGCGCGGACACCCAGGCGGAAAAGTATTTCTTCCAAGTTCCGAGCGGCTGGCACCACTGGGGATTGCTCGCCATGTAGTTCGCCGGGCAAGGCGGGAACCCGCACTGGCCGAGACTTTCCCGGACGGAGACGGTGAAGGCCGAAAAGTACTCCTTCGCGGCCCGGGCCTCGGCGGGCGTCTCCGGATCGGCGTAGATTATGGCGTTGTCCTGGTCGGTCTTGAAGGTCTGCTCCTTGCGGCCTTCGCTTCCGAAAAAGATCCAACAGTAGGGGAGCGGGGCGGGGCCGAACTGCTTCTCCGTCAATTGGAGCACCATCCGCACGAGCCGTTCGTTGATCTCGGTGATGACCTTGGTGACGTTGCTCGCCTTCGCCCCCTCCTTGAGGAGGAGCCCGGCGATGCCGTTGATCTTTTTCGAGACCGGCACCAGCCCTTCGATCGTTTGCTGGCTCTCGATGTCCTTCGTGAGCGACAACGGCGAGGTCCCCTGGAGCATCATGAGGTCATGGTTCGTGATGACGCCCGTGAGCGCCCCGTCCTTGATCACGAGCACGTGATGGATATTATACCGGAGCATCTTGAGGACCGCCTCGAAGCAATAGTCCGCGGCGTCCACGCGGATGAGCGAGCCGCTCATGATGGCGCGGACCGGCTCCAGCACGTCCCGCCCCTTGGCCACGACTTTTTCCCGGAGGTCCCGGTCCGTCACGATGCCCGACGGAAGCTGGTTCCGGTCCATGATGACGAGGGAGCTGACCCTTTGCTCGGCCATGAGCTGCGCAGCTTCCTGGATGGCGGTCTCCTCCGGAGCGAAGACCACTTCCTTTGTGGCGATGTCTCCCACCCGCGTCGTGAACAGCAGACGGTCGCTGCCTCCATAGAAGAGGCTCTTACTCTGCATTTCCTGGTACGTCCGGTCGATGTATTTCGTTATGTGTGATTTTAGAAAAAATTCCGTAAAGGAAAGGTGAGAGTCGAGGAGCTTCACGAGCAGCTCCCGCTCCAGGAGATAACAGATCGTGTCCTCGACGGCGATAATATTCGACCGCACCCGGTCTTTCCCGACGAGCGAAAGGAACCCGAAGGTGTCTCCTTCGCACCGGCAGTCGATCACTACCTCTTCCCCGTCCTCGTCTATCATCGAGACCTTGACGCTGCCCTTCTTAATGATACGCAAGGCCTCGCTGGGCGACCCGTCCTGTCTCATGATCACCATGTCCTTGGGATAGAACTCCATGGACAGATGGGACGCCACCTCCGCGAGTTCCGGTTCGTCAAGAAACTGGAACGGAGGCACCATTTTTAGAAAGGTTATAACGTCTTCGAGAATCATAGCCGTCGACATCATAGTAATCTCTAATATAGCAAAAAGGATACCATTTTACCCGACAATCCAACCCGGCTATCTTAGTTGGCAAATTCACTCTACGTTTAGATAAAAAATACTAAAAAATCGGTAACTTACAAGGACAGAAATAGATCGGGAAAGAATTGGCGCTCGTGAAAAGAGCTGATCATTGGCAGCAGAAATGGACGGGATGGTTGGTTACAAGGTGTGGCAATGTAACAATAAGTAACGAAGTGCAAACAACATCCGGAAGCGTTGCGACGCGGGTCCGGGCTACTTTCTGGGGGAATTCCACTTCTTTCGCTTTTCCCATAGGGATTTCCGGGTTATCCCGAGCATGTTCGCGAGCTGCTGCTCGGTGTAAGCTCCCTGGTGGGTAATGATAAAATTTTTGGCATAGTCTTCAATAGAAAGCTTCCCGGGGAAGGCCTGTTGATCGGGCTGGTAGGCCTCTTTTTTCATATCCTCCGGCAGGTGGTCCGGACCGATGACGTTGCCGTCCGATATAAGAATGGCCCGTTCGAGCACATTCTGGAGTTCCCGTATGTTGCCCGGCCAGGCATACTCCCGGATAAAACCGAACGCCTCGTCTGACACTTCCTTCCGCTGTTTTCCCATTTCCTGGGAATACCGCTCCAGGTAATAGTTGACGAGGGCGGGGATGTCCTCCCTGCGTTCGCGGAGCGGCGGGATAAGAAGGGTGATCACATTGATCCGGTAGTAGAGGTCTTCCCGGAAGGTCCCGTTCCGGACGGCGGCTTTGAGGTCCTTGTTCGTGGCGGTGATGAACCGTATTTCGATCTTCGCAGTTTTCGTGCTGCCCACGGGCCTGATCATTTGGTCCTCGAGGACCCGCAGGAGTTTTACCTGGAAGGAGAGACTGACGTCGCCGATCTCGTCGAGAAACACCGTGCCGCCGTCCGCCTCTTCGAGGAGCCCCTTTTTGGACAGCACGGCCCCGGTGAAGGCCCCCCGCACGTGGCCGAAGAGCTCGCTTTCGAGCAGGGTCTCGGGGATGGCGGAGCAATTGATCGGCACAAAAGGCATGGCGCTCCGTGAGCTGTTGTGGTGGATGACCCGCGCGAAGAGTTCCTTGCCCGTTCCGGTCTCTCCGCGAAGAAGGATGTTGCTTTTCGAATCCGCGATTTTCTTTACTTCGCTGATGATGTCTTTGATCGTCGCGCTCTCGCCTATGATGTTGCGGAAATCATGCGTTTGCGCGATTTCGCGCTTGAGGAGGGCGTTCTCAGCCTGAAGGCCTTTCTGGCGGAGCGCGTTGCGCACGACCTGCTTGATCTCCTCATGGATGACGGGCTTCATGATATAGTCGTAAGCGCCGGCCCGCAGGGCTTTGACCGCCGTGTCGAGCGAGGCATAGGCGGTCACAATGATGAACACCTGGTCCGGGATCAGCTCCCGGACGTGCGAGAGCAGTTCGATGCCGTCCATTCCCGGCAGGATGATATCGGAGATGATCACGTCGTAGGAGCCCGATTCGAGAAGGACCAGTCCCTTTTCGGCGGAATCGGCCAGGTCCACGTTGAACCCTTCCTTGGCAAAGATCCGCTTGAGAGACTCCTGCAGCGTCTTTTCGTCTTCGATGATCATCAGGTTCTTCGACATGTTTATGCCCTCACGGGTATCTTGATCAGAAAGGTGGAACCCTTTTCTTTCTCGGAAGTGAGCTCAATGGTACCGCCGTGGTCCTTGATGATGCTGTAGCAGATGCTGAGGCCGAGGCCCGTGCCCTGCGCCGGACCCTTGGTCGTGAAAAAGGGGTCGAAGACCTTGTCCCTGACCTCGGCGTCCATGCCGCCGCCGGTGTCGGAGAAAGCCAGTTCCACCTGTCCGTCCGCGCGGCGCACCGTGATAGACAGTCGGCCGCCCTCGGGCATGGCGTCGCGGGCGTTCAGCACCAGGTTGAGAAACACCTGCTGGATCTGGTCCGGGTCGATCTTGAGCGGAGGCACGTCTTGGATGTCCGTGACGATCTCGATCTTTCGGAAGTTGCGGTCATACCGGACGAGGTTCAGCGTGTTTTCGAGAATGCCGTTCAGGCTCGTCGGGACTTTCTGGCGCGGGTAGAGCCGGGCAAAGTCGCCGAGGTTGCGGACGATCCGAGCTATGCGGTCCACGTGCTGGTTGACGGTCGAAAGAGAGCTTTTTACGAAGTCCGTGGCCTCCTCGGCGAGGAGCTCCTGCACGAGCGATGAGATCGAGGCGAGGGGATTGCCGATCTCGTGCGACACCCCGGCGGCGAGACGCCCGATGGTCGCGTGCTTGGTCGCCCGAAAGAGCTCTTCCTCGATCTTTTTCTTCTCCGTAATGTCCTCGAACACGAGGACGTGTCCCTTCCGCGCCCCCGTGAGCAGGCTGATGTACCCCTTCAGGACGAGGGCAGGGTCGAAGTTCCGCGTGCCCGTAAACTCGCCTTCGCGGATATCGGGGCCGAACAGGCGCGGATCGAGGCATGTGAGGAGCCGGTCGGCCTCCCTCCCCATGGCGACGGACTTCTGCACGCCCGTGATCATCTCCATGGCCCGGTTCCAGGAGGTGACGCGGTGCGACTCGTCGAGGGTCGCCACGCCGAGGGGAATGCTCTCAATGATGTTCTCGCTGAACTCCTTGAGCATGGCGAGCTGGCGGTTCGCTTCAGCGAGCTCCTGCCGGGACAGCCTGAGGCTCTTCGAAATCCGGCCGACCGAGTCGGAAAGCCGCGCTTTTTCTTCGTGCGTGAGCACTGCCGTGTCCTGGAAGATCAGGGCGCTGATGGAAGGGCCGAGCGCCCCGGAAAGGATCCGCTCCGCCTCTTCGCGGAGCCTGGCGAGCCACTGCCCGGTCACGGCCCCGCGGGCAAGGCCGTTTTGCCGCAGAAACCCTTCCACTGCGTCACGCGCCTCGGCCGCCCCGATGTACTGTTCGAGGACCGCCTCGATCTCGGCAAGGCTCTTCGGCCCGCGCGAGGACGCAAAAGGTTCCGGAAAATAGGAATGGACGAAGATCATGGCCTGACGCATCTCCGTGTCGGACTGTTTCGTGAAGATCGAGACGGCCACATAGAAGAACAGGTTCAAAAAGAGCCCCCAGAACAGGGAATGGCTCCAGCGGTCGAGCCCTTCGAGTCCGAAGAGCGCTCTGGGGTCCAGGAATCTCGAGTTGAAGAGTGCCTCCAAGAAGCCGCTTTTGTGGAGGATGCCGGCCCGTGCAAGCGCGGGGATAAGCAGGGTGTAGATCCAGATGCTGAACCCCGCCAAAATCCCGGCGATCGCGCCCTTGCGGTTTCCGCCCTTCCAGTACAGGCCGAGCAGGAGCGCCGGGGCGAAGATCGTCACCGCCTCGAAGGACTTGAGCCCCATATCCACGAGGCTGTAGAACTCGCCGATGTACACGGCAAAGAAGTACCCGAGGAAGACGCACCCCATGATGATGAGACGCTTGATGTTCAAAATCACCGCGGGGAACCCTTTCACGACGTTCATTCTCCAGAGCGCGGGCATGACGAAGCTGTTCATCACCATGGTGGACAGCGCTATGGACTCGACGATGATCATGGCCGTGGCTGCCGAGAAGCCGCCGATGAAGGCGATGAGCGCGAACGTGGGGTGGCCCCAGGAGAGCGGGATGCTCAGGACAAAATAATCGGCATCCTGCTGCGTCCAGCCCAGAAGCAGCCCGCCGAAGGCGATGGGGAGAACAAAGACGTTGATCAGGAACAGGTAGAGCGGAAAGAGCCACATGGCTTTCTTGATGTGCTCGGGGCTGTAGTTCTCGACCACGGCAACGTGGAACTGCCGCGGGAGAAACAGGATTGCCATCATGGCAAGGAACGTGAGCGATGTCCATTCAAGGAAACTCACCGGGGAACCCGGGCCCATCTTCGTAAGATAGGCATAGGGTGAGCGTTCGATGCCGCTGAGAATGTCGCCGAACCCGTCGAAGAGCCCGTAGGTCACGAAGCAGCCTACGAGGAGGAAGGCGGCGAGTTTAATCGCCGATTCGAACGCAACGGCGAAAACGAGCCCGCTGTGCCGCTCCGAGGCATTGAGCTTCCGCGCGCCGAAGATGACCGCGAACACGCCGAGCATGAGCGAGAGAAACCATCCCGCGAAGTGGCCCCCTTCGGGCTTGCCCGAGAGGAGGGAGAAGGTGGTCATGACGGCCTTGAGCTGGAGACCGAGGTACGGGGTGATGCCGACGACGGCGACGAGCGTCACGAGGGCCGAGAGGGCGAGGGACTTGCCGTATCGGGACCCGATGAAGTCGGAAATTGTCGTGATCCGGTGTTCCTTAGAGAGGTAAACGATCTTCCGGAGTACGATCCACCACAGGGCGGCCATGAGCGTGGGGCCCACATAAATCGTGAGGAAACTCAGGCCCGAGTTCGCCGCCTTGCCCACGCTGCCGTAGAAGGTCCACGAGGTGCAGTATACGGCCAGCGAGAGGGAATAGACATAGGGGTTTGAGACCAGGCTCCTCCCCTGGAGCTCTTTCCGGTCGGCGAAATAGGCCACGGAGAAAAGCAGGACGAGGTAAGCGAGAAGTATGGACAGGAGCACCCAGGTTGAGAACAATTAACCGCCGCCCTCTTCTTTTTCCGAGATAATCGTGGCAAGAAAGGTGAGCACGATGAAACCGAGCCAGGCGAGAAACAGGTACCAGGTCAGGCTATTCCGGAAGATGCTCATGATGGGCCAGGTGAACAGTGCCCCGCCGAGCGCGAATAGAAATATCCAGATATCTCTTCTCATGTCTGCCTTCCTGACAAGGGGAGTATGGATGCCGGAACGATGAAAATCATGATAACACAATCAATGCCCGAATTCTACAGCATTTTGATTCAACGGCCGGGGACGCCCTTGTCGTGCTGAACAAATAAACTTGGTATTGACCAGCCAATTATGTGAAAATTCCCTCGACTGGGGAAGCCAGGCGTGTGATAATTTCTCCACAGCATAGGCTTATTGTCATAAACAGGATATAATAGTGATTACTCAGGTCAGCTACTTCGCTTTGCGCAAGGCGCGCCGGATAATTAAGGGAATTTCGAAGTCGACCACAAGCCCCACCTTGCTTGATGTCCGTGCATCGGTCGCCGCGCGCTTCATTGCGCCTTTGCTCCGCAGCAGACCTGAGTAGTTACCTATAATAAAATTAAAAAAAAATGGAGGGTCACATGAAAAAGTTTCTATCGGTTTCTCTTGTCATTATGGTTAGTGTTTTCACAGCCGCGGTCTGTACAGCCGAGCCGCCCACGGAGCCCATCCTCCGGATCGAGACCGGGATGCACACGGCGAAGATCGGGCGAATCGGCGTGGACGACGAAAACCGTTATCTCGTTACCGCGTCGGAAGACAAGACCGTGCGGCTCTGGGACCTTTCGACCGGCAGGCTCATCAGGATCTTCCGGCCGCCGGTAGGCGAGGGAAATGAAGGAAAGATTTACTCAGTGGCCCTGTCCCCGGACGGGAACACCATTGCCTGCGGCGGATGGACGCAGTATGAAAACGGATCGTTCCAGGCGGTGGATTATTTCATCTACCTCTTTGACCGTCAGAGCGGCGGCGTCATCCGGAGAATCAGCGGACTGCCGAATGTCATTAACCAGCTCGCTTTTTCCCGGAACGGGGGATTTCTTGTGGCGACCATGGGCCGGAGCAACGGCATCCGCGTCTACCGCTCTTCCGATTACCAGCAGGTGGCACTAGACGAGGATTACGGAGATAACAGCTACGGCGCCGACTTCGACGGGCAGGGGAGGCTGGTAACCGCGTCCTATGACGGCTATGTCCGCCTGTACAGCAGTTCCTTCAAGCTGATTGCAAAGATGAAAGCTCCCGGTGGAAACAAGCCCTTTGCGGTGCGTTTCAGTCCTGACGGCTCAAAGGCGGCGGTTGGATTCGTTGATTCCACAAAGGTGGATGTTCTCTCGGGGAATGATCTTTCCTCTCTTTTCTCTCCCGACACCTCGGGGGTGAACAACGGCAGCCTGTTCACCGTTTCCTGGTCTTCGGACGGGCGAAGTCTGTACGCAGGAGGACAGTATACGAGCGACGGCACCCCCATCGTCAAATGGTCCGAAGGCGGCAGGGGCGCGCGCCGCAACTTGACGGCGGCAAACTCCACCATCATGCATATCCTGCCTCTGAAATCAGGCGGCATTGTTTTCAGCTCCTATGATCCCGCCTTCGGAATCATCAACGGCAGCGACCAACGCACACTCTTTAAAGCGCCCTCCACTCCCGATTATCGGGACAACCAGCAGGGACTGCTGCTTTCTTACGACGGCTCATCCGTCCAATTCGCCTATGAACTCTGGGGCAAGTCGCCGGCTCGTATTTCCGTCTCCGAAGGGCTTCTTACCACACAGGTCGAAGCGACGAATTCCCAACTCGCCGCACCCGTCTTCTCTGCTCCGGGGATGGACATCACTAATTGGAAGTACACCTACGGTCCCAAACTCAACGGCGTCGAGCTGAAGCTGAAGCCGTATGAATGGTCGACCAGCATCGCCATCGCCCCGAATGGAGAATCGTTTCTCCACGGCTCGCTCTGGAACCTGCGCCTTTTTGACCGCGTCGGCGCCGAGAAATGGATCGTCCCCGCTCCGGGCGTGGTTTGGGCAGTGAACATCTCGGGGAACGGCAAAGTCGCGGTGGCGGCATGCGGCGACGGCACGGTCCGTTGGTACCGGATGACGGACGGGAAGGAACTTCTCGCCTTCTTCCCCCATATCGATAAAAAACGCTGGGTCCTCTGGACCCCGTCGGGCTACTACATCGCTTCCCCCGGCGGCGAGGATCTGATCGGCTGGCACATCAACAACGGAAAAGACGCCGCTGCGGACTTCTTTCCCGCTTCGCGGTTCCGGGACCGGTTCTACCGGCCCGACGTGACCGCGAAAATTCTCGGAACGTTCGATGAATCCGAAGCGGTCCGTCTGGCGAATGAAGAGTCGGGAAGGAGGCAGCAGGAGGCGTCGATCAAGCAGGCCCTGCCGCCGGTCGTGAGCATCGTCTCTCCTTCGGACGGCGCCGTTGTCTCAAATTCGCAGATCACCGTCAAATTCACGGTCCGGACGCCGTCCGGTGAACCGGTGACGTCTATCAAGGCTTTGGTGGACGGCCGTCCGGTCGCAGCGGAGCGGGGAGTCACCATAACCCCGAAAGACGCCGAACAAAGGGAAATCAGTATAACCGTCCCCGAGCAGAACACGGAGGTCTCGATTATCGCAGAGAACCGGTTTGCGGCAAGCGAGCCGGCAACGATACGGGTCAAATGGCGCGGGAAAAAGCAGCAGGACGAGTTCATCATCAAGCCGAAGCTCTATGTCCTGTCCGTCGGAGTGAGCAAGTACCAGAACCCCGATCTCACCCTGGGGCTTGCCGCCAAGGACGCCAAAGACTTCGCCGCCACCATGCAGAAGCAGCAGGGAGGGCTTTACCGCGAGGTGGTGACAAAGGTCCTGACCGATGAAAAGGCGACCAAGGACGATATTCTCGACGGTCTCGACTGGCTCCAGCGGCAGACCACGAGCAAGGACGTGGCCATGATCTTTCTGTCCGGCCACGGCGTGAACGACCAGAACGGCATCTACTATTATCTTCCGGTGAACGCGGACATCGAAAAACTCAAGCGGACGGGAGTGCCGTTCTCGGACGTCAAGAACACGGTGGCGTCACTGGCCGGGAAGACGGTTTTCTTCGTGGACACCTGCCATTCCGGGAGCGTCATGGGCCAGCGGCGCGGGCTGACCGACATCACCGCGATGGTGAATGAGCTTTCGAGCGCCGAGAACGGGGCGGTGGTCTTCGCCTCGTCCACCGGGGGCCAGTACTCCCTTGAGAAGTCGGAATGGGGAAACGGCGCTTTTACCAAGGCACTCATTGAGGGCATGAGCGGCAAAGCGGACTATACCGGCAAGGGCAAAATCAGCATCAACATGCTCGACCTGTATCTTTCCGAGCGGGTGAAGGAATTGACCAAAGGTAAACAGACGCCGACGACCACGAAGCCCAGCACCGTCCCGGACTTCCCCGTGGCGGTGAAGAGGCAGTAAGCGGTTCTTCACGGCATGTGGCGCAAGGCTGAAGGCAGAAAAATGCGGCGGTTTATGAGGAACAGCAGGGGAAACATCTACCTCGAATTTGCATTGCTTGCGGCGGTGTTCCTGGTAGCGGGCGCGCTGCTTGTCGGCATCCATCCCGCATTCGGACTGCTGGTGCCCATCGGCGTAGTGATCTTCTTTGTGCCGAACATCCTGTCGGGAGTGGCGTCATGGCAAGACAGACGGAGCTTCCGCCGGCAGCTCGCGTCGGTGGGAAACGTTGAGCGGAACCCTCCTATTATGATTAGAAATGAGTTTCGCTGGTCGAAGGCCCAGGCCCTCTGGCTCGACCCCGCACGAGGCGAGCTGGGACTGCTGAACGCCGCAGACGGCCCGTCAACCAGGACGCTGGATGCGCTTCGCTCGGTGCGGGCCGTGTTTGCCGAAGCCGCCCAGGTGCGGACCTTTCACCGGCAGTATCGCGTTCCTGCGCGTTACGCCCTGGTGTTCGACTTTGAGAACCAACCGTCCCTTGAGCTCGTTACGTACAAGAAGCGCGTAGCGGTCCAATGGATCGAAACACTGCGCCCCCATCTCGGCGGCCGGCTGAACACGGAAGGACTCGAGGCTAAAACCGGAATTCATTGAAGCGGTCCCGTCCGGTTTGCCGCCAAAATCTTGTATTGGAGGAGGTTCGCATGCGTAAATGGTCAGTAGCAGCCTGCAGAACGCGAACGGCCATGATTACGACAAAATGGAAGTCGAGCATAAAAAGACAGGGGAAAAAGCAGTTTTTTATTTTAACGTCGATATGCCGTATAGGTGGCTGAACAAGAAACTTCAATAGTATAAGGCCGTCACCGTGAGGAATGCAGGGCTTTTTCCTTTACATTTCGTTCCCTTTTATTGTATAAACCCAATGTATCTCCTGACCCTGTTTTGTCCTTTCCGAGGTTTTTCATGATTCTCGTAACCAATGACGACGGCGTATACTCCCCCGGCATCCAGATTCTCGCCAAGCGGCTCCGCGAACTCGACCAGGTAACCATCGTCGCCCCGGACCGCGAACGGAGCGCGGCGGGCCATTCCATGACGCTTCACCGGCCGCTCCTGATCGAGGAGATCAAGGAATCGATCTACAGCGTGAACGGCACGCCCACGGACTGCGTGAACATCGCCGTCAAGGGTCTGTTGAAGGAGGAGCCGAAACTCGTGGTCTCGGGCATCAACAAGGGACCGAACCTGGGAGATGACGTCACCTATTCCGGCACGGTCGCCGGCGCCATGGAAGCAACGCTGCTCGGCGTCCCGTCCATCGCGGTGTCGCTCGTCGCGCGGGAAGAGTTCCGTTTTGCCGAGGCGGCCGAAGTGGCCTTTCGCACGGCGATAAAAATATTCGAACAGGGGCTTCCGAAGGGTACGCTCCTCAACATCAACGTTCCGAACCTCCCGCTTTCCGAGATCCCGGGCACGCTCATCACCCGGTTGGGCAAGCGCATTTACCATCAAATGACCGTGGAGCGCGTCGATCCGCGAGGTAAGAAATACTATTGGATCGGCGGCGGCGAGCCGGACTGGGAGCGGGAAGAGGGCACGGACTTCGACGCGGTCGGCCGGAACATGGTTTCGATCACGCCGTTGCATCTCGATTTCACGGACTATTCCTCCTTCGACAAGCTTCGGTCCATGGAAACCATGACGTTTGTTCCCGCGGCGCCGCACCGGAGCGGCGAGTGATCAATTACGAAGTGGCGCGCGGCCGCATGGTGGACGAGCAGATTACGGCGCGGGGCGTCAAAGACGAACGGGTCCTTGCGGCGATGCGCACGGTGCCGCGCCACGAGTTCCTGCCCGAGGCCATCCGCGGCATGGCGTACGAGGACAACTCGCTTCCGCTCGGCGAGAGCCAGACCATGTCCCAGCCTTACATGGTGGCGCTCATGACCGAACTCCTGGAACTCACGGGAACGGAGCGGGTGCTCGAGATCGGGACCGGTTCCGGGTATCAGGCGGCGGTACTCGCCGAACTGTGCGAAAAGGTGTATTCCGTCGAGCGCATCAAGCCGCTCGCGGACAAAGCCAGGGCCGTGCTCGACCGGCTTGGCTACCGGACCGTCGCGATCAAGGTCTACGACGGCACGTACGGCTGGAAAGAAATGGCGCCCTTTGACGCTATCATGGTGACGGCGGGCGCTCCCGACGTTCCCGCGCCGCTCGTTCTGCAGCTCAAGGAAGGCGGACGGATGGTGGTCCCCGTGGGAGACCGGCAGGGGCAGGCGCTCCTGAAAGTCGTCAAGACCGCGGAAGGCGTCGTTGCCGAGCGAAGCATCCCCTGCACCTTCGTGCCGCTCATCGGCAGCCACGGGTGGAAAGAGTAACGATTTCGGATTGTAGATTACCGATTGCGGATTGAAATGGCGAGGGGTAGTGAATTATTCCTTCTGCTTCATGATCTCTTCGTTCCCGAGCACCTGATATAAGATTGACAGAGCCAGCCCAATAGCCGTTCCCAATATCACTCCCACAAGAACATCCGCAGGATAATGGACCCCAAGATAGAGGCGGGAAAAAGCAATGGCCGATGCGAGCAGTAGGGGATAAAATCTCCATATGAGCTCGATATACCAACGGGTAAGGTAAAAGAGGGGCGCGGCAAAGGCAAAAGAGGATATTGCATGGCCTGAAGGCATGGAGAAGGACTTCGGGCATGCGACGATGAGCCTCAGCCCCTCGAGAGCGCGGCATGGCCGCGGACGCGCTACGGCCTCTTTGACGATCTGTTCCATCCACCCCGCAAGGAACACCGAACAGCAGGCAAGCACGAGAGTCACCAGCGCTGCTGCTAAAAAGGTTTTTCCCCGGGTGTTCTTCTGTTTTGCCGACCGCAAGAGCATGGCGAGGAGAAAGGGAATGATCAGGAGATACCCGCGCTCCGAGAGGGCAGGCATGAGAATATCGAACAGCCCGTTTACGGTCCCGTGATTGATGAGAAGCAGGAGCTGCGTGTCCAGGGACTGTATGGTCATGATTGCCGGCGCTGCTAGGCGCTCGTTGCGCCGCACTTGACTACGTGCGTGTCGCTTATTTCAATGAGCCCTTTTTCAACGATCGATGTAAGCTCCGCCAGGATGACGTTTATCTTTTCCTCCGTGTCCACGACTTCGATCTTGACCGGAAGGGTGGTGGAGAGTTCCAGTATCTTCGTGGTGTGGAGCTTGCCTTTGATTCCGTAACCCGCAACTCCGCGGAACACGCTTGCCCCGGCGATTTTCCGCAGCGCCAGGACGTCCAGAACCGCTTCATACACGGGCTTGCCGTGGAGCTTCTCGGTCTCGTCTACATATATGGTAAGTTTCTTTGCCGGTCCGGGTTTGACCATGGTGGATTCCTTTCATAACGCGTGCAAGATTGAAAGCCCACGCGTTAAATACTCTTCGCTATGACCTCGCCGAGCTTCAGCGCAATGAAGCCGACCAGGACACTGAACACGACGTTCAATCCAGCGATCAGTAACTCGCCGTCTTTCAGGAGCGTACCGGTTTCGTATTCGAACGTGGAGAACGTGGTGTAGGCGCCAAGAAATCCGACCACGAGGAGCAGCCTCCACTGAGGGTTTATCATAAAGCGCTCTGCGAAGAGCGTCATGAGCAGACCGATGAGGAAGCTGCCGCTCACGTTAATGATAAACGTGCCGAGAGGAAAGCTCCGGCCCCACCGTTCTCCGATCCAGACCGCCAGAATGTAGCGGGCGATTGCGCCAATGAAGCCGCCGACGCCGATAATCAAATAATTCATTGTGCGAAACCTCGGTAGTAATTTAGCAGATATTGTTCTCGATGACAATAGAATACTGGCATCGGCCGGTATTTCAATGCGTATGATTTCAATCATAGAAATTTCTGCGAAAGAGGAGTAAAAAAGTGTATAATAAGGGCAGTGGAAATCAGAGAGCCCTGAAAAAAACAAAAAGGAGAATACACCATGAAAGAAAAAGTAATCGAGGCCCTCAAAAAAATCAGGCCGATGCTCCAGCGAGACGGCGGCGATATTGAACTCGTGAGCGTGGAAGAGAACGGTGTCGTTAAGGTGCGGCTGAAAGGCGCGTGCGGCTCCTGCCCCATGTCCACGATGACGCTCAAGATGGGCGTTGAGAAAACGCTGAAGCAGGAAGTCCCGGGTGTCACGGAAGTGGTCCAGGTAGCGTAACCGGTTCATCCTTTTTTGAAATCCTTCTCTTAATTCGATCCTGTCATCACAACGGAATGAGGGTGGCCTATGGACAGGCTTGTGTCGCGCTGCATTACGGCTGCGCTGGTCTATTTCGCGCTCGGCGCCGGGCTCGGCGTGGTGATGGTCTTCTGGCCCGAGTGGCCGGCGGTAGTGCGGACTGTCCACACGCACATCAACCTGTCGGGTTGGCTGACGATGACGGTGTATGCCGCGGGGTACGGAGTGTTGCCGCGCCTCGCGGGAAAGCCGCTCTACAGCCTGCGGCTGGGAAGCGTTCAATTCTGGCTGGCAAACGCCTCGCTGGTTGCCGTGTCGCTGTTCTGGATCCTCGCGTCCTTTCCGGAACCGGGAACGCTGACGTATGCGTTGCTTTATTCCGGTGTTGCGATATCCGCCGTGCTGCTGGCCGCGAGTGCGGATTTGTTCGTTTTCAATATGGTCATGACGCTGAAACGAAGGTAGCATGTTCTGTTTCCCCCCGTGCGTTCGCGCTCTCTTATCAGCTTACTTCTTGTTAATTCCCGCTTGACACATGCGCTCTATTTCTGTTATAAACACCACGGCCCCGCAGCCTGAAGAAGTTACCGATTTATAAGAAATCATAATGATACTATTAGCTATTGTTCGGGTGATACAGAATGGCGACCACGACAGTAAAACCGCTTGACACGTTCAAGGGAGGTGTCCATCCTCCCGACAACAAGGCCCTCACTGCCCACAAGCCGACCGTTACGGCGGCAGTTCCCAGAAGAGTCGTCATACCCCTAAGCCAGCACATCGGCGCGCCTACCAAACCGCTTGTCGTTATCGGACAGGAAGTCAAAAAAGGAGAGAAGATCGGCGATCCCGCCGGCTTTGTTTCCGCGCCGGTCCACGCCTCAATTTCCGGCAAGGTGGCCGCCCTCGGGAACTTTCCCCATCCCCTCGGAATGGATATGCCTTCCGTGGTCATCGAGAGCGACGGCAAGGACGAGTGGATCGCGGGACTCCGGGAGAACCCCGACTACGGCCTGCTGGGCCCCGAGGAACTCAAGAAGATCGTTCAGGACGCGGGCGTCGTAGGCATGGGCGGGGCCACGTTCCCCACTCACGTAAAGCTTGCGCCCCCGAAGGAAAAGCCCGTTGACGTGGTGATCCTGAACGGCGCGGAGTGCGAACCCTTTCTGACCTCCGACCACCGCCTCATGCTCGAACGGCCGAAGGAAATCATCGAAGGCCTCAAAATCCTCATGCGGATCTTGAACGTTCAGAAGGGATACATCGGCATCGAATCGAATAAGCCCGACGCGATCGAGGTCATGACCGAAGCCGCGTCCGGTTCTCCGGACATCAAAGTCTGGCCGGTCAAGGTGAAGTATCCCCAGGGCGCGGAGAAGATGCTGATCAAAGCCATTGTCGGCAGGACCGTTCCCGCCGGCGGCCTTCCCATGGACGTCGGCGCGCTCGTGCAGAACGTCGGCACGGCCGTGGCCGTTTACCACGCGGTCCGATACGGCAGGCCGCTCATCGAGCGCGAAGTAACGGTCACCGGAAGAGGGGTCAGGGAACCGAAGAACTTTCTCGCCCGGATCGGCACGCCGTTCTCCCAACTTATCGAGGAAGCCGGCGGGCTGACCGACGACGCGGCCAAGGTGATCTCCGGCGGCCCCATGATGGGCATGAGCGAGTATACGCTCGAGGTGCCGGTGATCAAGGGCACGTCGGGCATTCTCGTTCTCCCGAAGGCCGAAGTCAGCATGAAGTCCTATGGCCCGTGCATCCGCTGCGCCCGGTGCATCGACGCCTGCCCCATGAAACTCCAGCCGTCTTACATCGGCATCTATATCGAAAAGGGCCGTTACGAAGAGTCCAAAGAGTTCGGCTTGCTGGACTGCTTCGAGTGCGGGTGCTGCACCTTCGTCTGCCCGGCGAACCGGCCGATGGTCCAGTGGGTGAAAAAGGCGAAGAAGGAACTGGCGAAGAAGAAGGGTTAGTTCAGAGTTCAATGTTCGAAGTTCGGAACAGACAGTAAAATATTTTGGCCGAATGAGGTCTCTATAATGGAAGCACCCGCAAAGGCACAGCCGAAAGAACAACCCAAACTGGTCGTTTCGATCGGGCCCCACCTGCACGACGTGGAGAGCACGGCGAAGATCATGTGGACCGTGAGCGGCGCGCTTCTTCCCGCAACGCTCATGTCGGTCTATTTCTTCGGGATGCCGGCCCTGATGGTGATCCTCGTCTGTATCGTCACGTCTCTCCTGTCCGAGGCAGTTGTTCAGCGGATGCTGAAGAAGCCTGTTACCGTTTCCGACGGGAGCGCGTTCCTGACCGGTTTACTTCTTGCCATGAATCTTCCCGCGAATGCGCCGCTCTATATTCCGGCCGTCGGTTCATTCGTGGCCGTCGTGATAACGAAGCACCTCTTCGGCGGGCTCGGCTACAACATCTTCAACCCGGCGCTCATCGGCAGGGCCTTTGTCCTCATCAGCTTTCCCAAATTAATGACCACCTATGTCGCGCCCGCGGCCACTTTTATGGCCATAGACGCAAAGACCACGGCGACCCCGCTGGTCCTTCTGAAAGAAGAGGGGATGTCGAAGCTTCTCGAAATTTATCATACGAAATGGGCCCTGTACCAGGACCTGTTCCTCGGCAACCGCGCCGGGTCCCTCGGCGAAACATCAGTGGCCGCGCTTTTGCTCGGCGCCGCATTTCTCATGATGAAACGGTATATCACCTGGCACATCCCCATTACCTTCATCGCCACGGTTGGCGTCCTCACCTGGATGTTCGGCGGCAAGGAAGGCCTTTTCTCGGGCGACGCAGTGTTGCATATGATGTCCGGCGGGCTGGTCCTCGGCGCGTTCTACATGGCCACGGACTATGTGACGGGCCCCTCGGTGCGCAGCGCCCAAGTGGTCTTCGGCATCTGCGCCGGAATTCTTACGACTCTCATACGGCTGAAAGGCGGCTATCCCGAAGGCGTGATGTTCGCCATCCTCCTGATGAATTGCTTCGCGCCGCTCCTTGACCGGAGCATGAAGAGCCGTATTTTCGGGAAGGCCGAGGCCAAGGTGGTGAAGAAATGAAGGATATCCTGAAGATAACCCTGCCTCTCGTAGTGATTTTCGTTGTTGCGGGCATCATCATGAGCGTGACCTACCAGCATACCTATCCCGTCCGGTTTCAGGCGGAGAAGAAGGAAAAGGAAGAGGCGCTGAAAGAGATGGCGCCGGATGCGACCGACCCCATTAAACCGGCGGGGAACTGGACCGTCAATAACAAGCCCTACGAGTATTATGCGGCGACCTCCGGCAGAAAGCCGGTGGCCTACATCGCGGAAACCGCGGGCAAGGGTTATTCCAGTTTCATCAGGATGCTCGTTTCGCTCGGTCCCGATCTGAAAATCAGAGATGTCAAGATCCTCGGCCATGAAGAAACTCCCGGTCTCGGGGACCAGGTTGAGGACAAGAGTTTTCTGGACCAGTTCAAGGGAAAGACCCTTGCTCAGATCGTTCTGGTAAAGAAAGAAACGAAGGAAAACATCCAGGCCATATCCGGCGCGACCTATTCGAGCCGCGGCGTGACGAATGGCGTTAAAGACGCGGCGCAGCAACTCATCGACACGTACGGGGCGGGCATCAAGAAGGCGGCGCGGGAGGTGAGGAAGTGAGCAACCCTGTCAGTTACTGGACGCTTTTCAAAAACGGCATCTTCGGTGAGAACCCGGTTTTCAGGCTTGCGCTTTCTCTGTGCCCGGCCGTGGCCGTTACGAGCGGCGTGAAAAACGGGTTTCTGATGGGGGTCGCCGTCATGTTCGTCATGACCATGACGAACGTAACCGTTTCCCTGCTTCGGAACTTTATCAACCCGAAAGTCCGCATCCCCTCCTATGTGTTCATCACCGCGACCTGGGTCACGGTGATCGACCTGGTGATGTCGGCCTACCAAAGGGCGGTCTACAAGGAGATGGGCCTCTATATCATGCTTATTGTCGCCTTTGCCATCATCCTCTCCCGGGCGGAGATGTTCGCGAGCAAGAATACACTCCTGCCGTCCTTCATCGACGGGGTAGGGATGGGGCTGGGTTTTCTGCTTGCCCTGGTCCTACTCGGCGTGTTCAGGGAGTTCCTCGGCAAAGGAACGCTCTGGGGCGCCCACATCCTGCCGGCAAAACCGCTGCTCATCATGATTATGCCGACGGGCGGTTTCTTCGCCATGGGGCTCATCATGGGCGGGCTCAACTGGATCGACCGGAGGTTCTTCGGCGGCACGGGCGGCGGCGGGGGAGCGCATTAGAATTTCGGATTTCGGATTGTAGATTTCGGATTTTTTTTATTCCGCACTCCGCATTCCGCACTCCGCATTGCTGTAATCCGGAGGAATGACCATGTGGGAGCATGTCGTAACGATATTCATAGCGTCGGCGCTCATCAATAACTTCGTTTTCTCGCGCTACCTCGGGCTGTGCATCTTTTTCGGCGTCACGAAGAAGATGGAGACCGCGGTGGGCATGAGCTTTACCTTCACGGGGGTGATGCTGGTCGGCGCGGCGCTCAACTGGGCCATCTACAACTACGTGATGGTCCCCTATAGCCTGGGGTTCCTGAAGATCGTGATCTTCATCGGGACGATCGCCGCTTTTGTGCAGGCGGCCGACACGATCATGAAAAAAGTCGCCCCCGCGCTGTATTATAAGCTGGGCATTTACCTTGCCCTGATCGTGACGAACTGCATCATCCTCGCGGTGCCGCTCATCAACGCCGACGAGCACTACGGCCTGTTCGAGAGCATGGCCCTGGCCCTCGGTTCCGGCGCGGGGTTCAGCCTCGCCCTCATCATTATGGCGAGCATCCGGGAAAAGCTGGAACTCGCCGAGATCCCGAAATCGTTCCAGGGCCTGCCGATCTCGTTCATCGTGACCGGGCTCATCGCGCTGGCGTTTTTGGGGTTCTCGGGAATGATCACGTTGTAAAAATGTAACTACTCAGGTCAGTTGCTTCGCTTTGCGCAAGGCGCGCCGGATAATTAAGGGAATTTCGAAGTCGATCACAAGCCCCGCCTTGCTTGATGTCCGTGCATCGGTCGCCGCGCGCTTCATTGCGCCCGCGCTCCGCAGCAGACCTGAGTAGTTATGTAAAAATGATAAATTCAAAGTGAAAAATTTACAATAAAGTGGTAGTATACTTCTGCTTTAATTTTTTTGTGAAGGTGCATGGCCATGGTTGAACACATAACGGACATTCTGACGCAGGTCTTCTCCTCCGCGCTCTCTCTTATTACGAACAACCTGGCGCCGCTCGTCGACACAGGCGTCTCACCGGAGGCGACAGGGACCGTTCCCGCGTCCACGGTGTATATCACGCTGATCGTGCTCGCGGCGCTCGGCATTGTGTTCGGCGTGGCCCTTGCCCTCATCGCCGCCCGCTTCGTAGTGAAGGCGGATCCCAAGGTTGACAAGGTGCGCGAGTCCCTGCCGGGCGCGAACTGCGGCGCCTGCGGTTTCGCGGGCTGCATGGGCTATGCCGAGGCCGTGGTCGGGAACCCCGACGTGGCGGTGAGCCTCTGCGCCCCCGGCAAGGCCGCCGTGGCAGCGATGATCGCCGACATTACGGGCAAGAAGGCGGAAAAGATGGACCCCAAGATCGCCCGGGTCTTCTGCCAGGGCGGGACGTCCCTCTCCCAGCGAAAGTTCATCTATACGGGCGTGAAAGACTGCACCGCGGCGGTGCTCGCCGCGGGTGGAGACAAGTCCTGCGACTACGGCTGCCTGGGCTACGGGACGTGCATGCGCGCCTGTCCTTTCGACGCCATCACGATGAGCACGGACAACCTGCCGATCATCCATCCGGACAAATGCACGGCCTGCGGCAAGTGCGTGGCCGCCTGCCCCAAGCAGGTGATCGAACTCGCCCGGGCGTCCAAGGCCGTGGTGATCAGCTGCCACAGCAGGGACAAGGGCGCGGACACGAAGAAGAAGTGCCAGGTGGGCTGCATCGCCTGCGGCATCTGCGTCAGGACCTGCCCGGTGAACGCCATCACGCTCGAGAACAATATCGCCCGGATCGACCATGCCAAGTGCATCACCTGCGGCCTGTGCGTGACCAAGTGCCCCATGAACACGATCAAGGATTATATCCCGGTCCGCGCGAAGGCCTTCATCGATTCCACAAAATGCGTCGGCATCGACGCGTGCGAAAAGATCTGCCCGGTGAACGCCATCTCGGGAGACGTCGGGTCGCTGCATGTCGTCGATCAGGAGAAGTGCATCGGCTGCGGCATGTGCGAGCCCCGCTGCCCCAAGAAGGCCATTACCATGGTCGAGGCAGCGTCAACGGCAGCCGTTGCGAAGAAGCGCGAAAAGGAGCAGGAAACGGTCAAGGTGTAGTTAGCCGCGAATTACTCAGGTCAGCTACCTCGCTTTGCGCAAGGCGCGCCGGATCATTAAGGGAATTTCTAAGTCGACCCACAAGCCCCGCCTTGCTTGATGTCGGTGCATCGGTCGCCGCGCGCTTTATTGCGCCTGCGCTCCGCAGCAGACCTGAGTAGTTACAAGAATTTTTAAAAAGCACGGAGGGGATGTAAAAAAGCATTCCCTTTTTTATTTCTCCGGCCTGTGCCCCGTCCCCCCGCGGGTCATTCCCCTTGACAATGCCGTATCCCTATGTAAGAATAAAATGGTTCTCCGCAACGGCGAGGAACATCTTCCGCGCATGCACGGGCGCCGCGAATTTTTTTGGGGAAGCTCCCGCTCTTTTTGCTTGACAAAAATATGCGCTTAGGCTAAAAACAGAACCATTCTCGATTTGTTCACGCTTCCGGAGGTATCATATGAATCCCGATGACATCAAATATCACAGAGAGCATGCCTGGGTGCGGGTTGAAGGAAAGAAGGCGACGATCGGCATCACCGACTACGCGCAACAGCAGCTCGGAGATATCGTCTACGTGGAACTGCCCGAGGCCGATACGGAAATCGACGCCGATTCGGAACTGTCCGAGGTCGAATCCACAAAGGCGACATCGCCGGTGGTCAGCCCCGTGTCGGGGACGGTCGTCGAGGTGAATGAAGACCTTGCCGACACGCCGGAAATCATCAACGAAGATCCCTATGGCAACGGATGGTTCGTTGTCCTTGAAATGACCGATCCTTCCGAGGTGAATGATTTGATGAGCAAGGCGGCGTACGAGAAGTTTTTGAAGGAAGAAGAGGGGAAGTAGAAAGAGGCCGTCAACAGCAAGTACGGAATTGAAAAGACCGAAGGGAGAGTGTTTACTCTCCCTTTTTTATTCTCTGTTCCAAGGAGCGCGAAATGGCGATAAAACTCACGATCATCGGCGCCGGACCCGGCGGCTACGTGGCCGCGGTCCGCGCGGCGCAGATGGGCGCGCAAGTGACGGTCATCGAAGACACGGAAGTGGGAGGCGCCTGCCTGAACCGGGGCTGCATCCCGACGAAGACCATCATCGCCTCAGCCGAGACGCTGGAGCGCATGCGCCGCGCCGCGGACTTCGGCATTGAACCCGCGGGAGCGGTCGGGTATAACCTCGCCAAGATCCGCGAGCGCAAGGACCGGGTCGTTTCGATGCAGGCGCAGGGTATCCGAAACCTGTTCAAAAGCTGGGGCGTCAACCTGATCGAGGGCCGCGGCTCATTGCTCTCTCCCGACGCCGTGCGGGTCGTCCGGAAAGACGGCATGACCATGGATATAAAATCCGACAACGTCATTATCGCAACGGGTTCGAGACCGGCGACGATACCCGGCGTTTCTTTTGACAACGAGCAGGTCATTTCGAGCGACGATGCGGTCCAGTTGAAGAGCATTCCCAAGAGCCTGCTGATCATCGGCGCCGGGATCATCGGGTGCGAGTTCGCTTTCCTCTACCGGACCTTCGGGGCCGAAGTAACGATGGTAGAACTGCTGCCCCGCGCTCTGTCCACCGAAGACGAGGAAATGGCCGACCTCATCGAACGGGAGTTCAAAAAGTCCAAAATCAAACTCATCACAAACGTGAGGGTCGAGAAGGTCGAAAAAGACGGCGATGGCTTGATGGTCGCCGTACTTTCGGACGGTCGGCAGATAAAGACGGAAATGGTTCTCGTGTCCATCGGGCGAAAGATGAACTCCGAAGACCTCGGTTTGGAGCCCCTGGGTGTTGCCACGGGCAAACACCGCGAGATCATCGTGAACGAAAAAATGGAGACGAATGTGCCGGGCGTCTACGCCATAGGCGACGTGACGGGCAAGATGTTGCTCGCCCACGTGGCGTCACACCAGGGACTCGTCGCCGTGGGAAACGCCCTCGGCGGCGATGAGAAGATGGATTACACCACGGTCCCGTCGGGCATCTTTACCATGCCCGAGATCGGCAGCGTGGGCCTTCGGGAGAAGCAGGCCGCCGAGCAGGGGATAAAATACCGCGTCGGCAGGTTCGAATACCGGGCGCTCGGCAAGGCGCACGCCATGGGAGAGATCACCGGCATGGTGAAGGTCATCGCCGACGAGACGACGGACAAGGTGCTCGGCGTGCACATCTGCGGCGCCCATGCGACGGACATGGTCCACGAAGGCGCGCTCGCCGTCCGAATGGGCGTGACGGCAAAGCAGCTCGGCGGGATGATCCACGCCCATCCGACGCTGTCCGAGGTCGTGATGGAAGCGGCCCTTGACGCGCACAAGACGGCGATCCACGCACCGAAGGCGGGAGGGTAATACTACCTTGATGATTTATCTACGGATAACGGCGCTTGCCCTTGCCCTGCTCTGCTTCGGAAGTAGTCTTGCCCGTTCAGCTTTTGCCGACGAAAAAGAGATCTACGTGGCGATCGACAGTTTCACCTGGAGGGAGTTCGGAGACGACGGGTCCCGTTTATTGAAAGAATTAGGCCCCATTGTAGGCATCGGCTTCGCCTATTGGAGTGAGAATGAACATCATGTTACGTTGAGACCGACTGCGGAAATTTTCGTCGGCACCGTGAATTATGATGGACATGCCTGCGATAGTTTCGGGAACTGCCAACCTGCAAAAACCCAAGTGGATTATTTCGGCTTCAAACTCGAAGGCGATCTCGGCCGCCGATTCAGACCTTATGAGGGCCTCTATCTTGAACCTTTCGGCGGCCTCGGTTATCGCGCGTGGCTCCGGAATATACGCAACGGCACCGCCGCAGACGGCAGCCCTACCGCGGGATATATGGAAGATTGGAAAACATTCTACGCACGTTTGGGGCTGAGAGGCGGCAGGGAATTCTCGGAAGCTTCCCGATTTTTTGCCGAAGCGGGGATGAAACTTCCCCTGTATAACGAGAACACCGCGTACCTGAGCAAGGCAGGTCTGGGGTCCGACGTCACGTTTAATCCCGGGAAAATGGTTTCTTATTTCGCTGAAGCGGGAGTGAAGATCAACAGGTTCAAGTGGAGCTTGTTTTACGACGGTCTGAGGTTCTCCAAGTCCAATACGGTGCAGAGCGGAATCTATCTTTACTGGCAGCCCAAATCCACGATGGATATTTACGGCCTCAAGCTCGGCTATACGTTCTAATCCGGTTCGTTCAGCTTCGCGAAGGCCTTCAGCACCACCTCGGAAAGCGCGGGATGGATATGGATCCCCCTGGCAACGGACCAGAGGTCCCCGTCTGCCGCCATGACATTCACTACCTCCTGGATCAGGACCGATGCCTGGGGGCCGATGATGTGGTATCCCAGTATCTTCCCGCTTTTGCGGTGCACGACGGCCTTGGTAAACCCCTCGGTCTCCATCATCGCCTCGCCGCGCGCCACGTCCGTGTACCTTGCCTTGCCCGTAAGCACTTCATGCTTGCCCATGAGCTTCACTGCCTGCTCCTCCGTCAGGCCCACGGACGCTATCTCGGGATAGGAGAAGACGGCATGCGGAACTGCGAGGTAATTCATTTTTGATTTTTTCCCGTGGACGGCATTGTGCCAGATGATCTCGGCCTCGTGATTGGCGGTGTGCCGGAACATCTTTTTGCCGACGGCGTCGCCGAAGGCCCAGATGTTCTTCTTCCCGGTCTCCAGGTAATCGTCAACCACGATGTACCCTTTTTCGTCCGTCTTGACGCCCGTATTTTTGACCATCAGGACATCGGCATTTGACTTTCTGCCCGCGGCGATAAGGACGTGCCGCGCCGTGACCTCCCTCTGTTTGCCGCTGTCCAGTTCTTTTGCCGTGACCGTCGTGACCTTTCCGGTTTGGCGGACTTCAATCGCTTCCGTATTCGTATACACCGTCATGCGGCGGGAAAGGGTGGTCTTGAGCAATTCCGAGACTTCCGGCTCTTCATCGGGCACGAGCTGCTTGTTGCGCTGAATGATCGTGACCTTCGCGCCCATGGCCTCGAAGAAATGAGCGAACTCGCACGCGACATATCCTCCGCCGATGATGACCATGCTCTCGGGTTTCTCGGTGAGCCGGAGGACGCTCTCGTTCGTGAGGTATTCGATACTTTCAATTCCTTTAAGGGGAGGGATGAGGGGCCGGGCGCCGGTGACGAGAAAAATGGTCTTGCCCTTGATCGTATTGCTGTTTACCTCGAGTGTGTAATCCCCGGTGAAATGCGCCTCGCCGAAATAAAAATCCAACTCCTCGGTTTTCTCCAATGCTTCCTTGATGCGGTCATGGCCCTGCTTGACGTGCTCCCGCATCCGCTCCATGATCGCGCCGAAGTCTATGCTCTCGATCTTGGCTGAAATGCCGAGTTTCTTTGTTTCCCGTATTTCGACGATTCTATCCGCCGGATAGACGAGGATCTTCGTCGGGATTCAACCCATGTTGAGGCAGGTGCCGCCCAAAGGCCCCTTGTCCACGAGGGCCACGGTCATGTTGTGCGACAGCGCGTCTTCGATGAGGTTCGCGCCGGCGCCGGAGCCGATGATGACGACGTCATATTCTTTCATGGATGATGTCCTTTCCTGAAACGTGCGCCCCCTTTGCCGAAGGACGGACAGGGGAGGATTTTTATTTGATTGTAGCAGGTTTACGGGAAGAGTCAATTAAACCGATTCTTCGTCTTGACTTATGGAAAAAATAACGCTATAAAACCGTAAGATTAGTAGCAAAGAACCGGAGCCGACGCATTGGACGATCAGCTAACGAAATACACACAAAAGCTCCTCCGCGACCGGACCGCGGTTGCGGAAAGCCTCCGCTTCTACCGGCTCGACGACGTTTTGACGTCAAACAAACGGGACGAATGGCTTCCGCTCTTCACCGAGGTTTTCAACGGGCTGGACATCACCGCGATACTCTTTGCAAAACCGACGCTGCCTTTCGCTGACCTGCTTGTGGAACGGACCGATACGAACATTGATCGGCTTGTTCCGAAGGACAGCGAGACCAAAGGGTTCCTGCACGATATCCCCTTCATACGGGAGTGTGAATGGGCCGGGAGGCCGAAGCACGAGCTCGCAGGCATGATCGTCCGGTGTCTGAAAGAGCGGAAGGCGGCGATTATCCAGGGACTCGGCATGGTCGCGACGGGCGGCGTGACGGTGGAACAGGCGTACATCGGCTTTTCCACCCTGTTCCACACGACCTTCGTCAAATATCTTCTCGACCTGCTGGTAGAGGGGTTCAGGCTGCCGGGAGAAAAAGATGCTTTTGCGGCGTTTCGTAAGGATTGGTTGAAGACGCCGGACTTAGGCAGCCTTACCTTCACTCCGGGACCGCTTGAAGGCAATGCGGAGTGCGGAATGCGCCCTGCACTCGCGCGAGCACTCGTAAACGCTGGGTGCAGGCGGAATGCGGAATGCGTGAATCGTAGTCAGGGAACAGACGCAATCTATCGTGAAGTCTGCAGGGTCGGACGCTATACCGTCGAGAAGGGATACGTAGACTCCTTTTTCGGGAACATCAGTTATTTCGACGGAAAGACCATCTACATCAGCCAGACTACTTCATCGCTCGACGAGCTTGAAGGCCATATCGACCCTGTACCGCTCGACGGCTCATCCACTGCCGGGCTTTCGGCCTCATCGGAATTGCCTGCTCACCGGGGGATATACCTGTCTTCGGACTATCATGCCGTCCTTCACGGTCACCCCAAGTTCAGCGTGGTCATGTCCATGTACTGCGTGGAGGAAGGCTGCACGATTCCCGACTGCAACCGGTTTTGCGATCGCAAACGTTCCGTGTGCGGCGTGCCGGTCGTGGCCGGAGAGACGGGCGCCGGCGGGCTGGCAACATCCGTTCCTCTTGCCATCAACAAGACCGGCGTCTGCATCGCCTACGGGCACGGTATTTTTTCTGCAGGGAAGAAAGATTTTCGGGATGCGTTCATGAACATGGCGGAGGCGGAAGACAAGTGCAGAGACGGGTATTTTGAACTGCTGGAAGGCAGGAAGGTAGAAGGTCACGAAGTTAAGAAGTTAGGAGAGTAAGAAGGTAGGAAACACGTTCTTACCCTTTTCCGGTCTTCGCTCCGCCTTTCACGCCGCTTTTTTCGGCAGCTTCTCTCGGGCAGCACCGAACTCGAACGTATAAATTTTGAAGTCCCCCTCGGGAAACGCCTTTTTCAACCTGTTTACGAACTCCTCATACACGACCTTGTCGTACTGTTGAATATCGGTTTCCCTGGTCTTTTCGGTGACCCCCTGGAGTTCCATGTCCAGATAGAAGTCCATTTCCGGAGAAATACGTAACCACATAGTATTCACCTCCCTAGAGAACGGAGCTATAAACCGGTCTCTTGATATTTCTATTATACCTCTTCCGGAGAAGAACTGTTCTTCATGGAATTTAATGCACCGCAGAAGGCGGCCCCTCGTTCTGTCGCGCACGCGTGCCGGTCATGCGGTAGTTGCATAAGGCGGTTAAGCTTGTCCCGGCAGCACTTCCGCTTCGCTCGTGCTGCTTTAAGCTGTGTGTTTGATCGAACTATGATTAGGGAGGCACGCCTAAGCGCGCCTATCGCTCCGGGGCCGCCTTCTTGAACTTTGCACCATAAAACCCGTGAGCCGGAAGAACGATGGGGCGGATGAAAAAACGGCGGATTATACTTTAGTTGTCAGTTCGAGCCGGTTGCTGTCGAGGAAGAGAAGATAGCCTTCGACACTCGTGAGGCCGAACATTTCCTTTACGGCCTCGCAGTAAATCCGGATTTGGGGAAGGTAATGAGCGCTCCACTCCCTGAGCGCCGCGTCGTTTTCTATGCGAATGGCCTTGTAATCGACGACAGAGCCCGAGTTTCCCTTGATCACCACGCGGTCGATTTTGCCGCTCACGAGCGACCTGCCTTTTTTATACAGGAACGGCAGCTCGGAGTAAGAATCTTCGCGGCGCTCGAAGATCCAGGCCAAATCGTTCCTGGCCGTGACCGATTGCAAGACAGATCCGATATCGTCGAGGAGCAATCGCTTCGCGTCGCTCGTGAGCATGGTTATATCGGGATATTCCATAATAATCCGGTCGAGATCGTAGTTCCCCGTTTTTGTAAACTCTTCGAGACATCGATGAAGTATGCTTCCGCGCGTGAGCGGGGAGGCCCGTCCGGAGTCGGTCTGGGGCGGGAAAATTTCGAGTGGCGCCTCCTTCTTCTGCTCGATGAAGTCGGTCACCCGTTTCCATTCAGGCGCTTCGGACAAGGGGAGCGGAGAGAGGTTCTCTATAACAGCAGTTACCTCTATTGCCTCCTCACTCGTCCGTTGCTGAACGGCCTGTTGTTCGCTTGTTGTATCCACCGTTGTGAACTGCGCCTGCCAGTCAGGATAAGCATAGTGAATGACGGTTGCTCCGTCATCCCCGCTTTTGTTTTGATCAAGCCGCAGGGCTTGATGCAGAAAGTCCAGCCAGGTGTTCGGCCTTACCGGCGCCTTGCCGCTTGCGAGCGTGCCGAGCATGATGAGATGGTCCCGCGCCCGCGTCATGGCCACGTACAAGAGCCGCTGGTGCTCGCGCCTGAGTTCCTCCTGTTCGCCGTGCTCGCCTTTCCACAGGTCTTCATACACGGGATTGTCCGAATCCCTGATCGCCATGCGCCTTGTGCCGTTTGTTTCCTCGATCAGCGCTTCCGGGCCCGCGGCCAAAGACCGCGCGGACTGGTTCATGCCCGGCAAAAACATGACGGGATATTCCAACCCCTTTGCCTTGTGCACGGTCATGATGCTCACGGACCCCTGGAATCCGGGCAAATTCATGTCCGACGTGGCTTCGCGCTGCTCGGTCCGGCGGATGTTCTTGATCCATTCGACAAAATCCTGGAGCGTGGTGTAACCCCGGCGGTCGAACTCGCGCGCGGTGTCGAGCAGTTTGTCGATATTGAAGATCGCCTGCGGATTATGTCTGCCGAACCGGACGTACGCGCCGGTTTCTTTCACGATCCGGTGAATGAGGCCGGAAAGCGGCTCAAGCCGTGCGATGCCCCTCCAGCCTTCCAGCATGTTTCCGATTTGAGGCCTTCGGCTTTTGAGGGCGTCTGCCAGGCTCCTATCGGCCTGGATGAGGTCGAAGAGGTCCTTGTCCGTAAGGCCGAACAGCCAGGACTTGAGCGCCGAGGCGAGGGCGAGATTATCGTCCTTGTTCCAGAGAAAGAAAAGAATGTTGATGAGCGCCTGAATCTCGTCTTCTTCGTAAAAGCCGATGCCGCCGACCACGCGATAGGGGATGCCCCGTGCCTGGAGCGCGGTCTCGTACTCTTTGAGCCGCGTGCGAGACTGGATGAGGACGGCGCAGTCTCCGTATTCCACTGGGCGCGCATGCAGGCCGGATATTGCTTCTCCGGTCCGGTCATACACAACGGTCCCGTTATCGATCAGCGATTGTATCTCGCGGGCAAGCACATCCGCTTCGCTCGGGCGGGATGACTGCTCCTCTGCGCGGCCCGGCGAAAGTTCGATGAGCCGCACGCTCCCTGTGTGCTGTGTGCGGTCGACTTCGGAGGGTTGATATGCTTCTTCCCAGAGCGCGGAGAATACCCGGTTCACGGTCTCGATGACCGCGGGTGTCGAACGGAAATTTTTGTCCAGGGTCAGGACCTCGCGCGATGCGGGTGGAATGTTTTTTTTCATCCGTTCACGGATGCCGTGAATCAAACGATAGTTCGCTTCGCGGAAGCGGTATATGGATTGCTTTTCATCGCCGACCACGAACAGGGTCGGAGGCATGGGCTTGTCCGCCCCCTGTCCGGAAAAGATCTCTTCGGTCAGTTTCTTCAAAATGGCCCACTGGATGTCGCTGGTGTCCTGGAACTCGTCCACGAGGAAGTGGAGGATCTTGCGGTCGAGCCAGTAGAGTATGTCCGGCGATTCCATGCTTTGGAGCAGGCGATAGGCATAAATCTCGAGGTCGTCGAAGTCCGCCAGGCCTTCCCTGAGCTTTGATTCCCGGTATCGTTCTTCCGCGCGAAGGTAGAGCCTGAGCAGGCTCACGCTCTCAAGGCCTGCGCGGGCGCGCAGATGCGTATTCTTGAGCCGGTACAGCAGTTCTTGAATTTTAAAAAAGAGGGTTTCGTATTCCTTCCGGTTGTTTTTTGTCTTGAATGCCTTGAGCGTGATCTTCGGACTCTTGCGCGGCGTGCCTTCCACGGTGAAGTAGATCGGGAAGAGCAGGGTTGCTGTTTTGTATGCCGGGCCGCCGGCTTCTGCTTCCGCGAGGACGAGATGTTTTTGGCCCTTGCTGTCCAAATAGTTGTCTCCCTCGGACTTGAGCAGGTGTTCCATCTGTCGGAATGAGGCGACCCATTCAGCGCTTGCGATAAGTGTTTTTATCTCGATTTCCGCGGCATCAATCTCCATGCCGCGACGGATTGATTGTACCAGGCCTTCCGGACCGCCCGCGTCGATCTCCATGCGCTTGAGCCGGCTCCTGATTGAGAGCAGGAACTCCGTGATGGATATGAGTCTGTCTACGGGAACGTCTTGAAGCGGCTGCATGAGCTCCGGCACGCGGTCGGACTCCTCGATCGCGCTTTCAATGGCCAGTTGGATTTTATATGCCTGGTCCCGGGAATCGAGCACCCCGAAGTCCGGCGGCAGCCCGGCCTCGAGCGGGTAGCGTTTTAAAAGATTCATGCAGAAGGAGTGGATCGTCGAGATACGCAGGTCCTGCCTGCCGCGGATGATCTTCTTGAGCATGGCTTCGGGCAGGTCGCGCAAAACGCGCTCTTTGATCTCCGCGGCGGCCTTGTCCGTAAACGTGATGGCCACCGCCTGGTCGATGTTGAGTCCGCGTTTTTCGAGCGCTTCGAGAAGGGCGAGGTAACGGTCCTTGAGCGCGCGGGTCTTCCCCGATCCTGCCGAGGCCGAAAGATGCACGGACTTGGCGGTGTCGGCGGCTTTCTGCATGGTTTGGTTTTTGATCATAGGAATTATTGCAGGGGCGTATGGCAACACGCCCCTACGGTTCTTCTTTCTCGCACATCATCTCATTGGGGCAATACCGGCACTTATTTTCATCCTGCGGTTTGGATTTAAAATCTCCCGCACGGATGCCCTCGACTGCCTTCCGGGCCTTGTCCATGCTCTGTTTCAAAATGGCTTCGAATTCTTCGGCGTTTTTCGGGCTTGCCGAGGGTTTTGACGCGGGCTGTTCTTCCATCTCGTCCTTGTCGTACAGGACAACGTCCCGCGCCCCTGCCCCTGTTTTTCCCGCCAGGTCATAGTAAGCGAGGCCGATGGATTTACACAGCGCCGGGCCTTTGTCCGATAACGCGGACAATGCCATGACGGCATAGACCGGAAGCTGAAAAATATCCTGCACGAGCCCCATCTTCGGTAGCGGATACTTGCCGGTCTTATAATCCACGATGATGAAATTACCGTTCTCGTCCACGTCGATGCGATCTATCTTGGCCGAGAGCTCCACTTCCTCCCCAGTGGAAAGGAGGAGCTTGAAGGACCCGATCTTCTGTTCCAGATACGCGGGCCGCAATCCCTGCTTCCAGAATTCCTCCTCCGCATCGAGAAAACGCTCTGCCATGACATTTAGGAACAGGTCTTTCTCGCGCCGGTTACGGACCGTATCGGCTTCTTTGTCAAAAGAAGAGAGCGCGAGTTTCTTGAGCAGCGCCCGTGCTTCGTCGCGGTTCTCTTTGGTCACCGGGATGTTCCTTGCGAGGTAGAAATTGCGCAGGATCGCGTGGGCCTTGCTGCCGCGGGCGAGCGGGGAGATGTCCTCGGTCGGTTCTTCGAGCAATTCGATTCCGAGAACATGCTTGATATAGTAATCATAGGGACAGTTGACATAGTCGTCCAGTTCCGTGACCCAGAACTCCTTCTTCTGCTGCGGTACGCGTGTGGACGTTGCATTCCCCGGCGTGTACTCGATTGCGGATTTGATCCCGGAGATGCCTTTGAGCTCCGCGCTCATGATCTTTTGTATGCCCGGAATATTCGGCGAAAGGCTGAGGGCCTTTGCCAACTCAGGTATGCTCCGGCTTTCTGCGACCTTCAGGCTGAACTGAATTCCCGACGTCTTCTCGATTCCCCGGTTCATGAGGCCGGCTTTCTTAAGCGGGGCAAGCTCTTCCAGGAACGGCGAGGGAACCACGGGCCGGTCTCCATCGTTCTCGGGCCAGGTGAGCGTAACTTTTTCAGTTGACAGCAAAAGACGGTAAAAATGGTATGCCGCGTTCAGGCGCGCCCGTTCGAGCGTACGCACGCCGAGCAATTCCAGCGTGGCCTCAGGCAGAAAGATGTTTTGCGGCAGGCGCTGCGGGAACGTTCCGTCCATAAGCCCGCCGAGATAGACTTCTTTCCACGGGCGACCCATGCTTTCTTCCAGCCCCAGGATTTGCACGCCGCCCTCGTCTTCAGGCGGGACCTGGAACCGCGTGTGCATGAAGGTCTTCTTTAAGAGGAAGAGCCACTCATGAAAAGTATACCGATATTCGGGGAACAGTTTCCCGGACCGGGCCAGGGACGCAAGGGTTTCGTTCAGCTTTCGGTACGCCTGGAGGTTGATCTCGAGCGGACCGTGAATAAGCGCGACCCGGGCGCCGAGGCCTGACCAGGCAATGAGGCCGCCCAGACGGTCCATCCAGAGGCTGAGCTGGGCGGTTTCCTGAGTTGAAAACGGTCCCAGTGCCGTGAACAGTTCGTTCAGCGGCGCGGAGAGGACGTCTGTTCCGCTTTCTCCCGCTGTGGAATATTTCAGGGCGGAGAGCAGCTTTTCCCTGCCGCCGGTCACGCGTTTATTGCGCATGAGGCGGTCGAGGGCCGGCGCGAGAGACGGTCGATCGCCAAACTTGAGGAAAGGGGAGCTGAAAATCCTGAGAAGCGACGGGCCTGAGAAGCCGTCCTGACACGCGCGCAGCAGCGAGACGATTGACGTGGTCACCGGCGACGCGCTGAGTTGCCTGCCGAGGGCGCGGTTGTAGGGAATGCCGTAGTCCGTGAATATTTCCTCCACGAGCGGACCGTACTCGTCGAGCGCGGGAAAGACGACCAGGATGGATTCGGCGGGGGCGCCCCGCTGCATCGATTTTTTCACCATCCCGGCGATCAGGGACGTCTCCTCGCGGCTGTTAACGGCGGAGAGCAGGTTCATTTCCTTCGAGAAGGACGACGGGGCCGGGGCCTGCCGCACGACATCGTCAAAGGGCTTGTCCGAGAACAGCGCCCCGGCAAGGAACACCTCGTCAGGATGCGCCCCCGCGCCTTCCTGCACAGGCACGAGGCCCAACGATGAAATGAAGTCCTTCGTTATGCTGAGAGGGTGAAAGTCCTTCGCGCGATTCAGCAGTTCGGGCGAGGTCGCGTCGACCAGGTACGTGCAGTTTCCGCACGCGGCGACCTTTTTGAGGATGTCCGTTTCGAGCTTGCCCGCGTCCCGGATCCCGTCGATGACGATCTCACGGTACGGCGCGAGCCAGGAGGCGTCAAATTGTTCGCAAACAGAAGCGAGCATCCCGGCGGGATCGAGCAAGCCCTTTTTTTGCAGCATGGCTTGATACCCGCCGTATACATCAACGAGCAGCCTGACCTGGGGCTTGTCGGAAAATTCGGCGTGTTTGACAAGGGCAAGCAAGTCCTCGGGCGATACGCCTGCGGCGGAGAGTTGCTCGATCGTTTCTGCGAGCGCCGAGGAGAGCGACGGCGCGAGAAGGTCGGGGCTCTGGTTGAACAGGGCAGTGCCGGTCAGGCGTCCTTTGACGATGCCTTCGAGAAGGACCAGCCTGCTGTTTTCGTCGATGATCCGCGGGCCGCGCAGCCGCGCGTACAGTTTTTCAAAAAACTGGTGAAGGGTCTGGATCTCGGGCTGGACGAGGGCCGTCGCTCCGTGCAGCCGCTGGAGGGCCTCCAGAACAAGCCTGCCGTACATCCGCTTCAGACGCGAAGAGGGGACAAGGACCAGCACGTCACCGTAGAAAAACGGGGGTCGCGGACGGGAAGCGATAATCCCTTCAACGATGCGGACCTTCTCGTTCCAGCCCTCGTTTCCGTATGGCAGTGTCGCGCATTTCATGGCATGATGATTATGCCACAACTGAAAATTATTGACAATGGTTAGTGCATCGTTTATACTTATTTACAAATGGTGCGTTTTATAAGGAGGATGGAATGGCAGAAGCGGTGACGAGCGCAACATGGGAACAAGAGGTCCTGAAGGCAAACGGCCTCGTGCTGGTGGATTTTTGGGCCGTCTGGTGCGGGCCCTGCAGGATGGTCGCTCCGATCGTTGACGAGCTATCCAAGGAATACGATGGCAAGCTCAAGGTCCTCAAGCTGAACACGGACGAGAACCCCGACGTGGCCGGCAAGTACCGGATCATGGGCATCCCGACCCTTATGTTTTTCAAGGACGGCCAGACCGTAGACCAGGTGGTCGGCGCCGTGCCCAAGACCCAGCTCAAAGCCAAGGTGGATGCGCTGCTCGTAAAATAGCGGCCTTCACTTCTTCACGAGACGCGCGCTTCGGCGTATCCGTCTCTCAGCAGATCACCTGCCCGCTTCGGCGGGCGGTTTTGTTTTCCCCTGTCGTTTTGTTGTGCCCTGTGTCGTTTTGTGGTACTCTGTATTGAAGCGCAAAGGAGATTTTTTGATGTTCAGAAATATATTGATTGCGTCCGCCCTGGCAATGGCGCTCCTCTTCGGCTGCACTTCAAAGAGCGCCCAGTCCGACGCTGTGGCGGTTGATTTTACGCTTCAGGATATGAGCGGGAAAAACATCAAACTGTCCGATTATCGGGGCAAGGTGGTGCTCCTCGAATTCTGGGCCACCTGGTGTCCGCCGTGCCGCGCATCGATTCCGGGTATAGAAAAAATCCATCAATCGTACAAGGGCAAGGGACTGGTGGTGCTTGCGGTCTCCATGGACGAAGGCGAATGGAGTTCCGTTAAGACTTTTATGAAGGATTACGGCATCACCTATTCCGTGCTCAAAGGAACAGAGGATGTCGCGGTCCAATACCGGGTGCGCACGATCCCCCTGCTGTTCATTCTGGACAGGGAAGGGAAAATAGCCAAGCGGTATCCTGGGTTCGGCATCGAAGAAGACCTGGAGAACGACATCAAGGCCATCCTGTAGTGTAATCTCTTGTTCCAACCGGTTCTTCCGTGTTTTTTGGCGGTTTTTTAATTGACAACCTCCATGCCTGTCGCTATAATAATCCACGAAAAGCGGGCGTAGCTCAGTTGGTAGAGTACAAGCTTCCCAAGCTTGGGGTCGCGGGTTCGAACCCCGTCGCCCGCTCCATTCAAACGTGTAACCATTCTGCTCAAACTGACCCCTCCTGATGAACAGGCGGGGTTTTTTGTCTGGGAGGTGCAATATGTCAAAATCGTACGTTGCATTGTTCAACACCGTGATGGTTTCTATTATTCTTCTCGTTTCTCAGGTTGCCTGGGCCGAGGACAGGTTCGTGGTCGCTGATTTTTCTTCCGCAGCCGTCGGGGGCGGGGTACCGGCGGGTTGGGAACTCAAGGAGAAGTCCGGCAAGGCTGACTTCGCAATCGTCAAGGATGGCGATATCCCGGCCGCGCGGTTCCGGAGCAACGATACGTCTTTCTCACTCCAAAAAGAAGTAAAGGTCGACCTCAAACAGTACCCGGTGCTCACCTGGAAGTGGAAGGCGACGAAACTGCCGGTGGGCGGCGATTTTAGAAAATCAAAGACCGACGACCAGGCAGCACAGTTGTTCGTTGCGTTCACCAAGACCAAGTCGATCGTCTACATTTGGGACACGAGCGCGCCGCAGGACCTCATGGAGAGCACCTCCCCGGTGCCGTTCATGACGGTCAAGGTTGTCGTAGTACGGTCGGGACCCACGGAAACAGGGAAATGGATAAGCGAGAGCCGGAACGTATACGAGGATTACAAAAAAATGTACGGATCGGAGCCGCCGGAAGTATCCGGGATACGTCTCCAGATCAACTCTCAGCACACCGGGACGTCGGCTGAAAGTTACTTTGCGGATGTGGCGTTCAAAAAATAGTAGTCAGGAGTCAGTAGGAAGCATGGGGAATAGAATCTATTTCATCACCGGCGGGGCACGTTCGGGAAAGTCCGCTTTTGCCGAGAAGCTTGCGGGCGAGCTCCAGGGTAAACGGGCCTACCTTGCAACGGCGCAGGCCCTCGATGCGGAGATGGTCGCACGCATCGAATTGCACCGGAAAAGGCGCGGAGGCGCATGGGACACTTACGAGGAACCGCTGGCCATCGCCGAGCTGATGCGGAAACTCTCCGGCCGGTATGAAGTCCTGCTTCTTGACTGTCTTACTCTTTGGCTCAGCAACGTCATGGCCAGGACCGAGAAGAGCGACGAAATAGCCGGAAAACTCGACGAACTGACCACGGCGCTGAAGGATTTCAATGGGTCGTCTCTTGTGGTCACGAACGAAGTGGGGCTCGGCATCGTCCCGGACAATCCGCTTGCACGCCGTTTTAGGGATTTAGCCGGCATGATGAACCAGAAAGTGGCGCGAGTAGCGGATGAAGTGTATTTTACGGCTTCGGGGATACCGATGAGGATAAAATAGGGTCAGGGGGCAGGGGTCAAGGGGCATGGAAAAAGATGAAAGGGGTTTCAGACAGCTGAATGCCTGGCAAAAGGCCTATGAACTGACCTTGGAAATTTATCAGCTTGCCAAAGCATTTCCAAAGAGCGAAGCATACGGGCTAACCTCACAACTGCAGCGTGCCGTTGTGTTCGTACCGGCCAATATTGCAGAAGGTTACGAGCGTAACCACAGAAAGGAATACGTTCAATTTCTGTTCATTGCTAAAGGATCGTTAGGTGAGGTTGAAACATACCTTCTGCTTGCAAAAGATTTTGGATACTTATCACAAGACGAATATGCAAGTATAGACGAAAAAAGGAAAACAACATCAAGGCTCTTAAAGGGTCTTATCAAGTCGTTAACTTGACCCTTGACCCATGCCCCCTGACCCACTAAACATAATTTGCAGAAAAAGGAGAAAACAGTGAACAAACTCAAGGAAATTCTCGATACTATTCAGCCCGTCGACCAGTCTCGCTCGAACACGGTCCAGGCGCAGCTTGACAACCTAACGAAGCCGCAGGGGAGCCTCGGCCGCCTGGAGGAGCTTGCGAAAAAATATTGCCTGATCACGGGCAAGGACAAGCCGACGATCAGGAACAAGATCATTTTTACCTTTGCCGGCGACCACGGCGTCACGGAAGAGGGCGTGAGCGCATTTCCCAGGGAGGTGACGCCGCAGATGGTGTTCAATTTCCTGCGCGGCGGCGCGGGAGTGAACGTGCTCGCGAAGCACACGGGCGCCAGGGTGATCGTGGTGGACATGGGCGTTGATTACGAATTCGAGCCAACGGACGGGCTCGAGATCAGAAAAATAGCCCGCGGCACGAAGAACATGACCAAGGGTCCGGCCATGACCCGCGAAGAAGCGGAGCGCGCGGTTCTCGCCGGGATCGAACTGGTGGAAAAATATAAGAACGGGCTCGACCTCCTCGGGACCGGGGACATGGGTATCGGGAACACGACGCCGTCCTCGGCGATCGTATCAGTCATCACGGGAACGGACCCGGAAAAAGTGACTGGACGAGGCACCGGCATCGACGAGCAGTCATTAAAGAACAAGGTGGCGATCATTAAAAAAGCGATTGCGGTGAACAAGCCTGATCCCAAGGATGCCCTCGACGTGCTTGCCAAGGTGGGCGGGTATGAGATCGCCGGGATCGCCGGACTCGTGCTCGGGGCGGCGCTCTACAGGATTCCTGTGGTGATCGATGGGTTCATCTCGACCGCGGGCGCGCTCATCGCTGCGGAATTGAATCCCCTGTGCAAGGGCTACATGATCGCAGCGCACCAGTCGGTCGAGATCGGCCACCGGAAGATGCTCGAACATATGGAGCAGATACCGCTCCTGGACCTCAATCTCCGGCTGGGAGAGGGCACGGGCGCGGCGCTCGGCATGTCGCTCGTCGAGGCGGGCGTGAAGATCCTCGGCGAGATGGCGACGTTTGCAGCCGCGGGAGTCGCGGAAGGCAACGAGGCTGAGAAAGTGAGAAATTAAGAAGGTGGAAAGGTAGGAGGGCAAGAAGGTAGGAAAATGGGAAGGTAAGAAGGTAGGCAAAGAGAGGAAAAGACGGCAGGCATGATTCGAAATTTTATCAACGCGCTCCAGTTTCTGACGATCGTGACCGTAAGCAAAAAGCACAGGATCGAGGAAGGAGACCTGGCGAAATCCATGGTCTATTTCCCGGTGATCGGCTTTCTGATCGGGCTGCTGCTGGTCTATGCGGACAAGGCGTTTGCGCTGATCGTCCTGCCCCAGACCGTTGCCACGTTCCTGCTCGTCATCATCTCCGTTTTGATAACGCGCGCCCTGCACATCGACGGCCTGGCAGACACGCTCGACGGATTGATGGGCGGCCATGACCATTCTTCCCGGCTTGCCATCATGAAAGACAGCAGGCTCGGGACCGCGGGAGCGCTCGGCATCGTCTTTGTCCTGTTCATGAAATACCTTTGCCTCAATACCCTCGCTGAAAGCGACAGGAACGCCGCGCTGTTGACCGCGCCGATGCTCGCCCGCTGGTCGCAGACGCTCATGGCGTTCAAGGCGGACTACGGCCGTGACGAGGGAATGGGCAGGGCGTTTGTCGGGCATCTCCGGGTCGGCGGTTTTGCTGCCGCCACCGTTGTCGCCGTGGCGCTGTTGGGATTCGTGGTCCTGCGGCTGGACCCGCGCTCCGTGGCCCTTTTCTTCGGCCTGCTCCTCGGCATCGCGCTGCTCACGCTCATCGGACGCTGGCGCCTTGTCCGCAAACTCGGCGGGGTGACCGGCGACGCGATCGGCGCCGTGAGCGAACTGAACGAGGTCCTGGTGCTCCTCATTTTTGTTATTTTCTCGGATGGAAGCTAGTCCTATGCCTACGAGAGTTTATCTCATGCGCCACGGCGAGGTGGCGGATGACGGAAAGAAACGCTACAACGGCCACATCGACCTCGACATCACGCAAAACGGGATAGATCAGATGCGACGTCTTGCCGGCATGCTTGCGGGGAAGAACATCACGGCTGTCTATTCGAGCGATCTCATCCGGTCGGTCAAAGGCGCGGGGATCATTGCGGAACGGATCGGACTTCCCTTTTCGCCCCGGCGCGAGCTGCGGGAGCGGAGCGTGGGGGCGTGGGAAGGGCTCACGGCCGAGGAGATCAAGGCCCGCTTTCCGGAGGAATATACGACGTGGCGTACGGATCTGCTCAGCTACCGTCCGCCCGGCGGCGAATGCCTGCTCGACGTGAGGGACCGGATCCTGCCGGTATTCAAGGGCCTGGTGACCGCGCATTCCGGCGGTGAGCTCGCGATGCTTTTGCACGGCGGCGTGAACAGGCTCATTCTTGGCGATGCCCTCGGCATGGACCCACTGAACGTTTTTAGGATAGACCAGACGTACGGCGCTCTCAACATTATCGATTACTACGACGACGGAATGGCCGTGGTCAGGCTTCTGAACGGGTAGGACCCGACTTTCCCTGAAACTTCTTGAGTATTCTCATCATATCTGATAGTCTATTGTTATGAAGTCAGTAATGGACATAGCAAAAGAGGAAGAGCGGAAAGAGTTCCTCAAGCGTTCCCCGCTTGAGAGGATGGAAGTCATGCACGATTTTCTGTTCCAGGTCATCGCCCTAAAAGCGCGAGGGGAAAGAGTCCCTGAATATGAGATCTATACGAGATACCTTAGAGACAATCCGAGACATTACGAACGCTCTTCCCGTTAAAGTCACTATCGTTCTTACCGGCGGATATGCCGTAATCGCGCACGGCGTCGAACGAACGACCCTTGACCTTGATTTTTGCGTCTACTCCGACCTTATCGAAACCGCCGACACTGCCGCATTTTTCGATGTTCTGAAAAAAAATCTCCCCAAAAGATATGAAGCAGAACTGAGGCAAGGCAGCAAAATCCCCGATGATCCTTTCAAGCATGACCTCATCCGTATTATTGACAATCAAAAAGAGTTTTTGAGAATCGACTTGCTGATAGCCCGCTATAAATGGGAGCTGGAGGGCATGGAGCTGGCCGTGCATCTTAAAGACATTCCCTTGCCCGTCCTGAGCAAGCCGTACCTCGTTGCCATGAAGCTGCAAGCCACGGCGTACAAGGACTACCAGGATGTCGTGACCCTGTTTGACCTCATGACCGAAGAAGAAAAAGCAAAGACGCGGGAGCTTGCAAAGCGGACCCACAGGGACAAAAAGCTTGACCGGATTCTTTCCCCGCCGCCCGAAGAAGAAGTGCGGGAAATGCCGGAGGAGTATTTATAGACGCTCTGCGAGCAGCACAGACTCCACATCATTCGTTTCTTCTTAGTCGTGTTCCACCCCAAAGTATCATGGAATATCCTTTCTGACGGCGTCCGGCTTTTTGTCATCAATGGCCTGCACGCACCCTGTGCGCGTCAGTCGCTCAAGGCCGGCGTGCCCGAGTGAGACGAGCTTTTCGGGAAACTCCTGGCCGGCCTTTTCTTGACGCGCGACGAAAGTTATGATTGAATTCTAGTAGTAAGAGCAATTTGGCGCGTTCAGACGTATCCGGAGGGAGAACCATGCCGGCGCCTGCGGGAAAAATAGAGTCAGGGAAGCCCGAATTTATCAAAATTTCGGATGTTATTTGGGATTTGCCCAGGAGCTTCAAACACGGCATGAGGGTCCCCGCGCGGATTGTCGCAACGCGGAAGCTGATCGACGCCATGGACCTTCAGGTCTACGACCAGATCTCGAACGTCGCAACCCTGCCGGGCATACAGAAATTCGCCTTCTGCATGCCCGACGGTCACAGCGGCTACGGCTTTCCGATCGGCGGCGTCGCGGCCTTCGACGTGAACGAAGGCGGCGTGATATCGCCGGGCGGCATCGGGTTCGACATCAACTGCGGTATGCGGCTGGCGCTCACGAACCTGACCCGTGACGAGGTAATGCCGCAGGTGAAGACGCTGGTGGACAAGCTCTTCCGCCGGGTCCCGGCGGGCGTCGGCAGCAGGGGCTTCGTTCGATTATCAAAAGAAGAATTCCGGGACGAAGTCGCCGTCGAAGGCTCCGAGTGGGCGGTCCGGAAAGGCTACGGATGGAAGGAAGATCTGGAGAGGACCGAGCTCTCCGGCAGGGCGGATTGGGCGGACAACACGACGATATCTCCACGCTCTGTCGAACGGGGATTCAACCAGATCGGCACCCTCGGCTCGGGGAACCATTATCTAGAAATCCAATGGGTCAAACCCGAAAACATCATGGACGAAAAGCTGGCTGCACGATGGGGCATCTTTCCCGACCAGGTGGTAATCATGTTTCACTGCGGCTCCCGCGGTTTCGGCCATCAGATTGCTACGGACTACCTTACCCTGTTCCTGTCCGTCATGGAGCGGAAGTACGGGATCAAGATCCTCGACCAAGAGCTTGCCAGCGCGCCGTTCTTGTCCCGCGAAGGCCAGGACTACTACAAGGCCATGGGCTGCGCAGTGAACATGAGCTTTGCCAACCGGCAGGTGATCCTGCACCGGGTCCGGGAAGTCTTCTCCGAGCAGTTCAATAAAAGTCCCGAAGAACTCGGCATGCACATGGTGTTCGACATAGCCCATAATCGCGGGACCTTCGAAAAGCACGAGGTGGACGGTAAGATCAAAGAGCTGATTGTCCACCGCAAAGGCGCCACCGGGTGCTACCATCCCGGCAGGGAAGAAATTCCGGAGCTCTATCGCGCGGACGGCTCGCCGGTCATCATCGGCGGTTCCATGGAAACCGGGAGTTACCTGCTCGTCGGCGGACCGAACGCGAAAGACACCTTCTGCTCGACGGCGCACGGAAGCGGCCGGACCATGAGCAGGGCCAAGGCGAAGAGGATGATCAGGGGCTCGGAGCTCCTGGAAAAGCTCGAGGAGCGGGGCATCTACGTCAAATCCGCGAGCTATTCCGGCGCGGCGGAAGAGGCCGGGTTCGCCTATAAGGACATCGACGACGTGGTCGAAGCGGCGTCGCAGGCCGGGATCTCGCTGCCGGTGGTGAAGCTCGTTCCGCTCGGGAACGTGAAAGGGTGACATGCCGTACCGGTTCCTCGAAGATGTCGCTATCGCCGATGTCGCCTTCGAAGCCGAAGGGCGGGTCCTTCCGGAATTGTTCAAGGAGGCGGGCCTTGCGGTGACGAACACGATGGTGCAGGACCTTTCGCAGATCGAGCACAAGATCGCAAAGAGGATCAAGGGCGCGGCGGAGAATATCGAGATGCTGCTGTTTCATTTTTTGCAGGACCTGATTTTCTACAAGGACGCGGACCTGCTTCTCTTTAGCGATTTTCATCTCACGATCGTCCAGCGGGAAGGCGAGTGGCGCCTCCATGGAACGGCCTATGGCGAAGAGATATCCCCTGACCGGCATGAACTTCTTGTCGACGTAAAGGCGGTGTCTCTCCATAATTATAAAGTCCGGAAAACGGCAAAGGGATGGCAGGCGGAAGTCATCCTTGATGTGTGATTACTCAGGTCAGCTACTTCGCTTTGCGCAAGGCGCGCCGGAGAATTAAGGGAATTTCGAAGTTGACCACAAGCCCCACCTTGCTTGATGTCCGTGTATCGCTCGCCGCGCGCTTCATTGCGCCTGCGCTCCGCAGCAGACCTGAGTAGTTACCTTGATGTTTAAATCCGCGCGCGACTTCTCTGCATTGACAGGCAACCGGTGCTCTTATCTCACGCCCGATAAAATAATTGACATTAACGCGATCATGCCGTATGGTATAGGCACATAAAGCTGGGGGAGCCTATGGCTGAGAGTCCTGTTCACGAGGGACGACCCTTGGAACCTGATCCGGGTAGTGCCGGCGTAGGGAAGGCGAGTATGTACCAGGATAACCTTTCGAGCCACGCCTCCGGCGTGGCTTTTTGTGTTCATGAGGGGACAGGACACATGATGATCACACTGAACGGAGAAAAAAAACAGATCGAAGATGGTATGAGCGTACAGGGCCTGCTGGAATTACTGAAAATTCAGCAGCAGCGCGTGGCTGTTGAGTTAAATCTTGAGATAGTGAAGAAGGACAAGTACGGTATGACTGCCCTCAAGGAAGGCGACAGCCTGGAAGTGGTGAGCTTTATGTCCGGAGGATGTGCATGGAGCGAGCCGACCGTGTCGGCGTAAATTAACGGCAACACGGTTGCCTTGGTCCAGAAGGAGCAGAGTATGGCTGACGACAAGCTGGTAATTGCCGGAATTGAATTCAACTCCCGGCTCTGGGTGGGCACGGGAAAGTACAAGGACTTCGCGGAGACGAAGCGGGCCATCGAAGCATCGGGTACGGACGTGGTCACCGTGGCCGTGCGGCGCGTGAATATCACGGACAAGAGCAAGGAGAACTTGCTCGACTATATCGATCCGAAAAAATATAAGATTTTGCCGAACACGGCGGGATGCTACACGGCAAAGGACGCAATACGCACCGCCATGCTCGCTGCTGAGGCGGGCATTACCAAACTGGTAAAGCTCGAAGTGCTCGGAGACGAGAAGACCCTGTTCCCGGACAACGAGGCAACGCTCGAAGCAGCGAAGGTCCTCGTGAAGGAAGGCCTCATTGTATTGCCTTATATGAGCGACGACCCGATTATGGCCAAAAAACTCGTGGACATCGGCTGTCCCGCGGTTATGCCGCTTGCCGCGCCCATCGGCTCCGGCCTCGGCATCAGGAACCCTTACAACATCAGGATCATCATGGAGACCGTGAAAGTCCCCGTTGTCGTGGACGCCGGAGTGGGCACGGCCTCGGACGTGGCGCTCGCGATGGAGCTCGGTTGCGATGCTGTCCTGCTGAACACGGCGATTGCCGGAGCGAAGGACCCCATTGCCATGGCCGAGGCCATGAAGTATGGCGTGCTTGCGGGACGACTTGCTTACAAAGCAGGAAGAATTCCGAAGAAACTCTATGCCACGGCCAGCAGCCCGCTGGAGGGAATGATTGGGAGTTGATTTTCGGTTCTATTTGATCACCGACCGGAAGCAGACGAAGGTGCCGGTTGCTGTTGCGGTCAGGCAAGCGCTTGAAGGCGGAGTTCGATCTGTTCAGCTTCGTGAAAAAGATTTGCCGATCAGGGAGCTTCTTGCCCTGGCTTTTGAGCTTCGAAAGATTACCAGAGATTTCAACGCCAGGCTGTTCATCAACGACCGCGTGGATGTCGCGGTGGCTGTTGACGCCGACGGCGTACACCTCGGTCACGAGAGCATGCCGGTGTCCGCCGTGCGTAAGATCGTAGGCAGGGATATGATGATCGGCGTGTCGACCCACAACGTGTACGAAGCGCGGGACGCAGAGGCAGGCGGCGCGGATTTCATTACTTTCGGGCCGATATTTTCTGTGCCGTCGAAAATTAAGCACGGCGCGCCGGTCGGGGTCGAGGCCATCAGGACGGTCAAGAAGCATGTTCGGATTCCTGTTTTCGCTCTCGGCGGTATAAAAACTGATACGGTAATGCAGGTCCTGCAGGGCGGGGCCGACGGCATCGCGATGATATCGGCGGTCCTCGCGGCCCCTGATATAAAACAAGCGGCAGCGGATGTTGTCAGTAAAATCCGCGGTCAATACGAGGTGCAGCCATGACCCAGATCCTTGAAGCGCGAAAAGGAAATATTACTCCCGAGATGGAAGCGGTTGCGCGTTCCGAAAGCACGAGCGTCGAGCATGTTATCGCAGGTGTGGCTTCGGGCACGATCGTGATCACGCGCAACAGCCGGCATATGTCCATCACGCCGCTCGGCATCGGCAAGGGACTCAGGACCAAGATCAACGCCAACATCGGGACCTCGAAGGACCGGATGTCCATCGACGATGAGATCGAAAAGCTCAAGGCTGCTGTGTCGGCCGGCGCGGACGCGGTCATGGACCTCTCGACCGGCGGCCCGATTGTCGGGATACGCAGGGAAATCCTGAAGCATTCCACGGTTGCCATCGGGACGGTGCCGATTTATCAGGCAGCGGTCGAGACGGTGGAACAGGGGAAATCAATCGTCCAGATGGACCCCGATCTGCTGTTCCGCGTGATCGAGCAGCAGGCGGAAGAGGGCGTGGACTTCGTGACCGTGCACTGCGGCGTGACCATCGCGAGCGTGGAGCGGCTGAAGAAGCAGGGCAGGATCATGGACGTGGTGAGCCGGGGCGGGGCGTTCCACCTCGAATGGATAATCTGTAACGAGGCTGAGAACCCGCTCTACGCGCAGTACGACCGCCTGATCGAGATCTGCAAGAAATTCGATGTGACGCTCTCGCTCGGCGACGGCATGCGGCCGGGGTGCCTCGCCGATGCCACGGACCGGGCCCAGATCGAGGAGTTGATCATTCTGGGCGAGCTGCGCGACGTGGCGCACGAGGCCGGCGTGCAGGTGATGATCGAGGGGCCGGGCCACGTGCCGATCAACCAGGTCGAGATGAATATCAAAATTCAAAAGGAGCTGTGTAAAGGCGCTCCGTTCTACGTGCTCGGACCGCTCGTGACCGACGTTGCGCCGGGATACGATCACATCACTTCGGCCATCGGCGGCGCGATAGCGGGCGCGGCAGGGGCGGACTTTCTCTGCTATGTCACCCCGTCGGAACATTTGCGCCTGCCGGACCTTGAAGACGTGCGCGAGGGTGTCATCGCCTCCCGCATCGCGGCGCATGCCGCGGACATCGCGAAGGGCGTCCCGGGCGCCATGGACTGGGACAAGGAAATGGCGCGGCGGCGCAAGGCGCTGGACTGGAAGGGCCAGATCGAGCTTTCGATCAATCCCGAACGGGCGCGCAAGCTGCGCGAGTCGAGCATGCCCAAGGAATCCGACGTATGCTCCATGTGCGGGGAGTTCTGCTCGATGAAAGGCGTGAGCCAATACCTGAAGAAAGAAGACAGGAGCGGGAAATAATGCGGAATGTGGAATGCGGAGTGCGGAATAAGTTAAGAAACCTCTATTTGTTCAGTATTCTTTTCTGCTTGCCTTTTCTTGCTTATGCGGGAGAGACGGCTGTTCAGCCGGAGGTAATCCTCTCCCCGAACAAGGTGGGGCCGGGGGACATCCTGCTCATCACCGTAAATAATTCCGGCGGGCCGGTTGAAGGAATATTTGACGGCAAAAAACTCTATTTTAATCCAATAAAAAATTATTATGAAGCCGTTGTCGGCATCGACCTGTTGACTAAGCCCGGAACGTATGATCTGGAAATCAATTGCAATAACGTCCCAATTCACCGCGTTGTCCGGGTCTCGAAAAAAGCCTATCCGCTCCAGCGGCTTACGCTTCCGAAGGACATGGTTGAACTCTCTCCCGAGAACGAGGCGCGCGTCGAGCGCGAGCAGAAGAAGACTGCCACTCTCTGGCCGAACGAGACCAGCCGGACCTGGTCGGGCAATTTCATCAATCCGCGGGAAGGCAAGATCTCCTCGCTCTTCGGGGTCAGAAGGATCATCAACAATATTCCGAAGAGTCCTCACAGCGGCGTCGATGTTTCCGCCGACGAGGGAGATGAAGTGATCGCCCCGAACAACGGCGTTGCCGCGTTGGTAGACGACCAGTTCTATTCAGGGAATATCGTCGTGCTCGACCACGGCCAGGGCATTTATACCATGTTCTTTCACCTGTCCAAAATAGTCGTCACGCCGGGCCAGATCGTCAAGAAGGGCGACGTAATCGGCCTCGTGGGCTCCACGGGCCGCGCAAAAGGCGCGCACCTGCACTGGGGCGTGCGTATGCAGGGCGCTCGCGTCGATCCGCTGGAACTGATTCACTTGAAGCTGGAGTAAAACGGCAGGGTCAAGGGGCAAGCAGCAAGGGTATGGGTCCAGGGGCAAGGGGCAGGGGTCAGGCGTGAGACGAAAGAGATATTTTCATTCCGCAATCCGCATTCCGCAATCCGCAATTGGAGTAAAAGTCCTATCCATCGCCGGTTCCGACCCTTCTTCCGGCGCCGGGATCCAGGCCGATCTCAAGACCTTCCAGGCGCTCGGCGTATTCGGCATGGCTATACCCGCTGCGCTTACAACGCAGAACAGCAAGGGCGTTTCCGGCGTGTATCCTGTTCCGCCAAAAACCCTGTCACAACAGATTGACACGCTTCTTTCGGACATCAAGCCTGACGGGATCAAGACCGGCATGCTGCTCACGAAGCAAGCCGTGGATGCCGTGGCAAAGGCTGTCCGAAAGTATAAGGTCAGAAACCTCGTCATCGATCCCGTGATCCGGTCCAGTTCCGGCAGGCCGCTTCTCCGGCCCGATGCGCTGAGATCACTCAAACAAAATCTTTTGCCGCTGGCGCTTGTCGTCACTCCTAACATACCCGAAGCGGAAATGCTGACCGGCATGTCGATCAAGTCAGACGGAGACATGGATTTTGCCGCCGGTCATATCCTCGATCTGGGACCAACCTATGTGCTCATCAAGGGCGGTCATTGGAAAGGCCCTGCAACAGATACACTCTACGGAGGCAAAACCGTGGTCAGCCTTTCCACAACCAGGAAGAAAGGCGAGTTTCACGGCACGGGGTGCGTGCTTTCCTCCGCAATCGCGGTGTTCATAGCCCAGGGATTTCCTGTGGAAAAGGCTGTGGAAAAGGCAAAACAGTTTGTGGATAGGATGTTGAAAACAGCGATGCGAATGGGGAAGGGCAAGACGAAGTACTTTCAATTCTAACCGTTTTTTTACCCAGAGATCGCTGAGAAAATGAAGTTGATTCGCTCTGCATCCTGGTTCAGTCACTTGGGAGGTTATGATGCGCGTTGACGGCAGAAGGGCGGACGAGCTCCGCAAAATCAAGATCACCAGAAACTACATCAAGTCCGCCGAGGGGTCCGTGCTGATCGAGATGGGTGACACGAGGGTCATTTGTACGGCCACGGTGGAAAATTCCGTGCCGCCGTTCCTCAGGGGCAAAGGCACGGGCTGGGTGACGGCCGAGTACGCCATGCTTCCGCGCTCTTCCGCGCAGAGGATCCAGCGGGAGCGAAACAAGGTGGGCGGCCGCACGCATGAGATCCAGCGGCTCATCGGCAGGTCGCTCCGCGCCGTTATGGACATGGCCGCGCTCGGCGAACGGTCCGTGCTGATCGACTGTGATGTGATCGAGGCTGACGGCGGCACCCGGACGGCATCGATAACCGGAGCGTACATCGCGCTCGTGGCCGCGCTGCAGCAGGTGCAGAAAAAGGGTATGATCGACACCGTGCCGGTGAAGGACCATCTTGCCGCGGTGAGCGTGGGGATCGTGGACGGGAAACCGATGCTCGATCTCTGCTATGTTGAAGATTCGACGGCGGAAACGGACATGAACCTGGTGATGACCGGCTCGGGTAAGATCGTCGAGGTGCAGGGCACGGCAGAGGGCGCGCCGTTCTCCAAAGCCGAACTCGGTAAACTTCTCGCCCTGGGCGAGAAGGGGATCAGTGCCCTGATAAAAAAACAAAAAGAAGCGCTCAAATGACCGCCTTCCTGACGTCGCTGGCCATCGTGTTTCTTGCCGAGATGGGCGACAAGACCCAGCTTCTGGCCATGGCCTTTGCCGTCCGGTTCCGATGGCAGACCGTCCTCTGGGGAGTTTTCGCAGCCACCGCTGCGAACCATCTCTTTGCCGTATACGTCGGGAATTATCTCACGAACATTATTCCTCTTGCTTCTATAAAAATTGCCGCATCCGCGTCCTTCATACTCTTCGGCCTCTGGACCCTGCGCGGCGATGAACTGCATGATGAGGACAAGAGGTTCAAATTCAGTCCTTTTTGGACCATTGCCATTGCCTTTTTTCTGGCGGAGATGGGAGACAAGACGCAGCTTGCCACCGTGGCGCTTGCGGCCGATTTCAATACCATTGTCCCGGTATGGTTCGGGACGACGGCAGGGATGCTTGTTGCCGATGCCCTGGGGATCATCGCGGGCATCGTGTTGCACAAAAAGATTCCTGAAAAACAGATCAAGTGGTTTGCCGCAGCGGTCTTCATCGCGTTCGGCCTGTGGGGACTGTACGGGGAGTTTTTTCGTTGACGATCTCCCGTTATCCGTGATACAACTATTCTGATTCATCGACTGTTCAACTCGAGGAGGTGTACGGTTATGAAGAGAATTTTCATCGTTTTTCTGCTGGCGCTCTGCATTGTTCTCCCGATCGGCGCTTTTGCCGCAGACGGGGACCTGACCAGGAACGTGAAGCGCCTGGAACGGGTTTCACCCGACTATGAGGCGGACAAGGACATTGATAGGAAATTCATCGAGGTCCTCAACCTGACCGAGAAGTTAAAACAGCCCTTCGAGATATACGTCGAGGCCAAGCGTATCGCCGGGAACGCCGCGTTGGCGGAGAGCAAGTACATGGATTCGTTCCTTTACTATATGCTCGTAAAGTCGCTCTCGCAAGCCAAGACCGGCACCGCGGAAATCGATTACTGGCTCGGCCTGCTGAAGGCCAACAACGACAAGAGCCCCCATCTCCTCGCCGCTCAGCTCATCAGACTTCATCAGCTTCCCAAGGACTCTCCGGACATCCGCCGCGATGCGGAACTCGCCGTTGACTGGGTCAAGGCGCTAAAGCCCGGCCAGAAACTCCGTGCGCCTGAATATTCGGGGAACATGATCACCGGATACTTGCTGCGCGTCAATTTCGCGGAAGGCGACTATCTCAAGGTCTACACGGCCGCGACCTACAAGGCCTCGGCCGCGCCGCTTGCGGGGTTCAGGGAGGACGAAACGTACGTGTCGCTCCTTGACCGTATCAAGCCAGGGCGCGAGGACGTCATGAACGAAATGCTGGCCATTTACCGAAAAGCGTATAAAAAGAAAGAGGCTGCCGACATCCTATATCAGCTCGCCGAGCTCAAGATCTCGGCCAGGGATTTGACAACGGCCAAGACGCTTCTGGACGACGCCGTAAAGCTGAACCCTGAACACGCGGCCGCCAAAAAAGAACGGAACCGGGTCAAGCTCGAGCTCACGTACCGGTCCCTTGCCCCCGTACCGTCCGTACAGCCGGTAACTCCCGCGGTGACTCCGTCGAAACAAGAGGAAGCGCCCATCCCTGCGCACCTCAATGATGTTCAGGGATATCTGACGCCGATCGACCGGGTGGTCACGGAAGCGGAGCTCCACGGCAAGAGCAAGGCGGAACTCAGGGTCATGAGGAACGAAATTTATGCGCGCCATGGACGGACGTTCGAAGCTCCCGACCTCCAGAAGTATTTCTCCGGGAGACCGTGGTACCGGCAGAACCCCTCATATTCCGACAGCCTCTTGACCGAAACGGACAAGGCGAATGTGAAGGCCATTCAGGATTTTGAAAACGGGATGCAGTAGTTTATTGACACTCCCGTTTGCGCTGTGTTATTATCGCTCAGATGATGATTGAGCAAAAATGGGACCGCTTGAGGGCGCTGCTTCGGGAGATGAAATCAGCGGTGCTCGCCTATTCAGGCGGTGTTGACAGTTCATTGCTCCTGAAAGCGGCATCCGAGGTCCTGGGCCCCAACGTCGTGGCCGTCACCGCGGTATCAGAGACCTATACGGCCGCCGAACTTGCCGGCGCGAAGGAGTTTGCCGGCTCTCTCGGCGTGGCGCTCCGGATACTCCATACGGCGGAGCTTGAGTCAGAGGAGTTTGCCCGGAATTCGCCGGAGCGGTGCTACTTCTGCAAGAAAGAACTATTCGGAAAGCTCACGCAGCTCGCCGAGGCCGAGGGCATTGCCTTTGTCCTTGACGGGTCCAACACCGACGATCTCAAGGATTACCGACCCGGTTCGAAGGCCGCCCGCGAGCTTTCCGTCAGAAGCCCGCTCAGGGAAGCGGGGTTTTCCAAGTCCGACGTCCGGGCCTGCGCGCGCATGCTGGGCCTTTCCGTATGGGACAAACCGTCGGCCGCCTGCCTGTCCTCACGCATTCCCTATGGCACGAGGATCTCTCCCGGGATACTTCATAGGATACAGTCCGCGGAAGACCATCTGCGCGCGCTCGGGTTCTCGCAGGTGCGCGTGCGGCATCATGGCGAAATCGCGCGGATCGAGATCGACCGCGAAGACTTCGGGCGAATGGTTGCCGACGGTGTCGTTCAGAAGATCACCGTCGCGCTCAAGGAAGCCGGCTACACGTATGTCTGCATGGACCTCGAAGGCTACCGCACGGGAAGCATGAATGAGATTTTTATGGAGCGAGCCGACCGTGTCGGCGTAAAAAAATAACGGCAACACGGTTGCCTTGGTCCAAAAGGGGTCACAAATGAAAGTTCTTATCGTCGGCGGTGGGGGCAGGGAACATGCACTCGCCTGGAAAATATCGCAGAGCTCGAAAGTCACGAAGATCTACGCGGCGCCGGGAAACGCGGGGATAGCGCAGATTGCTGAATGCGCGCCGATTAAAGCCGAAGATATCGCCGGGCTCTTATCATTTGCAAAATCCAAGGCCGTCGACCTCACCATCGTGGGGCCCGAAGGTCCGCTTTCGATGGGCATCGTGGACGAGTTCACGAAAGCGGGGCTTCGCGCCTTCGGGCCGAGCGGAAAGGCCGCCGAGATCGAGGCGAGCAAACGGTTCTCCAAGGACCTCATGAAGAAGTATCGTATCCCGTCCGCTGATTACGGCGTGTTCACCGACAGGGCGGCAGCCGAAGCCTACATCCGTGAAAAAGGAGCGCCGATCGTCGTTAAGGCCGACGGGCTTGCCGCGGGCAAGGGCGTGGTGGTCGCCGAGACCCTGGACGAGGCGATCAAGGCGCTTGACATGATCATGACCCAAAAGGCCTTCGGCAAAGCGGGCGAGCTCGTGGTGGTCGAGGAGTGCCTGAAGGGAGAAGAAGCGTCTTTCATGGCGTTCACCGATGGCAAGACCGTGGTCCCCATGGCATCATCTCAGGACCACAAACGGATATTCGACGGCGATAAGGGCCCGAACACCGGCGGCATGGGGGCCTATTCTCCGGCGCCGGTCGTAACGAAAAAGCTGGAACGCCAGGTCATGGAGAAGATCATGGTCCCCACGGTGCGGGCCATGGAGAAGGAAGGGCGCTTGTTCAAGGGCGTGCTGTATGCGGGGATCATGGTCCAGAACGGCGAGGCCAGGGTGCTCGAATTCAACGCGCGGTTCGGGGACCCCGAGACGCAGCCGATCATGATGAGGCTGGACACCGACCTTATCGATATCATCGAGGCAATTATCGACGGGAACCTGTCGAAGATACATGTCAAATGGAAAGCAGGATCGGCGGTATGCGTGGTCATGGCATCGGGCGGGTATCCCGAAAAGTACGAGAAGGGCAAGGAGATCAAAGGCCTCGACCATGCGTCGAAGCACGGCGACGTGATGGTCTTTCACGCCGGGACGTCGCTGAAAAACGGCGCGGTCGTGACCGACGGGGGCAGGGTGCTCGGCGTCACGGGCCTGGGCCCCGTGGTTGCCGCGGCCATCGACAACGCCTACGCGGGCGTACGCGAGATCTCTTTTGACGGCGCGCATTATCGCAGAGACATCGGCGCCCGGGCCCTCGAGAAGGGGAGCTGACGAAAATTCCAATTGCAAAAAGCACAATGCAAAAAACAGCACGTCCGACAATCAGGAATATCGCCTCGTTATTGAACGAGACGCTGCGGACCAAAAGAATCAAGGACGCGTCGGTGAACGGCCTGCAGGCGCGGTCGCGCAAACGAGGAGAAATCCAAACAGTCGGTTTTGCCGTCGATGCCTGCATTTCTACTTTTGAAAAAGCAAAAAAGCTCGAGGTCGAGCTCCTCGTCGTTCATCACGGCTTCATGTGGAGGCCCCAAAAGGACAGGGACCTGGCGGACCGGAGGGCGGCGTACCTGAAGGCAGGCAACATGGCGCTCTATGCCGCGCATCTGCCGCTTGATCTGCACGAGGAATACGGGAATAACATCCGGTTGTCGCGTGTCCTGGATTTGCAGGAGCTGCGGAAATTCGGCGAGTATCACGGCGTCAAGATCGGCTATGCCGGTACCTTCAAAAACGCAACGAGTCCGGACGCTGTTGCGGCGAGGCTGAAGAAAGAACTGCATTCAGCGTGCCGCGTTCTGCGGTTCGGGAAGAAACGCATCAGGTCGATCGGCATCATCTCCGGCGGAGGCGGGAGTATCCTGCGGGAAGCCGTGCAGGAGCGCCTCGACTGTTTCGTCGTCGGGGAGATCGATCTGGCAGTCTACAATGCGGCGAAGGACTATAACATGAACCTTATTGTCGCCGGGCACTATGCCACGGAAACCGTCGGCGTAAAGGCATTGATGCCGCTTGTCAGGGACACGTTCGGCGTAAGAGCGGTCTTCATTGCCGATCCGAAGAATCTGTAGCAGGCCGGACCAGGCAACAAACGATTATTGAAGAAGGGAGACATGATGGGTAAACCGATAGTGGGAATATTGATGGGGAGCGATACCGACCTGCCGATAATGCAGGAGGCGGCGGCCATGCTGCATGAGTTCGGCATAGACTACGAGATGACGATCGCCTCGGCGCACCGCACGCCGAAGAAAGTGCTCGAATACAGCCAGAGCGCGGAAAAGCGCGGGATCAAGATAATCATTGCGGGCGCGGGCTGGGCTGCGCATCTGGCGGGCGTGGTGGCGTCGCAGACCACGCTGCCGGTGATAGGCGTGCCGATCGATTCGTCGCCGCTCAAGGGGATGGACGCGCTCCTTGCCACGGTCCAGATGCCGGGCGGCGTTCCGGTGGCGACGATGGCGCTCGGCAAGGCCGGCGCCAAGAACGCGGGAGTGTTCGCGGCCCAGATCATCGCCACGAGCGACGTAAAGATCTCGAACCGCCTGAAGGTCTTCAAGGTGGAAATGGAGCGCGAAGTGGAGGAGAAGGCCAAGCGGCTTTTGGCCATTACCGCCGCTGCGCCCCGGGAACAGGCAGCCACGAGCGAGGCGGCGCACGGCGAGGCATCCATGGCCAAGAAAAAACCGCGGCGCAGGCGCTGGAAAAAGAAGCCCGGCGGTCCCGCGCCCGCGGAGGGCCAGGTAGTGTGAAGACCGAGCTCGAATGCCTGCCCTGCTTTTTCGGGCAGATACGCCGAACGCTGCAGTACGCGGGAGTGAACGGCGAGAGGGGCCGCGCCATAGAACGCAGGGCCGCGTTGATCATAGAACGCTCTTCTCTTGATGAGGTCCCGGCGCGGACCACTACGCTCATTCACCGGCTTTTGCGAGAGGAAACCGGCGTCGATCCGTATCGGCAGGTGAAGGAGACCTACAACCGCCTTGCGCTCGAGCTGCTTCCCGGGCTGAGACGTATGGCAACTGAAGCGCCTGACCGTCTTGAAGCGAGCGTCCGGATCGCGATCGCGGGGAACATCATCGACTTCGGTATTTATGAAAGCATCGATCTGGACCGCTCCCTCGCGGACGCGTTCCGCCTGCCGCTTCCGACAGAGGGTTACCGTCGTTTCGCCAGGGCAATCGGCAATGCCCGCCGCGTTCTTTACCTCTGCGACAACGCAGGCGAGATCGTGTTCGACCGGGTGCTGCTCGAAACCCTGCGCGCAATGGGCAAGGACGTGATCGCCGCGGTCAAGGGCGCCCCCGCGATCAACGACGCCACGCTTGCAGACGCCGCAGCTGCGGGCCTTCAGGAATGCGCAACGGTCATCGACAATGGGAACGACGGCATCGGCACGCTTTTGGAAGCGTGCTCTCCGCGGTTTATGGACGCATACCGCTCCGTTGACCTGATCATCAGCAAAGGGCAGGCCAACTACGAAACACTCGCGCAAGCCGGAGACGCGCGGACATTCTTTTTGTTCAAGGTAAAGTGCCGCGTTGTCGCGGCGTTCCTGGATCGAGAGAACGGGGACATTGTGCTGACGGGGAACGGGTGAGAAAAAATGTGGAATGACGAATGCGGAATGTGGAATGAAAAATCATGAAAGCACCGCGTCTCGAACTCCGAAAATGACATGGCGTACATAATCAAATTTGACCTCGCCGGCCCCGAGGCGGCGTTCTCCCGCTGCAGAGAAGTGATTTTCTCGGGCGGCGTGATCGCCTATCCGACCGACACCTTCTACGGGCTGGGCGCTGATCCGAAAAATCCCGCAGCGGTGAAGAAGCTCTTCTCCCTCAAGGGCAGGCTGGCCGACCGGCCCATACTGCTGCTGGTCCCTGATCTGGCGGCGGTACAGGACTGGGCGGCTGAGATCACGCCGCAGGCCGAGGGGCTCATGAAGAAATTCTGGCCCGGCCCGCTCACGCTCGTGTTCACGGCAAAGAAGGGCGTGCTGCCGGAGCTTACAGCTGGTACGGGCACAATCGGGCTCAGAATTCCGGGCAACGCGCTGACCCGGCAGTTGCTCGCGTATCTCGGCGCCGCGCTCACGGGCACCAGTGCGAACGTCTCCGGCGGGCCGGACGCACGGACGGCGGAGGAAGTGGAAGCAGCGTTTGCAGGCAAGGTTGATCTGATTCTCGACATCGGCAGTTTGGCCGGAGGCAAACCGTCGACCGTACTCGATGTGCGCTCTGACAAGCCGAAGGTGGTCCGTGAGGGGGCAATCCCGTCAGAGGTTTTTCATGAATAAAAAATTTAACGCAAAGGATACTGCATGAAAAAAATATTCGTCCTCGACACCAATGTTCTGCTGCACGACCCGCAGGCGATTTTCGCCTTCGAGGACAACGACGTGGTGGTCCCCATCGTGGTTATCGAAGAGCTGGACAAGTTCAAAAAGGGCAGCGAGGAGATCAGCAGGAACGCGCGCCAGGTATCGAGGATACTCGATGAACACCGGCTGAAGGGCAAGCTCTCGCAGGGGGTAAAACTGGAGGGAGGGGGGTGCCTGCGCGTCGAACTGAACCACCAGTCGCCGCAGCACTTGCCGAGCGAGCTCATTGCGACCAAGGCCGACAACCGGATCCTCGCCACGGCGCTCAACCTCAAACACGATGACCTTCCGGTCATCCTCGTCACCAAAGACACGAACCTCCGGATCAAAGCCGACGCCCTGGGGCTTCGCGCCGAGGACTATGAATCGGACTCAATCACGATAGACGAGCTCTATACCGGCGAGACGGAGCTGTCGGTTGGGCCGGGTGCGATCGATGAATTCTATGTCAAGGGAGAGATGGCGGCCGGCGACCCCAAACCGTATCCGAACCAGTTTGTCCTTCTCAAGAACAACGCCAACCCTTCCCAGACGGCGCTTGCCCGCTACAGCCAGCAGAAAAGCGAGCTTGTGCCGATCGCGGGCGCAAAGCACGGCGTGTGGGGCGTTACGGCGCGGAACAAGGAGCAGCAGTTCGCGCTTGACCTGCTGTTGAACGACGATATCCGTCTTGTGACGCTGGTGGGCAAGGCCGGCACCGGCAAGACGCTCCTGGCGCTCGCCGCGGGCCTCGAAAAGACGATCGAAGCGAGGGCTTTTCTGCGGCTCGTGGTTTCGCGTCCCGTGTTCCCGCTCGGCAAGGACATCGGATTTCTGCCCGGCGACATCGATGAGAAGCTTCGGCCCTGGATGCAGCCCATTCGCGATAATCTCGATTTTCTGATGGGCGCCTCCGCCGTGTCCGGAAAGGTCAAGGGCAAGAAAGACCTCCAGAGCCTCTTCGACCTGGGCATGATCGAGGTCGAGCCGCTCACCTACATCCGCGGGCGCAGCATGCCGAACCAGTACCTTATCGTCGACGAGGCGCAGAACCTCACGCCGCACGAGATCAAGACGATCATCACGCGCGCGGGCGAGGGGACCAAGGTCGTTTTGACGGGCGACCCTTACCAGATAGACAATCCCTACATCGACTCTTCGAGCAACGGTCTCGCCTACGTGGTAGAGCGGTTCAAAGAAGAGCCGATCGCGGGCCACATCACGCTCGTGAAAGGCGAACGCTCCGACCTCGCAGAACTCGCCGCCACTCTGCTGTAGCCGGACCGGGGCGCAGACGAGAGAAACGTTTGTGTGACTGCGGAAAATGGTGTAATATAGAAATCTCAATTTACGATCGGGAGGTCGAGAAGGACCATGCAGGAACGGGAACAGCGTTTTCGGAAAATTTTTTCAGCGATAAGCACGCTCGGCGCCGTCTTCGTGCTCGCGGAGCTGGTCCTGCAGTTCTTCGGCAGGAGCATATGCTCCGCCGTGGGATGCAGCATAGCGATGCAGGCTACGAGATTCGGTGAAGCTCCCTTCCTGATCATCGGTCTCGCGACTTTTTCGGTCCTTGCCCTGTTCTCGGCCCGGCCCAGGGCCGTGCAAGAGCCCTTCATCAACTTGGTTCTCATTGCGTCGCTGGCGTCTGAAGGCTTCTTCATCGGTTACCAGGCCTTCGGCATCCATGCCTGGTGTGTTTTTTGCCTCATCGTCTTTGGCCTGGTGGTCACTCTCGGCGCCCTCAGGCTTCTCGCCGGAGAAAAAGCGATGATCGCGGGATTTTTGGCCCTCGTTGCCGTGTTCAGCATTCAGTATCTGGCGCTGCCGGCTGAAGTTACGGTGAACTTTCCAGAAAACGAGCGGCTTGTTCTGTTCTACAGCAAGGACTGCAAACATTGCTCGGAGATCATGAGCGATCTCAAGAAGAGCAACCTGGCGGTGAAGCACGTGGACGTAAACGGGTATATTGGCCTCCTGAAGAGCATCGGTGTGGAGAAGGTGCCCACGCTCCTGGTAAACGACCCGTATCAGAAAATCTTTCTCACCGGCACGGAAGCGATCAGGCGCTACCTGTCCGCCTGCACGCAGGCGAAACAAGCCGATGGAAAACCGGCGGCGAAAAAGAAATCCGGCCAGGCAGGCAAGATGAACAGCTCCGACCTGGCCCTCGATATTTTCACCCAGCAGAGCATCCTCAGCCGGCCCGGCGACACGGCGACAGTCACGGGGGCGTGCAAAGAAGAAGAAATCTGTAAATAGTCAACCGTGACATCAAGCGAGGAGTTTCCCTTTGCGCGCAGCCCCTTCGCTCTACCGCGCAAGCGCGCACGTAGCCGTGTGAGAACAAAACGTTACAAGCGGCTATCTGCAAAATCAACGGGTTTCAATCAACTGCCTTTGGGCACGCTTGTGCGCGTCCTATCGCTCAAGGGCTGTGTGCTGTGAGAATTAAATTTGGGGGAAAGTCCTGGCATCAAACCCCTTGACACCCTGTAGCGGGGTATGCTAATTTACCAGACTGTTGAACTGTTTTTTGCACGGGAGGGCGCGTTGGAAAAGAATAAAGGGGTCGTCGATGTCGTTGCCGAGAAGGTCTGGAAGTTTTTCTCTTCCGTAAAACTCGCGGTTGTTCTGCTTATCATCCTGGCCATCGTTTCGATCATCGGCACGGTGATCCAGCAAAATGAGGCGCCGGAGAAATACCTGCAGGAGTACAGCCAGGCCACGGTCCAGCTGTTCGAGGTGCTCGGTCTTTTCGACATGTACCACACGTGGTGGTTCGTGCTTTTTCTCGTCCTGCTTACCACCAATCTGACGGTCTGTACGCTTGAGCGTTTCCCCCATACCTTAAAGATCATCATGGCGCCGCTCAAGCCCGTTGACGACGAAGGCCTCAAAGCACTGCCGTTCAAAAGAGAGATAGCTTTCAAGGGCGGGGCGGACAAGGCCGAGGTGCGGGCGGTGAATGCGTTGAGCGCGCGGCGGTATCGCGTTGTCGAAGCACGGGGGGCCGGAGGCGCCCAATTCATGACGCAGAAGGGCGTCTACAGCCGCCTCGGGGTCTATATCACGCACAGCAGCATCATCCTCATTTTTGTCGGGGCGTTGATCGGGTCCTTCTTCGGGTTCAAGGCCTTCCTGAACCTTCCCGAGGGCAGGGCGACGGACGTCGTCTATCTCCGAAACGAGCCCATGTGGGACCGCATGATGGCGGCGCTCGGGATCGCCGAGAGCCCGGTCATTCCCGATCCGCAGGGCGGCGTGCCCGCGATGCCGCTGGGATTTTATGTCTACTGTGACAATTTCGACGTGGACTATTACGTGAACCCGGCGGGAATGCCCACGGGCATGCCTTCGGAATATCACAGCACGCTGAGCGTCTATGATAAGAACAAACAGAAGATCTTCGATAAGCGCATCCGGGTGAACGACCCGCTCACGTATCGCGGCGTCACGTTCTACCAGGCGAGCTACGGGGCGATGCCGGAGGTCCGGGGGAAAGTCGTTCTGAACATCCGTCCGAAAAATGAGCCCCTGTCGGCCGGAGAGACGGTGGCCATTGATCCGGGCGGCGCCGTCTATGTCGCTTCCATCGACCGGACGATCAAGGCACTCGGGTTCGCCCCCTACGGCGTGAGGGACGAGACGGGAAAGGTCGTCCTGTACCAATCGGAAAATAACGAGTTCATCAATCCCGCGGTGCAGCTCGAAATCTACAAGGGGAAAAAGCCGGTTTATAAAACGGAGATTTTAAAGATCGACCAGGGCCAGCCTTACCTGCCGGAAGACTACGTCATCAAGTACGCCGGTTTCTGGGGAGCGCGATACACCGGGCTCCAGGTCACGAAGGACCCCGGCGTCTGGGTGGTTTATACCGGGTTCATCCTGCTCTGCATCGGCCCGCTCATCGCGTTCTTCGGGTCCCACAAAAAGTTCTGGGTGCGGGTCCAGGACCGAAAGGGCCACACGGTGATCACCCTGGCGGGCTCGGCGAACCGGAACAGGATCGGCTTCGAGCGCGAGTTCAACACAATCGCTGACGAGATCGCGAAGTAATTTCACGGAGGAATTAATCAATGAAGAGTTCCTTACTTATCAATATCGCCACGTTGTCCTACCTGGCCGCCATGGTCCTCTACATCAGCTACGTGGCGTTCCGGAAGAAGGGGCTCGGCCTGGCCGCCTCGGGAGTCACCTATTTCGGTTTCGGCGTCCAGACCATTGCCCTGTTTCTCCGGTGGCGGGAGTCCTACCAGATGGACATCGGCAGGGTGCCTTTGTCGAACCTGTATGAGTCCCTCATTTTCTATACCTGGAGCACGGTGCTCATCTATATCGTCGTCGAATACAAGTACAAGGCGCGGGTCTTCGGGGCTTTCGTGATGCCGGTGGCCTTTCTCGCGCTCGCTTTCATCAACGTGGCGGGAATCAGCGCTGACATCACGCCGCTCGTGCCCGCGCTCAAGAGCAACTGGCTGTTCTACCACGTCCTGGTGAGTTTCCTCGGGTATGCCGCTTTCGGCGTGGCGTTTGCCGTCAGCATGGTGTATTTGCTCATGGATGCAAAGGAAAAGGCGCCGACAGCGCATATGCTGTACGGCATGGGCGCGATGGTGGTCCTTGCGCTGATCGGAAACTATATGGCAAGCGCGGGCCAGAAGACCGTGTTCTGGCTGGGCCTCGGCGCGCTGGTCCTCGCCTGGTTCATTTACCTGATTGTCGCCGGGGCGAAGAACAAGTCCCAGGTCTTTCTGTTCTGGTCCCTGTGCGTGACCATGGCAATCGCGCTGCTTGCGGGCATGGGCATAGATTTTCTCTACCTGGTCGCTTTTGAGCATCTGGCGGAGGGCGAGTCGTTGAAGAAACATCTGTTCGAAGCGACGTTCCTCAATCCTTCACTGTTTGTCGTGCTGCTGAGCTGGGCCGCGGTGCTCGCCCTGTTCTGGCTCATCTGGTCCAAGGCGATGCGGCTTCAAGAGATCTTGAAGCCCTATTCGCCCGCGCAGGACCAGCTCGACGACGTAACGTACCGCATGATCGCCATCGGCTGGCCGCTCCTGACCGGCGGCATCATCACCGGCGCGGTCTGGGCGAACAGCGCCTGGGGCACGTACTGGGGCTGGGACCCGAAAGAGACCTGGTCGCTCATCACCTGGTTCATCTATGCGATCTATCTGCACTCGCGGTACGTGCGCGGGTGGAAGGGCACGCAGATGATCGTCATTTCGGCGGTGGGGTTCCTCGCCGTCATCTTCACGTACCTGGGGGTCAACCTGGTGCTCTCCGGCCTCCATTCGTACGGCGGGATGAACTGAGCTTTTACCTAAGAACGTATACTACGACGCCGGTCAAGAATTTTTTTGACCGGCGTTTTTCAGAAGGGCCGAATTATCGCGAATCGCTGAAAAAAATTCATTCCCTTGCCCATCCATACGCCTTCGTTCTTTCCCTTGCAACATTCGTAAAATTCCGCTAAAGTGGTTCTCGTAATCACTGTTGGGTGCTTTCGCACCTATCTCGGATGATTCGTCGGCACGGTGTTCAGCAATCGTGATCGCATAAAGGGGAGGGCATGATGATCAAAAAAATACCGAGGAACGTGGTCCTCATCGTTGCTGCTGTTGCCGCGTTTATGCTCCTCGCCGGTTCGCGGGAGGTCGTCTCGTTCCTGGTGGACTGGAGGTTCTTCCGCGAGGTCGGCTTCGAAGCAGTCTTCACCAAGACCTTCGAGGCAAAGTTCCTGAGCGGGCTCGTTTTCGGGGCGATCACCTTTCTCATTCTTTTCATAAACCTCTTTATTGCGGGCAAGCGCAGGCTGCCGCTCGGCATGGCGAACCCGATCTGGGAAAGCGTGCCGCAGCTCCAGCACTTTGACCTGTCCCGCATAATAAACGGGGTCTCGCTCCTCGCGGCGCTTGCCGGGGCACTGATAGCCTTCCCCATCGGGGCGCAGTACTGGGACCAGGCGCTCCTGTTCCTGAACAGCGCGCCCGCGGGCCTAGCAGATCCGCTCTTCGGCAGGGACATCTCGTTCTTTCTCTTCCAATATCCCTTTATCGACGCAATGAACACCATGGCGCGCAGCCTCCTCGTGATCTCCGTTATCCTGACGGCAGGGGTCTATGTTCTCCGGGGCGGCCTCGTGATATCCAACAGGTCCATTTCCGCGAACCCTTTCATGAAACGCCACCTCGGGATACTGGTGTCGCTCTTCCTTTTGAGTCTTGCGTACAGCTTTGTCCTCGACCGCTTCGGCCTGCTCTACAGCGAGCACGGCGTGCTGTACGGGGCGTCGTATACCGACGTGCATGTCCGCCTGGTGATGCTCGTTGTCATGGCCGTACTCGCAATCGCGGCGGCGATAGTGGTCTCTCTCTTTGCAACGCGCCGGTCTCTTTTTGTTCCGCTGGCCGTCCTCGCAGTGCTGGCGGCAGTGTACATTCTTGGCTTGAAGGTCTATCCCTCGGCGATCCAGAACTTCAAGGTATCGCCGAACGAGAGCGTGCTGGAGCAGCCGTATCTCGCAAACCACATAAAGTTTACCCGCCTGGGCTACGGCCTTGAGAACATGGAAATGCAGCCCTTTGCCGCGAACAAGCAGTTGGCCTTCACGGACATCCGGAAGAACCTTTCCACGATCAAGAACATCCGGCTCTGGGACGAGGAGCCGCTGCTCAAGACCTACAGCCAGTTGCAGCAGATCCGGACCTACTACCACTTTCGCGACGTGGACAACGACCGCTACACCGTGAACGGAGATTACCTGCAGGTCATGCTCTCTCCGCGGGAGCTGTCCTATGCCGACCTGCCGAGCAAGTCATGGATCAACGAGCGGCTCGTGTTCACCCACGGCTTCGGCCTGGCCCTGGGGCCGGTGAGCGGCATTACCAAGGAAGGCCTGCCCGAG
>JBGOTO010000002.1:0-50804 GCA_041476485.1 Nitrospirota bacterium
GCTGGACCAGACCGGCGAAGAGATCGGAAAGCTCAAAGACATCATTGTCGGCACGGGAGAACCGTTCCCCGCGATCACGAGCCTCGTCGTCACGGCCGGCAAGAACACCTACCTGCTTCCCTGGGACCTGATCAATCTCTTCAACCGGCGCGTTATGACCGTCAACACGCGCATTAATGAGCTCAAACCCGCCTCTGTTTCAGCGACCGACATTCTCATCGTCCGGGACATTCTCGACAAACAGATTGTGGACATCAACGGCGCCAAACTGGTGCGCGTAAACGACCTTGAATTGGGCGACGTGAAAGGGAGGCTCTGCCTGGTGGCGGCGGACATCGGTCTCCGCGGGCTCCTGCGCAGGCTCGGTGTGGAAAAAGGCGGGGAAAAAATCTTTTTTCTTCTCAACTATAAGTTGCAGCCCAAACTCCTTTCCTGGCGCTACGTGCAAACCATCGAGCCCAAGGTCACGCGGCTCACCCTGACCGTGTCCCGGCAGAAGGTCTCGAGCCTGCACCCCGCTGACCTTGCCGAGATCATCAGCGAGGTGTCTCATGACGAGCGCGCGGCCATCTTCGGAAGCCTCGACGTGGACACGGCGGCAGAGGCCCTGCACGAACTCGAGCCGCGCGTCCAGGTGGACATCATCGACGATATGTCCAAGGAGCGGGCCTCGGACATCCTCGAACGCATGCCGCCCGACGAAGCCGCCGACGTGCTCGGCGACCTGCCCGAGGCCAAGGCGAAGGAACTCATCAATCTCATGGAGAAGGAAGAGGCCGAGGACGTGCAGGAGCTTCTGGAGCACGAGGAAGACACGGCGGGCGGCATGATGACCACCGCATATCTCGCTTTCCTGCCCGACATGACCGTCGAAGAAGCGATCAAGGAGCTCCGGCTCGAAGCACCGGACGTAGAGACCATCTACTACCTCTACATCGTGGACCGCGAAGAGCGGATCGAGGGTGTACTGTCGCTCAAGCACCTGATCCTCGCCACGCCGCAAACGCTCCTGAGCGATATCATGGTAACGCCGGTCAAGACGCTGCCGCTCGACGCCGGGCAGAGGGACGTGTCCGAGTTTATCTCGAAATACAATCTACTCGCCGCTCCCGTGGTGGACGAGGGCATGGTCATGCGCGGTATCGTAACCGTGGACGACGTTCTCGACTTCCTGCTTCCGACGGCGTCGAGAAAGAAGCGCAGAAAACGATAGCCGCGCGAAATCGGCAACTGCTCCTTCAGCCGCTCCGCCCGGCTGGTTCCGAAAGCATCCCCGGAAAATGAAAGGCACAAAAAGCATGAGTCGCTGGAAGAGGTTCTTATTCATATTATCCATTATCGGTCCCGGCGTCATTACGGCGAACATCGACAATGATGCGGGCGGTATTGCCACCTACTCCATGGCCGGCGCGCATTTCGGGTACTCCCTGCTCTGGACCCTGATCCCGACAACGATCGCCTTGATTGTCGTGCAGGAAATGGCCGCGCGGATGGGTGCCATTACGGGAAAGGGGCTGGCCGACCTGATCAGGGAGAACTATGGCGTCAAAACGATTTTCTGGCTCATGCTTGCCCTTCTGATCACCGATCTCGGCAACACGGCAGCCGAGTTTGCGGGCTGGGCCGCAAGCGCCGAACTGTTCGGCGTCAACAAGTATATCGCCGTGCCGCTCGGCGCCGTCTTCGTCTGGCTTATCGTCGTGAAGGGGTCATACCGGGTTTTCGAAAAAATATTCCTTTTCGTGTGCGCGGTATACCTTGTGTACATTCCCGCCGCTTTCATGGCGAAACCGGACTGGTCTGCGGTGCTGTCCGAGACGATACGGCCGACTTTTCAGTTCAATTCGCCGTATCTTCTCATGGTCATCGGTTTGGTCGGCACGACGATAACGCCGTGGATGCAGTTTTACATCCAATCGGCCGTCGTCGAAAAAGGAGTGATGAAGGAGCAGTACTGGGCGTCGCGGATAGACGTCATCTTCGGCTGCTTTATGACCGATATCGTGGCATTGTTTATCGTGGTCGCCTGCGGCGCCACGCTCTTCAAAGCCGGGATAAAGATCGACAGTGCCGAGGCGGCCGCGGCATCACTTGCTCCGATTGCGGGAAGGTATGCCTCGATCCTGTTCGCCATCGGTCTTGCGAATGCGTCCCTCTTTGCCGCTTCCATTCTGCCGCTGGCCACCGCCTACTACGTTTGCGAAGGGTTGGGGTGGGAAGCCGGGGTGAACAAGACCTTCAAAGAGGCCCCGCAGTTCATGTGGCTCTACACCCTGTTGATAGCCATAGGCGCGCTCATCGTCCTGATCCCAAAGGCACCGCTCATCGCTATTATGTGGGTGTCGCAGGTTGTCAACGGAGTCATGCTGCCGTTTGTGCTTGTTTTTATGCTGCTGCTTATTAATAAAAAAGAACTGATGGAAGAGTATACGAATTCGAGGACTTTCAACATCATCGCCTGGATAACGGCCGCTATCATGATCCTGCTGACGCTCGCCCTGTTGGTTACGTCCTTCCTTTAATTTGCCCAGGCCTATTTTTGATAGTGGATAGGGTCCTTGACTCCCGCCTCGTTAAAACCATTCAGCCGTAAAACGCAGCTATCGCATCTGCCGCAGGCCTTTTCGCTTGCCTGGTAGCAGCTCCAGGTAAGATTGAACGGCGCGCCCAGTTGAACGCCCTTTTTCACAATCTCAGCCTTCTTCAGGTGAATAAGAGGCGTGACGATTTCTATCCGCGTTTCCGGTTTCGTTCCCATCTCAATGACCTTGTTGAAAGCCTGGTAGAAGGTCTCCCGGCAGTCGGGATAGCCGGAGCTGTCTTCTTCCACGGCGCCGATGAAGATCTTTGTCGCGCCGATGACTTCCGCCCAGGAGGTGGCGATGGACAATAGATGGGCGTTGCGGAAGGGAACGTAGGTCGTGGGAATTGCAGATTGCGGATTTCGAATTGCGGATTGAGACGAGGCAGCTTCGGGGACAGGGATATTTGTATCGGTCAACGCCGAGCCGCCGATGACCTTCAAATGCTCTATGCTCACCGTCAGCCGCTTCGTGACTTTATAGAAGTCCGCTATCTCGTTGAACGCCCGCAGTTCACGCTCCTCGGTACGTTGACCGTAGTTCACATGGAGAAACGCCAGCTGGTATTGCTCATTTGCAATCGCCGCAGTGACGCAACTGTCCATGCCGCCGCTGGCAAGGATTATCGCAAGTTCTTTTTTCATAAAGGGAGTTTACCAGCATCGGGCGGAAAATTCTACAGCTTTTTCCTGAAACGGAGCAGGGGAAAAAAGGACCCCCGGAGGAAGAACAAAAAGCACCGCCGGGGGCGGGGGGATATCAATGCGCGCCGTGGATCAGCATGGGAAGGCAGCGGGTGCAGACGACCTTTTCCTTGCCTTCGTGGTAGCAAGGGAGATAGACGCGGTCCTTCTCCGCCGCGCCGCAGACAAAACATTTGAGTTCTTTGTCGGCCATGTTATTCCTCCAATGCGTTGATTTCGTCAACGATCTTGTTCGGGTCCAGGTTGTGCATCATGGACCCGAACGACAGGGATTCCATGTTGATGCCGGGGCAGGTGAAACAGCCGTTGCCGAAATGTTTCTCGATCACTGCCTTTGCTCCCGGGCTCATTTTAATCACATCGCCGATGATCGAATCTTTCGTAACTTTCTTTTTCTCCGCAATCATGGTGGCCTCCTTTGGTATTTGATGATCACAGTATAGCAAAAGGGCCGATGACCCGCTATGACCTGCATCATATTCATGATCTATGGTATACTATGAGCCATGTCATACCCATCCGGCCGAAATCACTCTATACTATAATCATACTAACTCTTGAGGAGGTTTTTTACCATGGACAGATTCGTAAAGGGGTTTATCGTTATGAGCATCGTGTATCTCGGGATCTCGGCGGTCTTGGGCGTCTGTATGCTCGCGAACCAGAGCTTGACTATGCTGAAGTTCGTGCATTCCCACCTGAACATGCTCGGCTGGGTGTCGATGATGATCTACGGCGTCGGGTATCACATTCTGCCGCGGTTTATGGGAAGGCCGGTGTACAGCGCGAAAATAGGGGAGGTGCAGCTCTATCTCGCGAACATCTCGCTCGTTGCCATGCTCGTGTTCTATACCCTGAATGCTTACAATCCCGCTGGCGGCTACCGGACGCTCACCGTGGCGTTCGGCGCATTGCAGGTGGCCGCGATATTTCTCTTCTTTTATAACATGCTGAGGACGCTTCTGGCGAAGGTGGAGCAGAAGTAAAGCAGTTCGTAGCTCATGGTTCGTAGCTCGTAGTAATGCTTTCGCTATGAGCTGTTTTTATCGTTTCAACTACGAACTACCAGCTACCAACTGCGAGCTGGTGCTTCACGACGAGAGCGACGCAAGTCCCTCCTTGTCCTTGATGATGAACTTGCCGTCCGTGTCCGTCACGAGACCTTCTTTCTTGAACTTGCTGAAGGTCCTGATCGAGGTTTCGACCGTGGTGCCGACCATGTCCGCCACGTCCTGTTTGGTGAGCCGCATGTCGATGAGCGTCCCGTCTTTGGTTTCCACGCCGACCTTGTTCGAGAGCTTCAGGAGCAGCGCGGCGATCCGCGCCTCGACGCGCTCGAGCGCGATGTTCTTGAGCGAATCATAGGAACTCTTCATGCGGTCGCCGAGCTGGAGCGCGATGAAGTACATGAGGTTCGGGAAACGGTCCACGAGGCGCATGAGGTTCTTCCGCGATATTTTGATCACCTCGGCGTCTTCCATGGCCACGGCGTTCGCGGGGTAGGGAAAATTCCGCAGGACCGCCACGCCGCCGAAGATGTCGTGCGGGGAGATGACCTCGAGGATGATCTCCTTGCCCTCGTGGGAGAGCTTGGTGACCTTCACTTTGCCCGCTGAAGCGACGTAAAACCACTCCGGCGAATCGCCTTCCGAAAAAATGTACTCTTTTTTCTTGTATGTTGTTGTAACGACGTAGGACTGCAGTTCCTTCAGCTCCTCGTCCGAGAGGTTTTTGAACAGGTCGATCTTCTTGAGGTTTTTCATGGTTGTCCCGCGAGCTCCCGTCAGGTTAAGGCAGCGGCCGTAACCGCTTCCAGTAAATGTATTCCGATACGCCCGGCACGATCAGGCCTGGCAACTCTCCGGTCTTTGCGTACCCCAGTTTTTCATAAAACGCCTGGGCCTCCCGGTTGAACGAAGAAACGCAGAGATAAAAATTCGCCGAGAGGCGCGACGTCGTTTTCTCCGCAAAGGTCATAAGCTCTCTGCCGATGCCCCGGCCGCGCATTGCCGGCGCGACCCCGATGGCGCGCAGGTATCCTCCCCTGGCGAAAACCGGTTCCGGCGTGAATATGACGAAACCCGCGGGTCCTTCGCCGTCGGTGCAGACATAGGCCTGTTTCAGGCCGATGTAGGGCGCAAAGTCGATCCGCTCGTTCAGGGTTTTCCAGGGATCGGAGACGGCCGTGATTTCGTTACAGGCCCGGATGTCAGCGCGTTTCATGAGAACAATTTTGAAGGCGTTGTCTGCCACCTATGACCTTTCCGTTTCCTGTTTCAGCTTGTGAAAGACTTCTCGTGCCCGCTGTTCAGCCTCTTCGCGGGAGCCCGTATTCTCAATGACATAGTCCGCGTGCCCGCGCTTCTCCGCGAGCGGTATCTGGCTCCGGATTCTGGCCAGGGCCTGCTCGCGGGTGAATTTGTCCCGGGACGCGAGGCGTTCGACCTGTTGTTCCAGCTCAGCGTATACCACGACGGTCCTGTCCATGTTCCGGTGGTATCCGGTCTCGATGAGGAGGGCGGCGTCAAAGACGACAACGGCGTCCGGCGACCGCTCCCGTATATGCTTTGCCTGAGACGAATAGGCGGCAAAGACCTTGGGGTGGAGACACCCGTTGAGCCACGCCCGTTTCTCCACGTCGTTGAAAACGATCTCTCCGAGTTTCCTGCGGTCAAGGCACTGATCGGGCAGCAGAATGCTCTTCCCGAAGTAATCGAGCACTTCCCTCCATGCCTGCTGGTCCGGTTCCAGCAGATCGCGCACAATCCGGTCGGCGTCGATAACGCATGCCCCGAGGTCCCTGAACACGCGCGCAACGAGGCTTTTTCCGCTTGCGATCCCGCCTGTCAGTCCTACGATGAGCATAAAGACCTTTCGTATGCACCCCTAGGACGCATTCACCAGGGCAATCAGCTTTTCAGTCAAAAGAGCTATCATGTTGACGGTCTTTAGTATACCACCTGCAAGGAACGTCGGGTAATCCATGTTCTCCGCGAAATACATATGGATGAGGAACGCGGCAAAGACGATGTTGAACAGATAGATGAGGGGATAGGAAAAGACCTCGCCCTGCTCCCGGATGTCGTTTTGGTCCGTCTGAAGAAAAACGACCGTCAGGACCACGTGAAACGCGAATGTGGCGCCGGACAGAAAGATGAGAACGTCGGTCGCCGCGCCGCGGGCGCCGGCGGCATGGGCAAGCCCGTAGAGGACGAGCGCAATGAATGTGTAGAGGGGAAAGAAGTAAGGCGCGAGCGTAATGAGAAAATTCGACTTGGTCAGGGTGACGCGGCCGCCGCGGTCGCTGGCGTGGATCGCTTTTACCGATCCGCCGAAGAGCAGGGCGAAAAGCGCGTGCGTGAGTTCGTGCCCCACGACATAGGTAAGGATCGGTTTATTGAAAAGGAGGTGGGCGGTCACATAGGCCAGCCCGCCTGCGACAAAGAAGTAGGGCGCGTCCGTTTTGTAGCGGACAGTAACAAGCGTAGCCGCAAGCTGCCAGGTGAATCCCAGGCACAGCGGGACGAGTCCCAGGCCGATCAGGATTTTTGCGATCTTTTTTCCCATGGTGTTATAACAGGTTCTCGAGCAGGAACCGAGCCAGAAGATCGGTGTCAGAAAGCGTTTCGATAAGCTCTTTTTTCTCGCCGATGAACCCGGGTTCCGCCACGTAGGCCATGTCCCGGTAGATGATGGAGTCCAGGTAAATTTCCGCGTTCATCGCCTTGAGGTCTTTCTCGTATTTTATCCGTCCCACCAGTTTATGGGGATCGGAGCCGTTGTCCGCCGTTTTGACGATGCGAAAAGCGGGCTCCAGTTCAAACGCAGGGTTGCCTTTCGAAAGGATCGTGATGGTGTTTTTTTCGAGTTTGATCTTTTCTTCCCCGATCAGACCGTCGAGAATGCGTTGTGAAAAAAACAGTTTGTTCATAACGAACGACACCTCTTCACGAAACAAGCGATGGACCCTTACGTGGTCTTCTGCATCCGCATCAGTATGACTATCGACGTCGCCGCAAACAGAATGTTCGCCATCCATGCCGCGACCACCGGCGGGAGGGCGCCCGAGTTTCCGAGAGACGCTCCCACGCTCAAAAGCGTCAGGTACACAAAGGCGATCAGGACGGCGAATGCAAATCCTTTCGCCGCCCCTCCCGCGCGCACCTTGTGGATCGAGAAGGGGATGGAGATCAGCACCATCAGCAAGCTGGCGAAGGGAAACGAAAGCTTGCTGTGCAGGTCGACCTCATACTGGGCGGCGTTGTAACCGCTTTTCTTAAGCCGCTTTACGTAATCCCACATTTCGGCGAAGCTCATTTCCTCGGAGTCCTTCACGATCATGCCGAGGTTTTCGGGGTTCTCGACGATATTGAACGCTTCGCCGTCTGAGGCATGGGAGCGCACGGTATCGCCGTGCATGACGTACGTGCGGCTCTGTTTAAGCCTCCATGCGCCGTTCTCCCAAATAAGTCTGTCCGCGATGATCCGTTCACGCACGGAATAGTCCGGGTTGAGTTTGTAGACGTGCAGACCCAACATCTCGGTCCGGTTCGGCGAGACGATTTCGATGTTCGCTATGCTGTTGTCCGGCCCCCGGAGCCACAGCTTTTTTTGCTGGAACATGGCCTGCTGTTGTTTTTTTTCTATTTCCACCAGGCGGATATAATTTGCGTGGGAGCTGGAAACCGGCATGATGAACTCGTTGTTGATGAATCCGAAGAGGGACAGCAGCAAGCCGCCTGTCAGCAAGGGCGTAATGATTTTTCCCAGGCTGACCCCGCTGGCCCTCATGGCGATGATCTCGTTGTGGCGCGAGAGGTTGCCGAGCGAAAGGAGCGCCGCAATGAGCGTGGCCAGGGGAAGCGACATGGTGACCATGACGGGCATGCTGTAGAGAAAATATTTGGCCACCTGGGGGATCGTCGCATGGAATTTAATGAGCCTGTCCGCCTTTTGCAGGAATTCGACGCAGAGATACACGATCAGAATGCCGGCAAGGACGCCCCCGACGAGGGAAATAAATTCCTTGAATATATGTTTGCTGAGCAGTGTCATGGCGGTTTCGAGAGCGTGCTTCCTTGTTTTCTTACTTTCTTACTTATTTACTCAGGTCAGCCACTCGCTTACCGCGAGGGCTTCCCAGGCGGCATGACCCGGTTCTTGATGCCGTAGTACGCGGAGCTGATTCTGTGGGCGATCATAAAATCCGTCTCGCGTCCTTTGATCAACACAAAGAGCCCTGCCGCGAGGACCATGACCAAGTTCGGCGCCCAATAGGCCACGGCGGGGTTGACGGTCCCTGTTTCGGCAAGGTTGGTGGCGGAACCCAAAACGATGTAGTAGAGCAGAAAGACCATAAGTGCGACGGCCACCCCGGCGGACTTTCCGGAGCGGCTTTGCCGTATGCCCAGCGGGGCGCCGATAAGCCCCAGGATAAGACAGGCGAAGGGAAGCGAAAGCCGTTTGTGCAGCTCGGTCTCCGCGGAGTAGGACGGCTTGCCTTCCGTTCGCAGCCGATTGATCTCCCGGACCAGCTCCACGCTCCCAAAGTCCTCGTAGCCTTTCCGGGGAGATCCCCTTTGTACCAGCGCGTTGTTGATGTCGAGATAGAGGCGGCCTGAGTCGAACCCCATGAGCGAGTAGGCCTGCTCTTCCTTGGGCTGGAAGTGAATGGACCCCTCCTGCATCGCGAGGGTGACATTCAACGACTTGGGGTCGGCAATGAGCTTGCCCCGCCTGGCCACGATGGCGAACGGCTCCTTCGCCGACCGTTCGTCGGATATGAAAATACCTTCAATCTTGTCAAGCGATTCCATTTTGTCCGCATAGATGACCATGCCGTCGAAGGTGCTGCTGAAGACGCCGGGCTCGATGCCGACCATGGCCCGTGATTTTACCATGGTGAACAGGTGCGACTTGAGCGCGGCGTCGGCTCCGGGCACCAGCGTGAGCGAGACGACCGCGGTCATACAGAAGGAAACCAGCGCAAAGAAGATGACCGGCCGGATCATGCTGTAGAGGCTGATGCGGGAAGCTTTCATGGCGGTCACCTCGGAGTCGGCGCTCAAGCGGGCGAAGGCCGTGAGTGAAGCGACGAGGAGCGACATCGGGATCGTGATGACCAGGAAGCTCGGCATGACATAGGCAAACACCTTGACGACCGACAGCAGCGTGGCGCCTTTGGAAACGACGAGATCGGCGAGCTTGAACAGCTTCTGGAGGAAAAGCACGAGCATGAGCACCGCCATGCTGAGCAAGAACGGCGGCAGCATCTCGCGGAAGATATAACGGTCCAATATTCTGACGTTGTTCATTATTCTGACGGCGCCCATCGCTATTTCCTGATTTCCTCGAGGATGTTCCCTTCGATTTTGTTCATGTCGAAGTAGTCTTTTTCGAGTTCCTCAACGTAAAACCGGTCGAGACCGCTGTTCACCAGGAAGTCTTCGCGCACACGGCTGTCGCGGGACACGATGATGTGCGGAAGGAGGTTGTTGAGGTAGAACGATTCTTTCCGAATGTCCAGGATGATTTCCTCGAATACGCCGTGCGGCACCGGGCCCTGCACGATCCCCCGGGACTGGATCTCCCGGTTGAGGTCCTGAATGAATATCTCCTGATCGTCCTTCGAGTTCAATTCCGCATAAATGCTCTTGAACCGGTCCTTGATATGACGGTGGATGGCGGTATACAGCTTGTCGTCGTCGTTGATTTTGGCGAGTGATGCGGCAAGCTCGCGGTAGGTGGTGTCGCCCGCCTTGATTTCCGGGAGTCCCTGAAAAAGGCTGTCGACTTTTTTCCGTCCGTAGCGGGTCAGGTAGCGGTTGTCCCGCAAAGGGTCGATAAACAGCTCGCGGAACAGCTCTGCGCTGATCTGGTCGAAAACCGTCTTATTGCCGGATAGGCTGCGGATGTTGTCTTCGCTCAAGGTCGAGTTCTCCATGAAGGCGAGGTTGTTGATACTGGTTGCCGTGCTGTCGTACCGGTCGAAGTAGGTGAGGATGGAACTCATGGACTCGAGCACGGACAGGTCGTTGGTGTCCCGCGCGTGCTCGTCGCAGGCGCGGACCGTGTCGAGCAGAAGCCCTTCGAAGGTCTGATCGTGCTGGATGGTCGATTTTTGCTTGGCCCGCAACAGCTTCACAAGGTCTTCCTGCGAGAGCTGGCCTTTTATTTTGTCCGCCCTGAAGAACAGTCCCTCGAAGATCGCACGGGTGTCCTTTACGTAGTCGGGTTCCTCCACCTCGATGATTTGCATGTCTTTGAGAAGAAGCTCGTCGAGGGTGTCGAACAGCGTATGCGGTATGTTGAGGCGCAGGCTCAGGGTCCGGAGCCGCGAGAGCTTTGCCAGTTCCGAGGGGTTTACCTCTTCTTTCTCTGATACGGAAATGAGGATGTCCTTATATTCATCGACGATCTTTTTGTTTTCAGGGAGCTTGTACATCCCGTCGATCTTGATGCGTTCCTGCTGGTAGGGGATGATGTTGTACTTTTTTGCCAGGCCGTCCAGGACGGCAAACGAGCCGGGGGAAAGCATTTTCTGCTCGGTGTAGAGTTTGTTGAACGTATGAAAGTATTCCTCGTTGTGTCTGTTCAGGAGGCGGAAAAGAAAGACGAGGGCCTTGGGGTCCCCAAGCGCGTCGAAAATCTCCCGGCAGAGTCTGGTGTCGTCGGCCGCGCCCACGGTCGTGCTCCGTTTGAGCTGTTTGCCGATGTTTCTGAGGATGTCGCGCTGCAGGTCCTTCATCTCGGCCTTGAGCGAGGTGTGCACGAAGAAATAATAGTTCGAGACCGCATGACCGGTGAGAAAAACGTGATCGAACGTTTCCTTGCCCCCCGTATCGTTGGTGAAGGTAATGTTCTCCGTCTTGTCGTAAAACGCGCCGTACATGACCAATCGGTTTGAAACGTCTTTCCGAAGGAGGTCTTTGAGCGGAAGATCGACGCCGAACATGTATTCGCACAAGCTGCCGCCCGAACCCGTGTAGGCGATGCCGGTCGGAGATATGACGAATTCGTTCCCCCCGGAAAAGAAGCGGTCGCCGTTCGGGAGCGATTCGTAGTAGTACCGGTTGCTTAAATCGGCGCCGGTGATGGTGACGAAATAATCGATTCTTTCGTCGGCCTGACCGTGCAATTTGGTTTCATGGATCATACCGACACATTATAACAAACAAGCTTGATTTTTCAAAGGAAAAGTTGAGGGGAGTAGAAATAAGAAATGAGCGATCCCTGCCTTGCACGGTGCTGATTACAGGAAGTGGCTACGGTATAAAAGCTTGTCGATAATTTATGGTATTATAATATAGAGCCAACGGCCACCGATAGACCATCAGTAATTCTGAGAATATATAAATGAAAAAGACCGGATTTCTTTATGACGAACGTTTTCTGCTCCACCGCACGGGGCCTGAACATCCGGAATCGCCGGAGCGGCTGCTCGCGATCTACCGGGGAATTGAAGATGCGGGGCTCCTTCCCCGGTTGACCCTGATGAAAGCCGAACGGGCCAGGCAGGAATGGATAGAGGCCGTCCACAGCGTGAAGCTCATCACGCGCTTTGAAGACGCGTGCCGTTCGGGGCTGGACATCCTTGACAATCCCGATAATAAGATAAGCAGCGAAAGCTTTGAAACCGCTCTGCTGGCCGTGGGCGGCGTCGTCGGCGCGGCGGAGCGGGTGATGAAAGGCGAGCTCCACAATGCCTTCTGCGCGGTGAGGCCCCCGGGACATCATGCGGAAGTCAACAGGGCCATGGGCTTTTGTTTTTTCAATAACGTGGCCATCGCCGCCCGGTATTTGCAACACACCTGGGGAATAAAGCGGATCGGCATCGTGGACTTCGATGTCCATCACGGCAACGGCACGCAGGCCATCTTCGACGATGATCCTTCGGTGTTCTATTATTCCATCCATGAGCATCCGTCGTTCGCCTATCCCGGCACCGGCAGGGAATTCGAGAAGGGCTCGGGTCCCGGTTTGGGGTCCACTCTGAATTCTCCCGTGCTTCCCGGCCAGGGAGACTTGGAATATAAAGAGTCGTTTGAAAATTGGCTGCTCCCAGCCTTCGAAACATTTAAGCCTGAGGTGATCCTTGTATCAGCTGGGTTTGATGCCCATATCGACGACGACATGTCGGACGTACACCTTTCCACGGCCTGCTTTTCCTGGATGATGAAACAGATCGTAGGAATGGCCGACCGGTATTCGCAGGGCAGGGTCATTTCCGTGCTTGAAGGGGGCTACTCGATCAACCGTTTGCCTGAACTGGCAAGAAACCATATCGAAATCCTGCTGGGCAGTAAAACCTGAAGGGGGCGTTATGTTTATCAACAAGTCGATGACGAGAGACGTTATTACGGTCCGCGGGGAGGCCGGCCTTTTTGAGGCGAAGGAGAAGATGGAGCTGCACAATATCAGACACCTTCCCGTGGTGACGGCGAATAATACTCTGGCCGGGATCATAACCGACCGCGACATACGAAGCGCCCTGCCGTCCGTGTTCACGCTCCAAATGCACGATCCCCAGGAGGTGGAAGGGATCGCCAATCTCAAGGTCAAGGACGTTATGTCGAAAAGCCCCATCACCATTTCTCCGATGAACACCCTGGGGGACGCGCTACTGCTGATGCACAGGGCGCGCAAAGGGGCGCTTCCGGTCGTCGACAAGCAGGGAAACCTCGCGGGGATCATCTCTACCAGCGACGTGATCCGCTCGTTCATCAATGTACTGGGGATCGAACAGCCCGGCACCCTTTTGTGCATACTCGCGGAGGAGAAGGTCGGGGAAATGAAGAGAATTGTCGACGCCATTACCGAGGAAGGGATATCCTTCGGGAGCATCCTTGTCGCGAATTATGGGGACGTGGGAAAACGGGCGGTCTATCCGTACTTGCTGACGAACAATGTCGCGAGAGTAAAAAAGAAACTCGAGAGCATGGGATTTACCTTACTCGACCCGTCCGAATGGTCCCTGGACAAATTCACCGATAGATCATAGTCGTAACTTCCTGTTTTTTTGCTTTCTTCGTGACTTCGTGTCTTTGTGGCAATATTGGGTTCTTGCCTGGCGTCAAAGACCGACCCCGTCTTTTTTCCTCTTGATACAGCCGGAGATACGTCGTATAATACACGTCCTCAATAGTGACTCGGGTCCTGTCTCAAACAGAAAAGGCGGGGATATGGCAACAAAAGAAACGAAGGGCAGCGCAAAGCAGACGGTTTTTCTTGTCATACTTATCCTCTTTGCAGTTGTCTTCGCCATAAGTCTTCTCGTCAAGGACCGGCATGCCGCAAAAAAAATCATTGCCAGCGGCGACCGGGCCCCCGAGTTTCGTTTGCAGACCCTGGACGGCCGTCAGGTAAGCCTGTCGGATTTCCGGGGCAAGGTAGTGCTGGTCCACTTCTGGGCCACCTGGTGCCCGCCCTGCGTGGATGAGATCCCGACGCTTGACAGGCTGTACCATGAACTCGGGGGCAGGGATTTAGAGCTGCTCGCAGTAAGCGCGGACGAAGGCGGCGCGGACGCGGTAACGGCGTTCATGAAAAAAAACAGAATTGATGTTCCCGTGCTGCTGGATCCGGACCGGAAGGTTGCCGGACTCTACGGCACCTACAAGTTTCCCGAGACGTACATTGTGGACCGGCAGGGCGTGGTCCGGTACAAAGCGATCGGCCCGAGGGACTGGGGAGAACCGGAGAGTGCAAGGATTGTGCGGGAGATCATCGGGACAAGATAACGAAATGACGGCAGAGAAGAACAATTTGGAGAAGGGATAAACCTCGCCAAGCATCGGGTGAGAAAAAAATAGAACAGTATCATGAGAAAGTATCTGCTTTTCGGGTCCGGGGCCATCGCGCTCTCGGCCCTTATCATTATTGCCTGGATCGTTCCGGCTCTCTCCGGCCTGCCTGACGTATCATTCCTGAAACAGTACCGGCCCCCCTCTGCCGCCGAAGTCCTTGATAAAGACGGCAACTTCCTGACCGGCTACTACGACCGTAAGTTCCGGATATGGACGCCTTTGTCCGGCCTTCCCGATATCGTCATCCAGGCGGTGGTGATCGCGGAGGACGACACCTTTTTCGAGCACCATGGGGTCAATTACCGGGCGACCTGGGACGCTATGGTCCACGACGTCCAGAAGCACCGGTTCGCGCGGGGCGGAAGCACGATCACGCAGCAGATGATCAAGAACGTCCTCCTCTCCCGGGAAAAGACGATCAGCCGCAAGGTGCGCGAATACGTCCTTGCCAGGAAAGCGGAAGAAATCCTCACGAAGCGGCAGATACTCGAGATTTACCTGAACGAGGTCGAGTGGGGGGAGAATATTTACGGCATCGAGGCCGCAAGCCGCTTCTACCTGGACAAGCATGCCGCGGAACTTACGCAGTCCGAGGCGTCGCTTCTGGCCGGGATGCTTCCGAACCCGCGTTATTACAATCCCTACAAGCATGCGGACAAGACGAGGGAACGCCAGGAGCGGGTGTTGTTCAATATGCAGCAGGCAAAAATCATCACTCCGGAAGAATATGCCGCGGCCCTTTCGGCCCCTCTTATCCTGAGACCGGAGGAGGGAGGCAAGCTCTCCCTTCCCGGCTTCGGGACAAAAAACGGAAGGCCCGGCTATCAGCATGCGCTCGAAAAAATTCTTGTCGCCCTGTTCGGTGAACCAATGCTGTACCGTACCGGCAGGACCGTCAAAACAACGCTCGATAGAGGGCTGCAGGAGGAACTGCAACACTGGGAAGAATCGCAGCCAGGCGGAGCGTCGGACAATTTCGACAGGGTCACGGTCATACGCCAGGGCGAACAGATCCGGGCGATCGTTTGCGTCCTGGGCAGGGAACCGGAGCTGCGGTCAAAACTGGAGTCCCTCGGCCCTCAGTACAGCGGGTATGCGATTGACACGGTATCGCCGGAAGCGGTCCTGCGCGATCAGATCATCCTGGCCCCGGGCGCGAAAGTGAAGTGACCTCTCAAAACTCGATGTTCGGACGGATGATGAACTGAAAATCGTTCTTCTCCCTGCCCTCGGCGAGCGGGCCGCTGTATTTCTTCGCCGACTCCCACACAAAGCCGAGCGCGAGAGAAAAGGCCATCTTTTTATTTTCAAAGGGCCACTTCTTGTCCACGTAGAAATAATGACGGATGGGGCTGAGCGAGCGCCGGTCCATGTCGTAGGTGTATTCAAACCCGCTGTTGTTGAACAGGGAAGATCCCTCAGGTTTGTAATCGAGCCGGCTTCTCCGGACAGAGACGTAGAGGATGTCCGTGATGTAGGGGTTCCCGTGCAGCTTTGCGCCCGCCCGAAAGCTCCAAGAGAGCTTCTTAACCGGCGACTTCAGGTCGCCTTTTATTTTCCATTCGTATTCCCGCCATTCGTCCTGGATCAGCACATTGTCCTTAATATGATAGTTACCGACACTGAACAGGTACCCGCTGTATCCGAGCCCCTTGGTATCTTTGCTGCCGGGGATGCTGAAGTTCGCGACATTGCCGGCGAAAACGGAGAAAGCGTACGGTTCCTCGAACCCAGCGGTGAGGGCCTTGAGCCAGTTGAAGCTTCCGGATATTTGCGCGTTGTCGTAAGCGCTTCCATTGTGCTCCCTGATGAAGGTGCCGAGGTAGGGCATGGGGTTGACGCTCGCTTCCAGCACCAGAAACTGGGGCAAGACGGCCGCGCGCGAGAGAAGCGTTCCGTAGATTTCCGACTCGGTCTGTTCTCCGAGATGGGGAATGGGGGACCTAGTAAGGGCTATGATGAGATCGAGGTCGGTGTAGTAGGCGTCCGGTTCGAACACGATTTTGAACCGTCTGAATTCCTCGGCCGCCGGGGCCGGCGCTTTCTGCGTATCGTCAGGCCTGGACGGCGCCCCGAAGACGGTACGCGCCGCCAGGAGAAGAGAAACCAGAAGGAGGAGCGAGAACGAGACGTGATGGGGCATCTTCAGCGCATGAAAAAGACGAAGCATGCCGGAGCATAGCACAGGAAAACGTCGAAGGAAAGCCAAAAATATGCCGTTATGCCATTGCCGGTTCACGGAGCCTGGCCGATATCACCCGCGAGCAGCCCGGCTCTTCCATGGTGATGCCGTAGAGCGCGTCGGCCATTTCCATGGTGCGCTTGTTGTGCGTGATGACAATGAACTGAGAACGGCTGCTCATCTCGCGGATGAGGCGGGTGAAGCGCGTCACATTCGCTTCGTCGAGCGGCGCATCCACTTCGTCGAGCATGCAGAAGGGGCTTGGTTTGACGAGGAACGCCGCGAACAGGAGCGCAATAGCCGTGAGAGCCCGTTCCCCGCCCGACAGAAGCGAGATCGCCTGGAACTTCTTCCCCCGGGGCTGCGCGATGATCTCGATCCCCGATTCGAGGATATCGTTCTCATCAAGAAGCACGAGCTCGGCCTTTCCGCCTTCAAATAGAAGAGAGAAAACCTCCTTGAACTTTTCCTGGATGGCGTTGAAGGCCTCGCTGAAGAGCTCCCGGGTCTCTCCGTCGAGCTTGGCGATCGTGGCCTTGAGGTTGCTCATGGACTCGTTGATGTCGTTCTGCTGCGCGGAGAGCAGGTCGTAGCGGTCCTTGAGCTCGTTGAATTCCTGGAGCGCGTCCACGTTGATCGGACCCATCTGGTCGATTTTCTGGCGCAGTTCGTCGAGCCGGAGGCCGGATTCCTCCCTATTGATCTCGAATTGCCCCAGTTCCCGGACAACGGCCTCAAGTTCGGTGTGATAGGCGCTCCAAATCCTGTCTTTCAGGTGCTCGATCGTCATCCGGAGTTCGGTGCGCTTGACCTCGCAGGCTGAAAGCCGTTTCTGGGCCGCCTCGATATCGTGCCTGATCTGCCGGGCCTGGTCTTCCGCCGACTGGAGGGCCTGCGTCTTTGCCGCATGGGCCTCCTGCACGGTCACGCGGACCTTGCGCTCCGCCTCGAGCGTTTCAATATATCCTTTGATCTCGGTCTCGGCCCCGCTGATGGACGACTCGAGTTCAACGAGCTTGGTTGCGATGCCCGCGAGCTCCGCTTCGCGCTTCGAAAGACGGTCGCTGATATCCGATTCCAAACTCGCGAGCGCTGCGAGGTTTTGGGCCATGGCGGCGTGCTTTTCCTGGAGAGCCGCGACGGCCATTCTGATTTCGGTAATCTCGGCGCGCGCAGCTTCGAGGCTTGTTTTCTTATGTGCGAGCTCGACCTGGATGTTCTCGACGCTTGCCTGTGCGTTCGTATGGCCCGCTTCGAGGCCCCGGAGCGCGTCGGCGGCTTTCTCGATCCCTGCGTTCAGCTCCTGCTTCTGCGACGCCCGCTCCGCGGACGCCCCTTCGAGCGTGTTTGCGCGCTCCTGTGTTCTACTGATATCGTCCCTGACCGAGGCGCAGTCTTTGTCCTTATTTACGCCGTCGATTTCCATGCTGTGGATCAGCCGGGACAGTTCCGACTCGTATTTTTTGTCGGTATCTAGGGAGGCTTCGACGACGATCAGTTCCGCTTCCAGGCCGGCGGCCAACGTTTTGAGCTCAGCGACCTCGTGCTCCAGGTCCTTGATCTCGCGCCGCTTGGTAAGCATACCCGTGCCGCCCGCTTCAACCGTGCCGCCGGTCACCGCTCCCCAGGGGTCAACGATCTCTCCGGCAAGCGTTACGATGGTCTTATGGATGCCGTTCTTGTGCCAGAGGTAGAGGGCAGTGTCCATGGTGTCCACAATCACCACGTCGCCCAGAAGGTACTGGGCCACGTGACTGTACTTATCGTTAAAGCGCACGATATTCAGTGCCGAGCCGATGACACCGCCATGCCCGTTTTTTATAAAAGGTTCGGTCTTTATCTCCCGCGGCGTTTTCGGCAGAAAGGTGCTTCGTCCTCCGCCCTCTGTCTTGAGATAATTTATTGCTTTGAGGGAATCGTTTTGCGAATCCACCACCACGTACTGGAGGCGGTCGCCGAGCACGGCCTCGATCGCAAGTTCGTATTGCGGCTCGGTCTCGATCATGTCGGCCACGAGCCCGTGGATCGTACCGAGGCGGTCCCCGGACGCAGCTTCCTTGTGCGCCGACATGACGGTCTGCACGCCTTTCTGGTAGCCCTCGAGTTTTTGCTCCAGTTCAAGCAATGAGCGGAGGCGCGAGCCTTGGCTCGCGAGCCCATGTCGGGCGGAGCTTAAGTCGGTTTCGAGGGTCTTCTTTCTCGCAAGCGACTGGTCTAAGCGGGCGATGAGGACAACGTGTTCTTCCTGCGCCGCTTTTCGACGGGCAACGGTGTCCGCAAGCTCGTGTTCTTTTTCCACAAGGAGCGTTGTGAGCTGTTGTACCTTTTGCGAGAGGTCCTGTCTTTCCTTGAGTTCCCGGGCGTCCTGATCGTCGATCTGGGCAAGGCGGGATTGGAGGTTGGCAATTTTCGTTTTTTCCGCCGAAGATTCATTCATGGCGTTGATGATGCCGGTCCTAGCTTCTTCGAGGGAGACTTCCTTCTCCTTGAGCGCCTGAGCGAGGGCTTCTGCCGAGGCGTTCTTTTCGGCCAGCAGGGAATTTTTTCCCAGGACCGCGGCTGCAAGCGTACGGGACTCCTCCTCCTGTTTGGTTTTCTGCCTGGCGATGCGCGCTGTTTCCTGTCCGAGATATTCCCTGTCCGCGAGGTCGCGGCCCCGCTGTTCGTTCAGCGACGCGATCTGGCTTTTTGCCATTTCCACGCGGTGCTCGGCGCTGCTGAGCGCGGATTCCGTTTCGTGGATTTTATGCTGGAGCGCTGAGAGCTCGTGCTCGGCGGCAAGAGCATCGGCCTTGGATTCTTCGATGGCTGACTCGATCCTGCCGAGACCGGCGTGCAGCTCCGTCACCTCGTCTTCGACCTTCCGGAACTCGTCGGTCACCGCCGCCCACTCGATCCCACGGTCCGAATACTCAACCGACGCGAGCCGGAAGTCGAGGTCCTTCATTTCCGAGCGGAGCTTCTGGTACCGCTCGGCTTTCCTGGCCTGACGATCGAGGGAGTTGACCTGACGCTTCACTTCGATGATGATGTCGTTCACCCGGAGCTGGTTCTGCTGGGTGGATTCGAGTTTGGAGAGCGCCTCCTGCCTGCGGGCCTTGTATTTCATAACGCCGGCGACTTCCTCGAACAGGAACCGCCGGTCCTGCGGTTTGGACGAAAGGATCTGGTCCACGCGGTCCTGCTCGATGATGGCGTGTATCTTTGCGCCTACTCCCGCGTCCATCATGAGATCACGGATGTCCTTGAGGCGGCAGGGGATCTTATTGATGAGGTACTCGCTCTCGCCCGAACGGAAGAGACGCCGGGTGATCTCGAGCTCGCTGTAGTGCCCGAATTCGGATGAAAGGTTGCCGCCCGCTACCTTGGTGAGCGTGAGGGCCACCTCGGCCATGCCGAGAGGCTTGCGGCTCTCGCTGCCGTTGAAGATGACGTCTTCCATCTTGTCGCCTCGAAGGAGCTTGGCGCTCTGCTCTCCCAGCACCCAGCGGATGGCATCGGAAATGTTGCTTTTGCCGCAGCCGTTCGGGCCTACTACGGCAGTGACGCCGGGTTGAAACGTGACTGTGGTTTTGTCCGAAAAGGACTTAAAACCGATCATTTCGAGGGTTTTGAGCTGCATAGGCCTCCAAATACAAAGTTGAAAATAATGGCGGGTACGTTCAGATGTTTATTGAAGAGGTATATATCATAGTTCAGGGGGTTTGTAAAGCAAAAAATAACAAGGTAAGGTATTGATTATGGTGGTATATACTATATATTGTGGTTATCCGTGGCTATATTTCACGTTGCAAGAGCCTTTTTACGCCGATTTTCATGGGTAAAATCAGGGCCAGGACATTGACGACCAGCACAACAATGAATGACAGCGTAATTGACAGCAATGCGGCGGGCGTGATGGATCCGCCCATGGTTTGGGCGGAAAAAATCCTGTACACAGGCCAGGCCTCGAGCGTAATTACCGCGCCGATAAACAGCATCGTGACCAGCATGTACACGATGCCGCCGAAGCCCGTGGGGATCTGTGCCACGTTTTCGTGCTTGAATTTGGGGAACACGGCGCCCAGGCCCACGCCGAGGGCGGTAATGCCGAAAGTCATCATGAATACCGTGACGATGCCGAGGCCCATCATAAAGGGCGTGACCTTCAGCAGCGTGTTCGAGAGTACGATCAGCACTTCGGCAAGCACCAGGAGCGGCAGAAGGCTCGACCAGAACTTCGACCAGAGGAAGTGCCTGAGCGAAAGCGGGGCGGAACGGACAATCCAGAATGCATCTCCTTCGAGACTGACGGCGGGGAAAACGAACCGCACGGCAACGGCGGAGGTCACGAAGCCGACCATGCCGAGGTTCAGGAAGGCTATCAGGTTCTGAAGAAAGAAGCTCGGCATGGCCGCGCGCTCAAGGGGCAGGAGCTTGAAGCTGTAGATGTACACGACCATCAGCGCAAGCAGCAGGAAGAGCTGGGACCACTGCGACGTGTCCCTGAAGAAAAGCTTGACGTCCTTCAGCACAATGGACCGCATCGTGCCCCGGAACGGCGTCGTGAGCATCCTGAAGAACGCGTCCGCCGCGCGCGAACGCGAGATCGCGGCCCGTTTGCCTTCCTGGGAGCGCGACCACCCGCTGTAGTAGATTTTTCCGCACACCCACTCTCCGATCACGAGGCCCGCGGATGCCGTGCTCCAGAGCATGAGCAGGTTGAAGACGATGTCGCCCGTTGTCCTTCGAAGAAGGGGGGAAAGCGTGTCGGTGGCCCAGGAACTCGGCAGGAGCGGCGATACCGGCGCGCGCAGGGCCGTCAAATACTGGACCAGCGAGGGAAAAGTGTCCGGATCAACGAGCTTTTCGGGTCTCATCATGCGGAACAGAACGTACACGACCACGAAAAACAGGAGTCCCATGAGCACGATGATGTCCTTGGCCCTGCGTGCAGGGAACGCATTGACGAGCAGCATGGTCATGATGATGCCGACGGCGGCCGGGACCATCAAAAAAGGAATGATGGTGAGGAGCAGGCCGAGATAGTACGTGAGCGGGGCATTGAATGCCGTGCCGTAGGCGATGAAGACCGGCAGACCGTAAATGAGCGTCATCCACGATGAATCGATCACGGTCTCGATGAACTTTGCGCGGTAAATGCTCTCGATGCGGACGGGAGCAGAGAGCAGGATGTCGAGTTCTCCCGAGAGATAGTATGTCGAGAGCGAGGTCACCACGTTGCTGAAAACAAGGATCGAAAAGAAGGTGAGGAGAATCATCGACAGCAGCCGAAGCGCGAGCAGATCGCCGAGCCCCTCGATGGTCCTGAAATAGGAGAGTACCTTGAAGGAGACGGTGTACAGGAAAGCCCAGAACCCGAGGCCGAGCAGTCCGAGTACCGCTGTCTTCAGGCCGTCACCGGGCGCAAGCCGGGTGAGACGGTTCCGAAGGGCGTTATAGCGCGGTGTGAGAAGAAGGAACATAATTTTATGCCGCCTCGTCGCCGCCCGTGAGCCGGAGGAAGATTGGCTCCAGGTGGCTTTCGGGCATGCTGGCCATGCGGGCGAGGTCCCCGACGCTGCCCTCGGCGATGATCCTGCCCTGGTTGATGATGGCCACACGGGTGCACATCTGCTCCACGATCTCGAGGGTGTGCGTGGACATGAACACCGTCACGCCTTTGGATGCCAGGTCTTTAAAAATGTCTTTTACGAGACGCGCTCCCCTTGGGTCGAGGCCCACCATGGGTTCGTCCACGACGAGCACCCTGGGTCCGTGCAGGAGCGACGATGCCATGACCAGGCGCTGTTTCATGCCGTGGGAGAAGTTCTCTATCAGTTCGTTCTTCCAGTCCGGGAGGCCGAATTGTTCGAGCAGTTCATTGATACGCCCGGTCGAGTCCTCCATATCGTACAGTGCTGAGACAAAGTGCATGAACTCCACGGCGGTCAGTTTTTCATACAGGAACGGCCTGTCGGGAATGAACCCGGTGATGAACTTTGCCTTGAGGGGCTCTTTCTGCACGTCGTGGCCGCCGATGAGGATGCTGCCCTCCGTCGGCTGGAGCAAACCCGCCATCATCTTGATCGTCGTGGTCTTGCCCGCGCCGTTCGGGCCGAGAAAACCGAAGACCTCTCCCTGCGCCACCTCGAGGGTGACGTTGTTCACGGCTTTGAGAGCGCCGTAGTTCTTGGTAAGGTTGATGAGTTTGATCATTTATATTCCAGAACTTCCACTTTCAGCTTTCCCACCAGCCTCAGAATTTGCGACTGTGTATCGAGATTCCCCGTGGCGAACCGGATATGCGTGGCGTCGGCAGGGAACTGGTTGAACGTGGGATCGATTGCCATCCATTCTCCGAGCCAGACCTCCGGCCAGGCATGGTAGTAAAACCCGTCTTCCATATACACGATCCCTGCGGCCATGCGCGTGGGGATGCCCGCGGAGCGGGCCAGGGCCGTATACAGCGCTGTATGTTCGTTACAGTCGCCTTCCCGCTGGTTCAGTACTTCGAGGGCGCTCGGGATGCTTACGACCGCCTTTTTCGCCAGCGCCGTATAGACCCACTCATTCAGCTTCTTTGCGGCGTCGCGGGCATGGCGTTCACCGGACAGGATCCTTGAAGCCTGGTCGATGATCTTTTTGTCGTCGCTCTGGATGAGGGCGTTCGGTTGCAGGTATTCATTTTGCTCTTTTCCCGTATAAGGCAGCCGATATGCCGCAGGGTAGTCCTGGGTCCGTACCTCTAGAGTATCTCCCCGAAGCGATTGTCGATCGCCGTCAAGCTGAAAACCGTTCAGAGAAACGCCTTGCAGCCGGGCCCTCAAGTATTTTACCTGGGAGGGCTCTTTAATCATCCCGGAAGGGATCCTGGTCAGCGTGATAATGTCGACAACCGGCCCTTCTTTATCGAGTTTTTTTGCTTCCTTCGGACTTTCCTGCAAAAGCACGTAGCCCAACGGGCTCTCTTCCTTGATCGTCTCTCCATCCTGCGTGATCCATGAGGTTGATTCGAGGCCCTGGAAGGCTTCGTTCAGCTTATAGACGGTCTGCTCCTTGTCTCCCACCTTGATGTGTTCGCTCGACACTATCGTGATCGTGGCGTCTTCGGTATTCATGGTGGCGGGGTTGAACAGCGGGAAGCGATATTTTTTCCCGGGCTCCAGACCGAGCAGAATAAGCGCGGGCTTGATGTTCGGCGACAGATACGGAGGCTCCTTGAGCGGAATGTGTTCCGCGCGCGTCTGGCCGCCGGTTTCGATGTCCAGGACCAGTTTTTTTCCGATAACGGCGCCCTTGATCTTCATCGACGTCGGTCCGGACTGCATCGTGAAGTCGAAGTACTTCAAAAGGAAGTTCTTCGTGGTGTAGCTGTTGATGACCGTTTTTACCCGTTGCACGGAGCCGAGGACCAGGATATCGAGTTCTGATTCTTCGTACAGGTGGTAGGTCTCCGCCTCGGGCAGGATGCTGGTATGGGCATAGCCGATCTTTCTGCCCTGCTGGTAGATGCCGAACCATTCATCCCCCGCACGGACGCCTTCCTGGGTGATGACGTCGAGGGCGATGACCGTGGCAGGCCGGAGGTACGTGCGCTCGACGAGGAGGCCGAGCATGACGAACCAGAAAACGAGGATGAGGGTGCTGATGATTTTGTTGAGCATGGGGAATTACCGGCTCCGGCTGCGTCCCGCAATTCTTATCATAATACGACCTCGCTTGTATGGTAACGCTAAAGTTCCGCGTTGTCAAATGGGGCCGAACGGCATTTATTCATTTGACAGGCAACAAATAAACAATTATGATTGCTTTACATGAGGAAGAGTATGAAAAATATTCCCGGACGCCTGGTTGTTCCGGTGCTCTCGGCCATCCTGCTGCTGCCGGACGCGGCATGGGCCGCGGGCGGTGATGCATCTCCGCTGGTCTTTGTCGCCGACTCCCGCGGGCTGTCGGGGTGGCAGGCATGGTTCGCGAACCTCTACAATGAAAGCCGGCTCCTTTTTACGCTCCTCTCGGTCGTTTTGATTCCGCTCGTCGGTCTGTTCTTCGGCCTAATAGCGGAATTCATCATGAACAGAATCGGCCTCGATCTCAAATCAAGGGACCTTTCAGAACATTAACCGCGAGGAAGCAGCATGGATTTCTTTTATATCTATTTACCCATATCGGGCGTGACGATATTCTGGCCGGGACTCCTTGTCCTCGGTATCGGCGTCGGGATAATCGGCGGTTTTTTCGGCATGGGCGGCGGCTGGATGGTGACACCCGGCCTTAACATTCTGGGCATGCCCATGTCCTTTGCCATCGGGACAGACATCGCCCACATGGCGGGGAAATCGCTCATCGCCACGATGCGGCACGGAAGGTTCGGCAACGTCGATTACAAGATGGGATTCATCATGGTCTTCGGGACGGTCATTGGTTTCGAACTCGGGGCCCAGATGATCATGTGGCTTGAGAGGATCGGCAAGGTCGATCTCTATGTCCGCTGGACGTATGTCGTGCTGCTCATTGCCATCGCCTGGTTGGTTTTTCATGATGTTGCGAAGAAAAACAGGAAGACGGCGGCGGCGAAGGCCGCGGGAAAGGAAGTCGACAAGTTCGCAACCGGCATCGAGTGGCACAAGACGCTCCACCGGATCAAGATCCCTCCGATGGTCCATTTCAAGGAAAGCGGGTTCACCTGCTCCGTGTGGCTTCCCATCCTGGTGAGCTTTATCACCGGATGGCTCGCCGGCCTGCTTGGCATCGGTGGAGGTCTCTTCCGTATGCCGGCCCTCATCTATCTCGTCGGATGTCCGACCCACATTGCCGTCGGCACGGACCTCTTCGAGGTCATGATATCGGGCCTGTACGGGGCCGGCACGTACACGTATAAGGGAAGGACCGAGCTGCTTGCCGCCATCGTCATGCTGGTCGGGGCCTCGGTCGGCGCGCAGATCGGCACCGTGGCCACGAAATACGTCAAGGGGTACGGCATCCGGATCGCTTTCGGACTTGCCGTGGTCGGTTGCTGCGTCTCGGTCATCATGAAGCTGGTCCCCACGTATATCAGCGGAACGAAGATCTTTATGGATGACGCTTCGTTGGTCATGGTCCTCGTCCTGGTGAGCGCCCTGTCCCTGTATATTTTCGTTAAAATGCTGCGGGGCGGCAAAAGGGAAATTGATGAAAAAAAAGGGAAGGCATAGCGTGAAAATGAAAATGCAACGTGCTCTCCGGGTGCTGTCCATCATCGTTATGGCGGTGTCTTTGTTCGGCTGCGGCAAGGGGCTGGGCAAGGTCGACCAGGGGAGGGTGATCGAATTCGACAGGGAAAAGCGGACCGTCACCTTCATACGGGACGTGGCGGCCGAGCTGGGAAATCCGCACTACACCCATCTGCCTCCGGTGACCTATGAGCTTCCGAAAGACCCGAATGAGACGGGGAAGGAGCCGAAGGCGGGCTACCGGATGCTGTTAGACACGGGGAAAAAGCAGATCACCTTGTACGTTCCCGCTACCAACAGTTTCCAAACAATAGAGTACAAGCTTGTCGCCCAGAAGGAAAACGTCTTGAAGGACGACCCGCTCGTATTCGACAGGGACACGAACAAGCCGCGTAATTTCCCCATCATCGACAGGGCACGGAAGACCATCACCGTCTATTCCGGCAGGCAGAAGACGCTGACGACCTTTACGGTGCCGGACCGGTACTTCGCGCTGCCTGAGAAGACCTGGGACGCCGGCGACGAGGTACGCGTCTATTATAAAGAAGAGGGCAAGGCGCTCAGGTTCATGAATGTCAGCAGGACCGATATCTTCAAAAAATAACATCTCGTTCCTCTGGTGCGAGGTTGACAGGCGCTGAGACCCGAAGCGACGTGCTTTTCCATTGACAGGAAAACGGCGGGCGGGTATAATTCGACATATCACGTTGGAGGAACAGAAACATGTTTGAAGGACTTTTTCAGCCGATGCATTTGCTCCTCATCCTGCTGATCGTATTGATCATCTTCGGACCGGGCAAACTGCCGGAACTCGGGGAAGGACTCGGGAAGAGCATCAAGGCCTTCAAAAAGGCGCTCAAAGACGGGGAGAATGCTTCGTCCCTGGAGCATAAAGCAGAGAAAAAAGCATAATCCTCCCTGCGGGTTTTTCAGGGAGCATGCAGAGTGAGAGGCATAGGCCGGCGACGCGCGCGTTTTAAGGCTTTGCCTCTTTTTTGCGTTCTTTTCCTTTTCTCCGGAAAGGCGCTGCCCGAAAAAAACCAGGCGATCAACGTTGTCGCATGTGTTTGTCTTTCCCTACTATGCCCGACAAGGTCTCCCCCATTAAAGAAATTTTCCAGTCCTTCAAAGGGATACTCCATTCGCTCGGTCTGGTGTTCGGCGATATCGGCACGAGCCCCATCTATACGCTGACCGTCATTTTTCTCCTGCCTACCATGGTGCGCACGGAGGAGAGCGTCATCGGCGTGCTCTCGCTCATCGTCTGGACGCTCGTCATCCTCGTTACCATCCAGTACGCCTGGCTGGCAATGAGTCTCGCCAAGCGCGGCGAGGGCGGCACGATCGTGCTTCGGGAACTCCTGGTGCCGCTCCTCAAGTCCGGACGGCAGGCCGCGCTCGTAACACTCCTTTCGTTCATAGGCATTTCCCTCATCGTCGGCGACGGCGTCATCACCCCGGCCATCAGCATCCTCTCCGCGGTCGAAGGACTGCTTTTGATCAAGGGGTTCGAGGGAATGAACCAGACCTCTCTCATCGTGATTGCCGGCAGCATCGCCATACTGCTCTTCTCGGTCCAGAAAAAGGGGACCGAACGGATCGCGGACGCCTTCGGCCCCATCATGATCCTGTGGTTCCTCGCCCTCTCGGTATCCGGCATGGCCTCGGTCACCGAGGTGCCGTCGGTGCTCAAGGCCCTCAATCCCTATTATGCCGTCAGGTTCATGATCGAGAACGGCGTCGTGGGGTTCTTCGTGCTCTCCGAGGTGATCCTCTGCGCCACGGGCGGAGAGGCGCTCTATGCCGACATGGGGCACCTGGGCCGCGTGCCCATCGTCCGGGCGTGGCACTTCGTGTTCATCGCCCTCGTGCTGAACTATCTTGGCCAGGGCGCTTATCTCATCCGGCATCCGGAGGCGAAGAACGTCCTGTTCGAGATGGTCTATCACCAGGCGCAGTACCTGTACGTCCCGTTCCTCGTCCTGAGCATCCTGGCCACGATCATCGCGTCGCAGGCCATGATCAGCGGCATGTTCTCCATCGTCTACCAGGGCATCACCACGCGCATTCTGCCCATATTCAAAGTTGATTACACCTCCGAGGAGCGCCACTCCCAGATTTATATCGGCGTCGTGAACTGGTTCCTGCTCATCGCCGTCTTGTACATCATGATTGAATTTAAAGAGTCGAGCAAGCTCGCTTATGCCTACGGTCTTGCCGTCACCGGCACCATGACCCTCACGGGCGTGTTCATGACCTGGATTTTCCATCTCAAGAGACAACTTTTTCGAACCGCGCTTTCGATCTTCGTGACGCTGGTCTCCCTGACGTTTTTCCTGTCGAACATGACCAAGATCCCCCACGGCGGATACTGGTCGATCATCATCGCATCCATACCGTTTGCCCTCATCATGCTCTACCGCGCCGGACAGCGCAGGCTCTACACTGCGCTCCAGCCGCTGCCCATAGAAGTTTTTCTGCCGAGCTATGAACAGATCTACAAAAGCATGAACAAGATCAAAGGCACGGCGCTTTTCTTCTCACGCGACGCCAAAGAGATGCCCCCTTATATCGTCCATACCATGTTCAAGAATAACATCATCTACGAGGACAATATCATCGTTTCGATCGTGAAGCGCGAGGAGCCCTTCGGCGTCAACGCTTCTTTCCAGGAGGAACTCGCTCCCGGGCTCCGGACCTTCGTGATAGAGACGGGATACATGGAAGTGCCGGACGTGGAGGAAATCCTGCGGGGCGCAGGGATCCAGGAAAAGACCATCTTTTACGGCTTGGAAGATATTCTGCCGAGCAACTTCATCTGGGCGCTCTTCTCGTTCATCAAACGGTTGACCCCGAACATCGTCCAGTTCTACAAGCTCCCTTACAACAAATTGCATGGCGTTGTCACGAGAGTTGAGTTGTAGACGAGGTCCGATTACTCCTGCCGCCTGAAATTAATCGACAAATACAAATCCACCGGCTCGCTTCCCAACTTTTCCTTGCAATTCCCCGGAATTTATAATATGTTTGCTCATGAGCGATTGGCGGTTCCTGATTTCCAGCCGCCAGGTGGTACTGAACGATAGGTAGCAGAGGAGAGCGGCGCGCTTGTACTACGAAAACGTATTCAGAACGCTCCAAAAGAACAACATCCGGTATGCCGTCGCAGGAGGCGTAGCACTGGTGCTTCATGGCGTGGTCAGGTTCACGGCTGACCTTGATCTGATCGTGGACCTGGACCCGGAAAACCTCAGGCGTTTTGTCGATGCCATGACAGAACTGGGTTATCGTCCGCGAAATCCCGTGAAAGCTGAGGATTTTCTTGACCCGGAAATCCGGAAGGGGTGGAAGCGGGATAAGAACATGGAGGTCTTTTCATTGGCAGACCCGGCACAGCCCATGACCCTGATCGACGTGTTTCTAGAGGAAAAAATTCCATTCCAGGAGATCATGAAAGAGCTCGTACCCGTGACGGCAAAAGGCATTATGATACCTGTCGTTTCCCTGCTGCATTTAAAGAGGCTCAAAAAAGCCGCCGGCAGGCCGCAGGACCTCGCGGACATCGAAGCAATAGAGGCGATGGAAAAATCGGATAGAGAAACGCGATGAAGCAGGAGCCGCTGAAAAAACCGTTTGTCTTTCGCCCCTCACAGGAGGCCTTGAGGCAATTCAAGGACGCATCTCCTGAGGCAAAACTGGATTGGCTCGAAGAGGCAAATCGTTTTGTCAACGATTTCGTGCCTCCGCAGAAGCTGGAACGATGGAAAAAGATTTCAGGGCGCTGAAGGGATTGACGACTTCATCATCACGGTGTATTTCCACGGCGCGACGGTCGGGGTGATCACGGTCATAACGGCAGTTTCTTTGTTTCTTCCAGCTCGTGGCCGGCTTCGGTCCCGGTGAGCGACTGCAGTTTGTCGCCGAACTTCAAGAGCCGCTTGTCCGCTTCGTCATATCGTGCCTTGGTATTCGTCAGGTGTTTCCCGACCAATTCGAACTCTTCTTGAAATTTCCTGAAGTCCCCCGACAGCCGCGCGAGGTTTTTCAGGATTTCCTGGGCCTGCTCCTCGACATGCATGCCCTTGAGTCCGAGGAGGATGGTCTGGAGGTAGGCGTAGAAGCTGTTCGGCGAGACCGGGATCACCCGTTTGGTGAAGGCGTAGCTGAGGAGCGCTTTGTCCGTATCAACAGCCTCATCTTTGATGACGAGCTCGTAGTACACGTTCTCGGCCGGGATGTACATGAGGGCGAAATCGAAGGTGCCTTCGTCGGGCAGGATGTATTTGCCGGCAATGGCATCGACATGTTTTTTCACGTCCGCGATGAACTTTCGTTTGACTATTTTGCGTTCTTCTTCCGATGCAGTCTCGACAACGCGCCTGAAATTTTCGAGAGGGAATTTCGCGTCAACCGGCACGAGGTTTTGCCCGAGCCTGATGACCGCGTCCACGGCCTCGCCGCTCTTGAAACGGTGCTGCAACGTGTAGTGGGCCGGCGGAAAAATCTGCGCCAGGAGGTCTCCAAGGAAGAGTTCGCCCAATCCGCCGCGAAGTTTCGGCGAGCGAAGGATCTCCTGCAAGCTCGCGATGTCTTTTCCCACGTCGAACACCTTTTTCGTGGCTTCGGAGAGGCTCCCGAGGCCTTTGCTCACTTCCTGCACCACGCGGGCGGCATTATCGAGCCTTGAATTCAGATCGCCCGTAGACTTCTGGAGCTGTTGGGTCACCTGATTCAACTGAGAATTTACCTGGAGGGTGATTTGGCCGAGCTGTTGGTTCACGGTGTCCTGATTTTTGAGCATCGCATCGGTGAGCTGGCCCCGGAGTGACTGCACCTCCTGCTGCATCAAGTTGATAGACGGATCGGCAATCTTCATCCGTGACTGGAGCACGAGCCACAGGAGGATGAGGACGACGGCCGCAAGAAGTATAATGATCGCTGTTTGCATGGTTGGGAACCTTTAGCGTAGCCACAAAGGCACGAAGGCGCCAAAAAAATCATTAAATTTTTCTTCGAGTCTTAGTGTCTTCGTGGCCGAATTCGGTTTCACTTGATTTCCAGCATCCGGTCCAGCGCGCGCTTGGCGGGAATGCGGATCTCTTCCGGCACTTTTATCACGTGCTCTCTCTTTTCAAGGGCACGGAGCACGCTCGTGAGCTTCGTCCGCTTCATGTTCGGGCAGACCATCTCCTGCGAGACGAGATAGAACTTTTTGCCGGGATTTTCCTTTTTCAGCCGGTGGAGCAGGCCTTCTTCCGTGCCGATGATGAATTCCTTGTGGTTCGATTCCCTGCAATAGCGGAGCATGCCCGACGTGCTGGTGATGTGGTCCGCCATGTCCTGCACCTCCGGAGGGCATTCGGGGTGCACCACCAGGACCGCATCGGGGTGCGCGGCCCTGGCCGCCTTTACGTCTTCCGCATCGAGGTGCGCGTGGTGCACGTTGCAGAACCCGTCCCAGGTGATGACCTTCTTCTTCGTCCTTTTCGCGGCGTAGGCCGAGAGGTTCCGGTCCGGAATGCAGATCACCGTGTCTTCCGCGAGGGACTCGACGACTTTCACGACGTTGGATGACGTGCAGCAGATGTCGCTTTCGGCCTTGACCGCTGCCGATGTGTTCACATAGGCCACGACCGGCACGCCGGGATGTTTTTTCTTCATGTCCAGGAGCGTGAACTCGTCCGCGAACTCGAAGGTGATGCCGAGGATGTCGGTGAACAGCTCGCGGCGCGTCTTGCGCGGCCCTTTGACCGTGACCATGTCCGCCATAGGGCAGCCCGCGCCGAGCTCGGGGAGCAGGACGGTCTTGTCCGGCGAGAGGATCGACGCGCTTTCGGCCATGAAGTGGACGCCGCAGAACACGATCACGTCGTAGTCCGTCGTTGCCGCGGCGCGCGAGAGTTCGAGCGAATCGCCGGTGATATCGGCGATATCCTGCACTTCCGGGCGCTGGTAGTTGTGCGCGAGGATGACGGCGTTCAGGTCTTTTTTGAGCCTCACGATCTTTTCGCGGATGCCGTCGAAGTCGGGTTTTTCAGCGTTCATATCAGACGATAATACCGATAAGTGCCTCCGGTTGTCAATGGAATTTGTTCCGGCGCTCATGAAAAAAGTCCGTTACAGCTAGGGGCCGAAGAATTGTTGTGCGGGAACAGTATTTTATGATATAGTTGTTTGTGTAACAGCAGCTTTCCGCGAAGATAAAAATCGTAGATCAATTTGGAAGGAGGAAGCATTATGAAGAGCAGAGAGGAATATATCGATAGTTTAGCAGCGCAGCTGAAGGAGTGGTCCGCCAAGATCGATGATCTGGAATCTAAGGCCCGTGCGGCCAAGGCCGATGTGAAAGCCGGGTATGAAGATCAGATCAGGCAACTCAAGGGCAAGCGGGATGTCGCGACGCAGAAAATTCAGGAGCTTAAGAGCGCAAGCACCGATGCATGGGGCACCCTGAAGGTGGGCGCGGAAGCAGCATGGGCGGATCTCAGGAACGCTGTCACGGCAGCGAAAGAGAAGTTCAAAAAGCCGGGTGGACCGAACTGACAGGAAACTGACAGCGACCGATTGTTCATAAGATCGCCGCACAGGCGGCGTGGACCGAGAGCGGCATATTCCCTACCGCTCTTTTTTTCGATAGAGTGCCAGGTTAAGTACTCTACTCCGGTTGTCCGGGATAGTCAAAGGAGACAGAAAATGGACCAAACGCCTCAGAATGGCGGCCGCATGGTGGTTTCCTATCTCACGCTGCGAAAGGCCATCGGATACCTCGGAATCGCACTCCCGTTCGTTCTCTTCTTCGGAGGAATGCTGCTGCATAAACTCGGCATGCAAAGTTCGATCAGCGGCTACTATTACACGCCGATGCGCGATGTCCTCGTCGGGATCTTGTGCTCGATAGGCGTTTTTATGATGTCCTACAAGGGGTATGAGCGGAGGGACGACCTTGCCGGGGACCTGGCATGCATCTTCGCCATCGGCACCGCGCTCTTTCCCACGTTACCCGATGACCCTTCTCACCGCGAGAAACTGATCGGGGTTTTTCATCTGGTGTTTGCCGCCTTGTTTTTCCTGACGCTTTCTTACTTCTGTCTCTTCCTGTTTACGAAAACCGACCCCGCAAAGACGCCATCGAAACAAAAGCTCCAAAGAAATGCCGTGTACCGGGTTTGCGGCTGCACGATGCTGGCCGCTCTAATCCTGATCGTAGCTCTTGGACTGATACCGGAAAGCGTCCTGGCGGAAATAAAGAAGCTCAAACCGAACTTTTGGCTGGAATCAATTGCAATCGAAGCCTTCGGCGTATCGTGGATGACGAAAGGCGAGGCCATCTTGAAGGATGCGGCCTGACTGCTCATTCTGAAGATGCTTGCTTTTTACAACTACTCAGGTCAGCCAGCGAGTAGTTACGTTTTTTTTGGAGGGTTTGCTTATGATGATCCGGTCGATAAAAACTGCTGTGTTGATCTCGGTCCTCTCTGCTTTTTTACTCACCGGGGGAAGCGGGCTCGCCAGTGAAGATCAGAAGAAAAACGATCCGAAAAAGGAAAAAGCGACCGTCGAAGATATTATTCCTTTTACGGTAGGAAATCTTCGCGGGCACAAGATGCTGTACAACGAAGGCTGGTTCGTCGTGACCTCGAGCAAAAAGGCCTTCGAATTCGCCAAAGAGAGGTCGATCACTTCCTCGAAAACGGCATTGCAACAGGTTCTCTCCGACGCATCGAAGCATTCAAGCGATTATAAAGAAGCAATGAAGTCCGACGTCCAGGAGGCGACGGAGACCGGCAAGGAACTCGTCGTATCGGGAACCAAGCAGAGCAAAAAGATATTCGAGACTACGCACGCCTTGGCAAAGAGCGAGCTTACGTACGCTGATGAAAATTTCAGGAAGGCCATGGACTCCTTTGTCAAAGGAAACCTATCGATCGCCGAGCGGACGGAAGAGGAGCGGCAGGAACTGGCAAATCTTCCGGGAAATTATTTTAAGACGCTTAAAAACGATTTCACGAATATTTACGAGCTTTCCGGATCGGTAAGGAAACGTTTTGCGGGCAGGATCGACGCCCACTGGGTAGAAGCTTTCAGAAAGGCAAGCAGGGAATTTCAGTCCGAGTATGAAAAATCCGGCGAAGAGAAAAACTCGCTCACGGCCCTCGGTCCCATCCTTCACGGCTACCTGAAAGCCTTTTATCACGGTTTCGCGGCGCCGGCCTCGAAGACCATCGTGAAAACAGGGGTGAACGGCGTCTCGTATGTCGTGTTCCTGCCGGTTGCCGCTACCTCCATTGTCACGGGAAGGACGGTCCAGTCCGTGGGGTTGACGGTCTACTACGTGGGAAAAACAGGCGTGAAGATCGTATCGCCCACGGTGGAAGGCGGCCTCCTCTCCGGCTTGTCGCTCTTGTCCCTCAGCTCCGTTCCCGTTACGTACACTGCCGGCGGGACGGTAGGGGTCATGAACCAGGTGGCCTTTACGACCGTTGGGCCGGCCGCCGGGGTCGTGGAAGGGGCGGTGACGACAACCACTCATTCCGGGGGATACGTGGCGTTCCTGACCTACGACGCCACGAAAGGCGCGACGCAGGTAGCGATCAATCAGGCCGCGTCGGGCATCGTGCTCGGGTATAACGCCTTAACGGCGGTCCCGGTCCACGCTCTGATGGGCGCGGCGGATGTTGTGATTCTTGGCTGGGAGGGTCCGAAATTGGTCATCGCCGCAGTTACGGGAAGGATAAAAAGCGACAAGGACTCTGGTGCAGGAAAAACGCATTCCCTCGGCGATTTGCCGGTCGGGACGGTAGTCGATTTGAAAAAGCTTGAGCAGCAGGAGGGAGTGAAGGTCGAGGTCATTTCCACGGACGAAGCCGTTATCAAAGACGTGCTTCAAAAAATTCCTGACGATGTGAGGGAGCACCATGACGATCATAAACCTCAATAAAAGAAGTTTCCGGATTCTTCTCCTTATCGCGCTTCTCGGGACGACGGTCTTCGGCTGCGCAACGACGAACGGGAAGGACGATCCGCTGCGGAACACGAAGAAGCTGGTCGCCGAAGGCCACGTTTCGCTCTACAAGAACGGCGCCTTCCAGGTGCCGAATACGAAAATCAGCCTCATCCCGGCAGGGCCGAGTACCAAGGAATTCGTCGTCGAGCTCATGGGTATGCGGGCGCGGCAGTCGTTCGTCAAGTCCCTTGAACGGGCGGCCGACTCGGTGTATATCGTATCGGAAGGCACGAAGCTCACCTATAGGCTGTCGAAGGACATTCGCGCCGGAGGCAACACGGCGGCAGATGAAATAAAAAAATACACGCGCGAGAACAGTACGCTCATTATTTCCCGCTCTTCCGAGGTGGGAAAAAGCATTATCGGAAAGTCCTGGGACCTGTCCAAGACGGCGTTCAAGGAAAGCGGAAAAATAGGCGATACGATCATCCAAAGTGCCCAGACGGCAGGAGACAAGATCAGCGAGCAGGGGACGCAGGCGGGAATGCGAACGGCGTCTCAAGCGACGCAGTTGGCGAAGGAGATCTCCTCGTCGAGCGCAACGAGAAGCGGCACGGCGCTCACGTACGCGGGAACCACGTTCGTCAAAGGATACGTGGCCGTGCCCTCGAAAATGAAACAACACGCGGGCGAGATGGGTGAGAGCCTTTCCGAGGCAAAGCTCATCGGCATCGCGAAGGAATCGTACGAAACGCGCAAAGAGTGGTCGCAGAAGACCGTGGACCTCATGAGCGATACGATCAAAAATTATCCGGAGGACGTCTCTTCCTCGTTCCGCAAAGCGGGGAAAGAGCTTGACAGCAACTACCGGACGACAGGCCTGAGCCTTGCCGTCCTGAAATCCCTCCGCTGGGTGCTCCAGGGCGTTCTCTGGGACGCGACCATCAAGCCGGTAACGAAGATGACCGCTGCGTCCGTGGGATATATCGGCGTTAACTTTGTCGCCTTCCCCTCGATGGTGGTGGTCCGTGAAGGCGTGGCAACGACGACGCTTGCCGTGGAAGTGACCTGGGACACGGGGAAAATGGGGTATGACCTCGTGGCGCCGACCGGCGTGGCCGCTGTCGCGAGTGTCTACGGTCTTGTCGATTTTATCGGATCGCATGCCGTCGCAGGCACAACGCTCGTCACGGGAAATGTGCTTGGATACGGCGAGTCGGCCCTCGGCAAGACCGCCGGAGTGGTCGTGAAAGGCGGCGGTTTCGCGGCTGGCAAAGGCGTGCAGTACATCGGTGTTCCCCTTGCCAGCGCGGGCATTGCCATCGGCGGCGGGACCATCGGGACCGCCGTCGGCGGAGTCGGTTATGTTTCCGGCGGCACCATGTACGTGACCGGCGAGGCCGGCTCGGCGACCACCTGGGCATTCGGGAACGTGATCGCGGGCACGACCCTGGTCGGCGGGACCGCGGTCTCGACAGCAGGCGGAACGGCGTACGGCGTTTACGAACTGTCCAAGGCCGTTGTCGTTCCCGCGGGATATGAACTTGGCGGCGGCATGGTCCTGAGTTATGACACGCTCACGCAACTTGGGGCCCATTCGATCCTGGCCGTGTCGGATTGCGCGTACGTAGTGCTCTCGCTCGAAGGTCCCCGGTGGGTCCTGTACGCGGTCAAAGGGAAAACCGGCCCCGGTGACGACTTGCCGGTCGGCGCGGTCGTCGATCTCAAGAAGATGCAGGAATCGGGCGAAGAAATAAAATACCTTCCCGTGTCTGATGGAGAGATGAAGAAGGTCGTTGATTCAGTCTATGAAAATTTGCCTGAGATAAAATCCGGGAGTAAAGAGAAATAAAGCTGGTCATCCCGTATTTTCTCGTACCGATTCAGGCCGGATTGAATTCGGCAACCATGTCGAAATAACATAGTTTCCTGCATATTCGAAAATCGAATACCGTGCTTCGGTAATCCTATAGTTTCCCCTCTTGTCCTTCCCTTTCGTCACCTATTTCTGCCAGTTATCAGAGCCCGTAAATATATCTATCGCATTGATTTTATATGCCTTTTATGTCGTTATACCGTATTGTCATACTTTTGCTCTACTTTGGCATGGCAGATGCAATCTATAGAGTCAGAAAGACGGAACAACGATAGGGGTTGACGGTTATGAAGCTTGTTACTTTTTATATAGTTTTGATGTTCACGCCTGTATTTGCTTTTGCCCAGGATGTGGCAGCTGAAAACGTATCCCAAGCGCCGACTGGTCGTTATCAGCAGGCTGCTGTCGAACTGAACGCCCTTTATACCCGGTCTCAGTTTGCCGATCCGGATCTTTATACGGAGATAAACAAGGCCGATCGTTCCGAACCCGGAATCATCGGCGACTGGAACGGGCGGGTATTCAAGACGTTCAAGCAGTATTCCAGTCAGCGCCAGTCTGACCTCGCGAATGACAGCAGGCTGCTGAGCAACGATGAGCTCGGTGCTCAGGCGGGCGAAAACGGAATGGTATCAAGGGTAGTTTTGAAGGAAACCATGAAATTTGCGCGAGAGAGAATCCCCGAGATCGACAAGATGGTCAATGCTTTGAAGTTCGAAGTATCGAACAGCACCTCCGGGGAGAACAGTGCTGCGGATGCGAAGGACAAAGAAAGCAGTGAATCAGGCGCCGCAAAAAAAACCATTACCCCGGACAAGCTCTATGTTAAAACAGGGGTCCGGCTCCGGATAGAAAGCTCGTCGTTGGGTTTCGCATCGGAGACGGAAGCCAAATACAACAGCGTGTCTTATTTCTATAAAGTGAATCTCGACAATCAGAGCGACAACAGCCTGGGCTTCACCTATGTTCTCGGCAGGGATTTTTATCTTCTGGTAGAGCGGAACTTCACCGGGACCATGGACCCTGCTACCCGGGACAAACCGACCCGCAATCTGATCCAAGTGGTCCGCCAATTTTAACAAACCAGATAAAGTTCCCGCCCCATTCAGAGTCCCCGGTTCATCCGGCACTATCACGCCGCGGCAGGCATTGGCCGCGGCTTTTCTATTGCGCAGACGGACGATTTCGGGTATTCTACCCTCCATGGCTGCTGAACAAAAATTCAAATCCGGCTTCATCTCCCTCATCGGCAGGCCGAACGTCGGCAAATCCACGCTCCTGAACGCGCTCCTTGGCGAGAAGATTGCCATTATTTCGGACAAGCCCCAGACCACGCGAAACCGCATCCTCGGCATCCTGAACCAACCGGCCGCCCAGATGGTGTTCCTGGACACGCCGGGAATCCACAAGCCCATGCACCGGATGAACGAGGTGATGGTGAAGACGGCGCTCGCCACGTACGGCGAGGTGGACGTTATCCTCGTGCTCGTGGAGGCAACGGAAAAACCGGGCGCGGGGGACAAATTCATCATCGAGACCCTCTCGAAGGTGAAGACGCCGGTCTTCCTTCTCATCAACAAGGTGGACCTGATCAAGAAAGAAGCGCTGTTGCCTTTGATGCAGGAATGCAGCACACTCTATCCCTTTGCCGAGATCATCCCCGTGTCCGCACTCAAAAACGACCTCGCGGGGCTCGTGGATTCCATCCTCAAGCGTTTGCCCCAGGGACCGAAATATTTTCCCGACGACCAGCTTACGGACCAACCCGAGCGGTTTGTCGTTTCCGAGATCATCCGGGAAAAGGTGTTCCAACTCACGAAAGAGGAAATTCCCTATTCCACGGCCGTGGTCATCGAAGACATGAAGGAAGAGCCGGACATCACCCGGATCACCGCGATAATCTACGTCGAGCGCGATTCGCAGAAGGGCATCCTCATCGGCAAGGGCGGGGCCATGCTCAAGCGGATCGGCACCCTCGCGCGGCAGGACGCGGAGAAGCTGCTCGGCGTCAAGGTTTTTCTCCAGCTCTGGGTCAAGGTGAAAAAGGGCTGGCGCGAGGACGACCGGATGCTCAGGAACATCGGAATCGTGACGGAAGAGTAAACTGAATGCGGAATTCGGAATGCGGATTGCGGAGTGTTTGATCAAAACCGTCATTCCCAAACGTCTCTATCGGGAATCCCTGTTTTATTTCGTACTGAAAACAGGAAAGGGATCTCAATGCAAGAAATTATAACCTGGCTCGTAACGACCATCGGGGCCCTGGGCTATCCCGGTATTTTTCTTCTGATGGCCATGGAGAGCTCGGTCATCCCTATCCCGAGCGAACTCGTCATGCCGCCGGCAGGTTACCTCGCGCAGCAGGGGCAGATGAATATGGCCGTGGCAATCCTGTGCGGCACCGCGGGGAGCCTCGTGGGCGCATACGCGAACTACTTTGCCGCGCACTACCTCGGCAGGCCGCTGCTTTTGAAGTATGGGAAATATGTCTGGATCACGGAAGAGAAGTTCTCGAAGGTCGAGAGATATTTTAAGGACCACGGAGAAATATCCACGTTCATCGGAAGGCTCCTGCCTGTCGTCCGGCACCTCATATCGCTTCCCGCCGGGCTCGCCGGCATGAACCATCTGAAGTTCTCGCTCTATACTCTGTTCGGCGCGGGGCTGTGGGTCACGGTGCTGACCTTCATCGGCTATTTCATCGGATCGGAGCGCGAGCTGATCATGCAGTACTCCCGCCAGGCTTTAATCGGAGCTGTGCTCATAAGCACCGCGATCATCGTTATTTATATCTGGAACCACCGGCGAAAGAACGCGAGATAAAATTTCGGAGAGATGAAGTCCAAGACCGAAGCAATCATCATCAGCAGCATGAACCTGGGCGAGGCGGACAAGCTCGTCACCTTCTTCTCCTTCGACCGGGGCATGCACAAGGGCGTGGCCAAGAACGCTCGCAAGTCCTTCAAGCGGTTCGGCGCGGCACTCGAGTCCTTCACCACCTGCAGGCTCCACCTCTATGAGCGGGAGCACCAGGAACTCGTCCGGATCGAGTCAGCCGATATTCTTTCCCAGCCCGCCGCCCTGTGCTGCGATCTTACCCGCGCCGCGGCGGGCGCCGTCATGCTGGAGCTGGTGAAGGAACTGGCCCCTCCCGGCGAGCGTAATCCCTCCGCGTTTCTGCTCCTCTCGCGAGTCATCAAATCCTTGAACGCGGGAGAGGACCCTTCCTTCCTGCTCAGAATATTCGAGATCAAGTTTCTTTCCCTTATGGGATATCAGCCCAAGCTGGACCACTGTCTTTCCTGCGGCATGCAGCCGAAAGGGGACATGCTGTTTCTCGCTCTGAAGGGCGGAGTCTTTTGTCAGGACTGCGTCGTTTCCTCGGGAGATCCTCAACTGCGGATTTCTCCGGGCGCCGTCGGGTTCTACTATCAGGCGCTCAGAATGGACATGGACAAGGTCTCCCGGCTCAAGCCTTCACCCGCGATCATGCAGGAACTCGGCCGTGCGTTCTCCGAGCATACCGTTCACATTCTCGGCAAGAGGCTCAAGTCCGTGCAATTTTTGAACTCGGTCTGCAAGATATAATTCGATTAAAACTGATTTAGTAGTTTGCGTGATTACGGGCGGGTCTTTTTGGAGGGCCATGCCAGGGCCAGGATGCTCAGGAAAACGCAGAGGTAGGAAAAAATATCTCCGAAGCGGGTGTACAAGGTATTTTCCGTTCCCGGAACGATCCGGTGCGTAAGATAAGCCTCGGTGAAAATTTTCGACGTGTCCAGGACATGCCCCTTTGCGTCGATAAAGCCCGATATGCCGGTGTTCGCGGCGCGCGCAACGGGCACGCGGTTCTCGACGGCCCGGAACACGGCCATGGAGAAGTGCTGGTACGGGGCTGCGGTCCTGCCGAACCAGGCGTCGTTCGTGATTGTCGTGATGACCGTCGCGCCCTGGTCCACGAACCGTCTCACGAGGTCGGGGAAAATGATCTCGTAGCAGATGACGGTGCTGAGCTTTGTTGCTATTTGCCCGCGCGGATTTCCCGCGGGGACCGTCATCACGGTATACTCGTTCCCTCCCTGAAAATCTCCGATCGCCTGAACCAGCTTTTCCACAAAGAACAACATACTCTTGAGCGGCACGTATTCTCCGAACGGAACGAGGTGTATTTTGTGATACGGCGCGTCGGCCCGTCCTTCCGCCGTGAGCAGGAACGCAGAGTTCCTGCCGACGATCCTTCTGCCCGGCAGTATTTCGTACGTGGGGCTGCCGAAGAGGAGAGAGAAATTATTTCTCCTGACGAACTCGATAAGGTCCGCGGTCAGGACGCGGTCGGCCTGCATGCCGCCGGTAAAGTAAAACGGCGTTGCGGTCTCGGGCCAGATGACGAGATCGGGCCGCTCTTTGAGCGCCGCGAGAGTCAGTTTTTTGTATATGCCGATCGTCTCCGCCTGGTACGCAGGGTCCCACTTTTTGTCCTGCTCGATGTTTCCCTGAACGACCGAGACAATTATTCCGTCGCTCCCTTCCGGCATTCCGAGTCTGTCCCAGCCGTATCCCAGCACGACGAAGACCACGAGCAGGGCGGCAAGCAGCCCACGATATCTCTTGCGGTCCGTGATGAATTCCGCGATTGCGGCGTTTACCAGAACGATCAGGAACGACACGCCGTACACGCCGGTGACGTCCGCTATCTGGATCACGGGGAGAAGGCCGTACTGCGAATAGCCCAAAAGCGCCCAGGGGAAGCCGCTGAACACGTAGGTCCGCGCCAGTTCGAGCGCGGTCCAGAGCGCGGGTGCCGCGGCGACAAAGAGCGAGGGACGGTTGTTCCTGAGATAGACGGATGCGGCGGAGAAGATCGCGGGGTACAGCGCCAGATACGCGCAGAGGAGCAGCGTTGCGAGCGACGCGGGGACAATTGGTATGTGCCCGTAGAAGTGCACCGAGTTGGTGACCCAGTAAACGGCGCCGACGAAGAACGCAATGCCGGTTACCGCGCCGAGCAGGAAACCTTCCTTGACGGTGCGCCCTTTGAGGGCGAGGAACAACGGAACGAGGGCGGGCCAGGCGAGAAGGTGGATATCGAACGGGGGGAATGCCGCGACGAGCAGAAGACCGGAAACTGCCGCGAACGCCGAATCCCGGAGGTTCATGCTACTTTGCCGCCTTCTGTCCCTGCATCCACTTGAGAAGGCCGTCCTTCATGCTGCTGTTGATGCTCTGCTCTTCTTTCGGAGCGGGGGTCGTCTGGGGCTGTGCCGTGCGTATCTGCGCAGCGGGTTTTACGGGTCTGGGAGCGGGTGTTTTTGCCAAGAGGGGCCTGGCGGCCGGGGGACGGCGTTTCTGGTCCGCGTTGCCGGCCGGGGAGATGCAGGAGACGGCATGCCGGTATACGATCTCCCGCTTCTGCCCTTCCATGACGATCACGTAGCTGTCGAAGGCCCTGATTCTGCCCGAAACGCGGATCTTGTTCTGAAGGGTCATGGTAACGGGCGTCTGCCCGGTCAGGTACGTGTCCAGCATTCTGTCGAGCAAGTTTGTTTCCATGCACTACTCCTCGAAATATTCCTTACTAATATTCCTCTTAGCGGTTGATCGTGGTGATCGCGTGTTTGTAGAACAGGTGTTGTTTGCCGCCTTCGCGGAGAAGGATGGTGAAGTTGTCGTAGGCTTCGATGACGGCTTTGACCCGCTGCCCGTTAATCAGGTATATGGTTATGAGCTGGCTCTCCCTGATGGCCTTGTCGAGAAACTCTTGCTGAATATTCGGTCTAGGCGTATGCGCGGCGTCCGCCTGTCCCTGTTGGGCGGGAGCCAACGCCGACTGCGGCGCGGGAATGACGAGAAGGGAATGGGGAGCGGTAAGGTAGGACAACTCCTGCTTCATAAGGGTGACGAGCTTGCCGTTCTCTTCGAGGTTGATTTCGTACCGGCCGATGTCGCGGAGGGTCCCTTCATGCTCGGTTGTGTTCATCTGGCCGATACGGAGCTTGATACCGCTTGCTTGTGCCTGCGACAGGAATTGCGGTTCGATGGTTTGCCTCGACTCTTCCTTCTGTTCGTCCATTGGGGAAAATCATAACTGAAATGCCGGATTATTGCAAGAACATTTTCGCGCTGTTTCCCTTTTGCAAACAGAAGGCAATCCGTTCTCTCCGGCATCCGGTCTTCAAGCGCGTGCGCGACGGGCCGTCATTTCACGAGGATTGCTTCGTCTGTATGATGGAGCCCCCTCCGCTTTTCTTGAGAGAATTGAGGATCGTGTCCACAAGGACGGCGGGGTCTTTCACCGGCCCCGCATTTTTGATTTTCTCCTGGAGGATTTTCGCTTCATCCGGGTCAAGGGGCACGAGCCGGATTCCTCCCCGGTACTTGCCGTCGCTGTCGCGCTGCTTGCTCCACATGAGCAATCCGCCCTGATGGCCGTCGACTTTTTCCGAGAACCATACGAACCCGGGGTCTATTTTGCTCCTCGCTTCAATCCCTATCCCCAGGGGGCTCACGTCCACGACTTTCGCGATAAGGTCCGTCCAGTCCAGCCGCGTGAAGCTGATCACGCTCATCCAATACGCCTTTGTGCCGCCGGATACGGGCTCCCTCGGCGTATGTCTCATTTCGATCATCATACGATCACCTCCGCGCCGAGTATCTTTTTCCCCGGTCGAAAGTGTTGATGCCACAACCTTCTAACTTATATTGTATCGTATCGATGTAAAAAGTAAAGAGCAGGATCAACGATAAAATAGATTCTTAGGTCTTAAGTATGATGGAGATGCCGCGCGCTTTATTGCGCCTGCGCTCCGCAGCAGACCTGAGTAGTTACGGGAAAGTATGATATTGCCATATTGGTTTATCTTTGCTATATTCACCTATCCGCGAACGGCGCGGGAAACATATGAATAATCCAGACGAAAAATACATGCGCATGGCCCTCCGGCTTGCCGGAAAGGCCAGGGGCCGGACCAGTCCGAACCCCATGGTTGGCGCGCTGGTGGTGAAGGGCGGCAAGGTCGTCAGCCGCGGCTATCACCTGCGGGCGGGCGGGCAGCATGGGGAGGCCAGCGCGCTTACGAAGGCGGGAGCGGCCGCCAGGGGCGCCACGCTGTACGTCACCCTGGAACCCTGCTCGCACCGGGACAAACGCACGCCGCCCTGTACGCCGCTCGTGCTGCAAAGCGGGATAAAGAGGGTCGTGGTGGCGATGATCGATCCCAACCCCCGCGTTTCGGGTAAGGGGATACGGGCCCTTCGTTCCGCCGGGATCAGCGTGACCGCCGGTCTGCTGGAAGCCGAGGCGAGGAAATTGAACGAGGTATACATCAAACACATTACGACCGGCATGCCGTTCGTCACGCTCAAGATCGCGCAGACGCTGGATGGGAAAATCGCGACGGCCGCCGGTGAATCGAAATGGATAACGGGCGAACGGGCCAGGGAAGAGGGGCGCCGGCTCCGCGACGGCAATGATGCAATTCTTGTCGGGATCAATACGGTCCTCACTGACGATCCGTCCCTCACCACCAGGATTCCGAACGGACGCGACCCCGTCCGGGTGATCGTGGACAGCACGTTGCGGACCCCGCTGAACGCAAAAGTGATGCAACGGACCGTGCCGGGGAAAACGATCATCGCCACGCTTGCGGGCGCTCCCGTTGCTAAAATAAAACGATTGCAGGATGCCGGAGCAGAAGTCATCTTTGTCAAACCGGGCCGGGGCCGGATGGACCTCCGGGACCTCATGCGGAAGCTGGGGAAGAGGGACCTCCTGTCCGTTCTGATCGAAGGCGGGTCGGAGATCAACGCCTCCGCCCTCAAATCCGGCATTGTCGATAAAGTGGTCCTGTTCGTCGCGCCGCTTCTCTTGACCGGCAGGGACGCGCTCTGTTCGATCGGCGGCGTTTCTCCGATGAAGCTCAGTCATGCATTTAAGCTTCATGACGTTGCAACGAGGTTCGTGGGTCAGGACCTGATGATTACGGGATATACGCGAGGCAAAGCAGCGAAGGGAGCATGACGGCTTCTCCTCCGGGGACCGGATGGCCGGGGATCATATACCATACATGAGATACACCAGAAGAAGAACGCCGATCGCCAACACCGAGGCAAACAGGACCACGCTCAAAACGGGTGAGGGGACATAGGTGTCATCGTCGATCTGTTGCTCCACCACCCGGCACCTGACGAACGCAAGCCCCCCGATGACAACGCCGAGCCCGACAAGGAGAATGCCTATCTTGGAGGAATAGCCGGGCGGCGAAGGGGCCATTTCCTTTCCGACGTAGAGCTCCACCTGTTTTACAAAAAGTGAAAATTTCTCGACAACAAAGCCGAAGGCCATAATGGCGATGCTCGTCCGTATCCAGGCAAGATAGGTGCGCTCGTTGGCCATGTGGACCCGGCGATGCTGGGCGCCGCGGTGTTTGCTGCTTTCGTGCGGTTCCGCCATGGTGTCGTTTCCCTCAACCTTTCATAAACGTGAGAATGCCGCTCCGCATCATCTTGACCGCAAAGGCCGCAAGGATCAACGCAAGGACCTTGGCAAAGGCCCGGGAACCGCTGATGCCGATAAGTTTGATGATCCGGTCCGTTTGCGCCAGGATGATCCAGGCGATAAGCAGGTTTGCGATGAGCGAAAGGAATACGGCGACATAGCCGTACGTCCCCACCAGAACGAGCGTGGTCGTGAGCACGGCGGGTCCCGCGATGATCGGCGTGCCGAGCGGAACCACGCCGAATTCCCTGCTCTGCGGCAGCTTTTTTTCGCCGGCATGCAAAATATCGTTCACGGCAATCATCAGGAGAATGATGCCGCCCGCGATCATGAAGTCCTCCACCAGGATCCCGAGGGTACGGAAGATCGCCTCTCCCAGGAGGACAAACCCCACGGTCACGACAAATGCCGTGGCGATCGACTGGCGGACGACCCTGGTCCGGACCTGCTTTTTCATCCCCTCCGTCATGCCCACGAAAAGCGAGAGCGTCCCCGGTGCATCGAGAGCGACCATAATGGGTATGAAACAGAGTAAAAACGGTTTTATAAAGTCCATGCTTTTTCACTCTCTCCGACAAAAGTATAGCCCATATTCGTACGACTGTCCAGCCCGCGCAATTATGCGTCACGCACAAAAGATGTTCATACGTGGTATACTTACGACAGATAGGAAAGCGTGGCAGGCGACATATGAAAACGGCAGGGAAAGTTGCGCTGATGTGTCTTTTGTGCATAGGAATAATCACCGGGATTGTTTACCTCGTAAAATGGCTCTGGTAATAATACTATAAGGAGGCGAGTTCCATGAACATTGAAAAGAACATGGGTAAGGTTGACAGGATCATTCGGGCCACTCTGGCGGTCGTTATTGCGATTCTCTATTTTACGGGTTCGATCAGCGGCACGGTTGCATCTGTCCTCGGCGTCTTTGCCGTGGTCCTGCTGCTGACAAGCTCCACAGGCGTCTGCCCGGGTTATATGCCGTTCGGCATTTCGACTATGGAGAAAAAAAAGTAGAAGGATATACTTCCGCAAGGGCCGTCCCTCACCACGGGGACGGCTCTTTCTTTGTTCATGGCCGGAGAACTCCTGTCCCGGTCTGTTATCTCCGGCATTGGAACGGGGAAAGAACTATAGGCTTTATCTATGAATCACCGTTGATTTGATAGACAGAAGCAATTTGACTGATTGTCCGTACGAATGGTATTCTAATCACAGCTGAGAGGTGATGATCATGGCTGAAGGCAAGAACAGCAAAGAGAAAATCAAACTTACTTCATTGTCCCACGGCGCGGGCTGAGCCTGCAAGCTCGGTCCAAAGGTATTGGACCAGATACTCAAGTCGTTGCCCGCGGTCGTCGATCCCCGCGTGCTCGCGGGGACCGAGGACGACGCCGGCGTCTACCAGATTGCCGACGACCTTGCCCTGGTCCAGACCGTGGACTTCTTCACGCCCATCGTCGACGATCCCTATGACTTCGGCTCCATCGCCGCGGCGAATGCGCTGTCCGATATTTACGCCATGGGTGCCAGGCCGCTCACGGCGCTGAACCTTGTGGCCTATCCGAAGGACGGCCCTCTGGAGGTATTGGCAGAGATCATGCGCGGCGGGGCGGAAAAGGCTCAGGAAGCCGGGGTGAGCATCATCGGCGGCCACTCGATCGACGACAAAGAGCCGAAGTACGGCATGGCCGTGACCGGCACGGTGCATCCCGACAAGATCGTCCCGAAGGGCGGCGCCAAGGCCGGGGACCGGCTCGTTTTGACCAAGCCGCTCGGCACGGGCATCATTTCTACCGCAATCAAGGTCGGGCGGGCGTCGGAGGAAATAATCGCGACGGCGACCAGGCACATGAAGACCCTGAACAAGCTTGCGGCAGAAGCCATGCTCGAAGCAGGGGCCAAGGGCGCGACGGACGTCACCGGGTTCGGCCTGCTCGGCCATTTGCACGAAATGCTTCATCGAAGCTGCGCCGACGCCCGCATACTCCTGTCGAACGTGCCCGTTCTTCCTGGCGTCCGTGATTTGGTAAAGCTGAGCGTCCCCGGCGGCACTCGCGCGAACCTCGCGTACGTGGGCGAAAAGGTCGAGTGGGCATCGGGCATCACTGAGGATGAAAAATTGATTCTCGCCGACGCCCAGACCTCGGGAGGGCTCTTGATCGCCGTTTCTCCGGCCAAGCTCGATGTGCTGCTTGCCGGGCTTGCCAAGCGGGGCGTGGAGACCAGGGCGGTGATCGGAGAAGTCATCGAGGGAGAAGCGGGAATGATCTTCGTCGAGAAATGATAATAAAATCCTGACTTCCTGCGAATTCATCAATAAAGTGCAAAGGAGAGTTGCGTATGCGTTTCGGAAGGATTGTGTTGCTCGTTGCGTTGTTCTGCTGCCTCGTAGGGGCGGCGCCGTTGTTTGCCAAGGAACGGAAGGGCCAGATAACGATTAAAGTGGACCTGAAATCTCCTGTTGACGCCAAAGACGTGAAGCTCTGGATTCCCTATCCCGTGTCAGACGGGAACCAGGACATAACGGATGTCGCGATCAAGGGAAACTACTCGCAGGCAGGCGTGTACCGGGAACCGAAATCCGGCAACTCCGTGCTCTATGCGGAGTGGAAAGGGCCCACACGGGAGAGGAAGCTTGTTTACACGTTCCAGGTCACGAGGAGGGAGCAGGTAACCACGGAGTTCCCGGAGAAGGAGCTCGCATTTTCGCCGGGAGAGTTCAAACCCTATCTTGAAGAATCTCCGTCGCTGCCACTCACCCCGAAGATCAGGGAGCGGGCTCTTGCCGTTACCAAAGGGAAAAAGACCGTGCTCGCGCGGGCGCGCGCGCTGTACGACTGGATCGTGGAAAACATGTATCGCGACCCGAACGTGAAAGGGTGCGGGCTCGGCGAAGTGGAGCGGCTGCTCGAAACCGGCGGCGGCAAGTGCGCGGACATCCATTCTGTTTTCGTCGCCCTTGCCCGGGCAACGGGAATCCCGGCGCGGGAGGCCTTCGGCATCCGGATGCCGAAAGGCAGGGAAGGGGACATGACGAAATCGCAGCACTGCTGGGCGGAGTTCTATCTGCCGGGGAAGGGCTGGGTGGTCGTGGACCCCGCGGACGTGCGGAAGTACATTCTTGAGCAGCAGTGCGACCTGGCGAAGGCGAAGCCCGTCCGCGAATATTACTTCGGAACGGTGGATGAGAGCCGGATCGCGTTCGGGACTGGGCGGGACATTATCCTGAACCCGCCTCAGAGCGGAGGGCCCCTGAACTATTTCATGTACCCCTACGCCGAGGCGGACGGCAAACCGATCAATGAAGACCTGTACGGGTTCAATATCGGGTACAAGATCAGCTTCAAAGAATTGTAAGTGAGGGACATGGAGCTGGGCTCCTCCTGGTCTGCAAAACCAGCGACACGTCACGGATTCTTCCGGTGTGGTGGGTTCGATTCCCACTGCCCCTCTCCAGAATAACTTTCTGAAAAGAATTTTTCTCGCTAAGCGCGCAAAGGACGCAAGGGGAACCTTGAGTCAAAATCCTTTCTGGTTTTACTTACAGGTCTTTGGCGGTTTTCTGCTTGAGTTTTTTGTTTTGATGGTTGGACGGGTTGTCCGTGAGCATGAGCACCCCATCCTCGCCGTGGCCGATGTAGATGGTGTAGCGGGGAGTGAACGTGGTGCCCTTCCCGTTATAGATCGAGAGGATTCTCTTCACATACTGCTGCGTTTCCCTGATCGGCGGCACTGTGCCCCAGCGCTTTACCGTGGTTTCTCCGGAATTGTACGCCGCGAGCGCGAGCGAAAGGTTCCCTTCATACCGGTCCATGAGGTACCGGAGGTAGCGCACGCCGCCGGCGATGTTTTCGTGCGGGTTGAAGGAGTTCTTGACGTTCATCTCCACGGCCGTCTGCGGCATGAGCTGCATCAGCCCCATGGCACCCTTCCGGGAGAGGGCATAGGGGTTGAAATCGGATTCCACCTTGATGATCGCGCGCACCAGGGCCGGATCCACGCCGTGCCGGTCGCAGGCGGCGCTGATGCTGTCCAGGTAGGCGCTCGGCATGTTCGAAGATGCTGTCTGCGTCGCCCCGCGGGGAGTTTGCGAAGAAGACCCGGTTGATTGTTTTTCCTTCGGTTCCGGCTTGACCTTATATTTTTTGCTGCTGCCGACGCCGACGTTGCTGAAATGGACCACGCCGTTTTCGTCCGTGTACTGATAGATGTCGGCTGCGACGCGGCTCGGCTGGAGGGATAAGGACAGGAAAGCGGCAATTGTCAGAACTAACGTTTTTTCTCGTTTTGTCAAACAAACCTCGCGCTCAAGAGTGGAACCAAACAAATTATTGCTTACATTATAAGGCAAAAAAAGCGGTTTTGCAACGAAATAGTGGTTTCGTCCTTTGCCGCGAGCTGCTTCGGCACGGCGTCAGCGGAGATCAATCAGTACGTTCGTTGACGCGAAATCGGCCGGGATGCTTTTTAAGGAACCGGAACATCCGTCCCATAATTATCTTGACATCGGGGCGGTTGTGATTTACTATGCACACTCATCGCGGGGTGGAGCAGTCCGGTAGCTCGTCGGGCTCATAACCCGAAGGTCGTCGGTTCAAATCCGGCCCCCGCTACCAAACTTATAAAGGGGTTACAGCACATGCTGTAACCCCTTTTTCTTTCGAGCATTTTACCAAGACGCGACCAGTGGCGCATATGCTTTCGCTTCGCCGATGGCGCCGCGTACTCTATCTCTACCCATGACCCCAATCACGAAAGCCACGAAGGCCCAGCTTCTCGAAGCATACGGGAAACCTGTCCCGGACGTCATTGCTCCCCGGCTGAGGGTGCTGTTCGTGGGCATCAATCCCGGTCTGTATTCCGGGGCCGTAGGACATCATTTCGCCCGTCCGGGAAACCGGTTCTGGCCCGTGCTGCAGAAGGCGGGGTTCACCGCGCAACAGCTTTCGCCTTTTGAGGAGCGGCTTTTGCTGAAGCACGGGTATGGCATTACGAACATCGTGAACAGATCCACCGCGGCGGCAACCGAGCTTGATCAACAGGAACTGGAAGCAGGGGGAAAACGCTTGAAAGCGAAGATCAGGCGCACTCGTCCCCGCGTGGTGGCAATTCTCGGCATCCAGGCCTTCCGCATCGCCTTTGGAAAGCCGAAAGCCGGCTTCGGCCTTCAAGAGGAGCGCATCGGCTTGTCACGGGTTTGGGTCCTGCCGAACCCCAGCGGTTTGAACGCACGCTATCAGCTCCCGGCCCTCAGCAGGATGTTTCGAAAGGTCCGCATCGCAGCGGAGTGACCCTATCTTCTGAACATTCCGCAATCCGCATTTGGCTACCGTTTTCCCCTTTCCTTTAGTACACTATTATGGTATATTATTAGTACCAAATTATGTACTGAAAGGAGTGCTTCGCTATGAACGCAATCGCGGCACAGGAGATCAAAAGAAAAGGGATTTCGGCGGTGGATGAGGCCCTGAAGGAAGGCCCGGTCCACGTGATCAAGAACAATCAACCCCAGTATGTCGTGCTTTCCGAGGAACGGTATCGCGATCTGATCGATTCAGAAGGCGAGGCCTACAGCGCCCGTCTGCGCGCGTCGCTGGAAGACGTTAAGGCAGGGAGAGTCAAGCGCGGAACTGCAAAGGACCTGATCAAGGAATTGGGGCTGGAAGAGTAAGGCATGTACACGCTCAAATGGACAGCCCACTTCACGCGGAGCGCGAAGAAGTTTACCAAACGCCATCCTGAACTCAAGAAGAAAATCGCCACTATCCTTCGCGATCTGGAAAAAGATCCTTTTCAGCCCCATCTCGAATACCACCAGCTCGGCGGCAGGCAAACCGGGGTCCAGGCAGTCAGCATTACCGGTAGCTATCGGATTACCATGACCGTCATAATCACGAAAAAAGAAATAATCCTGCTCGATATCGGAAGCCATGATGAAGTGTACAAGTAAGGCACTGATCCACCTCATTTCCCCGTGAAAAAGAGCCTTACGATTCTCCCCAAAAGGGTTATCCCCAGGA
>JBGOTO010000003.1:0-47577 GCA_041476485.1 Nitrospirota bacterium
GCCTCAGACTTCATTCTGCTCTACCCGACCTATGTAACTCAAGAAATACCAACTGTAGCTGATTTCTCCCATGTTTTGGTTAACAAGTGCGTTTCATTTACAGCAACATTCGTAAAATCTTTGTTCACATTATCAAGGAACCCCATAATTGTTGTACATATTTCATGGAATGCAGTGTGCGCATCAATCTAATTCTTTACTGGCTGATAACAGAGCAGTAGAACGCCCAAAGCGAGCGTTTTCGTTTTGACAAGCTCCAGCTTCGTCATGTGCATGCCTTCATTGAAGAAACGCTTCCCGCTCCCCATGAAAATGGGTTGAATTAGGAACTGATATTCATCGATTAGATTGGTATTCATCAGCGCGTGGACGAGACTGGCGCTGCCGGGTATAAGGATGTCGCCGTCAGGTTGCTGTTTCAGTCTCTTGATTTCCTCAATGAAATTGTCTTTGATAATTGTCGAATTATTCCAATTAGCTTCTTTCAGTGTGGAAGAGACAACATACTTGGGCATGCTGTTAATACTGCTCGCAGGCCCATTGTCATCATTCTTCTGATAGGGCCAATAAGCTGCAAGCATTTCATAGGTTGTTCGTCCAACGAGGAGGGCACCCGATCCGGATACAGTCGCTTTAATATACTCGCCCCTCTGACCGCTGTTGTAAGGGTTAAACCATTGACTCATTGTATCTGCGTCAAAGACGCCATCCAGCGTCATCCAAGCAGAAACAACTATTCTTCTCATGTTTAGCTTCCTCCTATTTTAATTTGTTGTGCTTTCATAGTATCCCTCCGTTGCGCACATTGCATATAATGAGTCTGTAGGAAAAGTCCCTCTCAAAGCCCCGACGCACCAGGCTTCGTTTAACGCAATTAAACTTCCGCGCTGTCTCTCATGATGGCCAAGTGAGGAGAAGCCCGTCATTCGGGCTCAGAATCGTCGCCATTACTACTCCTATTAGCATCAGCGAAATTACGTCGCTACCCTCAAAGGGTTAAAATAAGCCCTTTCAGGGGTTTTTCTACAGACTCAACGAGTCTGTAGAATAAGTCCTTTTTCTAACCCCGGTGCGCTAGAAGCGATACAGTGCAATTAAATTCTGGTCGAGTCATTTGTTCTCTATGAGATGCGGGTAAGCCTGCTATTCGGGCATTCCCGCGTTTATATCGTTCCTTCTATTACGATCCTCGACATTGCCGCTGCTTCCCAGATGAGCAAATTTGGGCTAATTTAGGGGTTTTTCTACAGCTTCAACGCCCCGGTGAGCGGCTGCCCCCGCAGGGGGCAAGTCCGTCTCGACCGGTTTGATGGCTCGCGCTGCTTTCGCGCGAGACAGCAGGTCGGCCGCTCACCGGGGCGATGGGCCGCGCGAAGCGCGGGCCATTGCGGTGTTGAGGGGCCAGCTTCACGGCCCCTCTCGAACACCTTGTTGGTTTGTCGCAGATATAACTCTGTGTCTTTAAGCTCCGGATTGTGGGCTTGTATTCCTGCGTGTGACAAATATATTCTCTTTGCTGACATGCTTTGAGATTTCGTCGAATAGAGAGTCGGCAAGCGCATCCATTTTAGATTTCATGGCAGGCTCGCGTCCTCTGACATCATTCTGCAATACTAACCCAAGGCTTTCTAATCTTTTTTCTGGATATTCTGATTTCGGATAATGACATGTTGCATTGATGCAATTATTTCTTTCCGACGTGAAGCTTTTTAAGTATGCTGCAAGCAAATAATTGCGGCGTGCTGGATGGGCAATTTCTTGAACGAGAATAAAATGGTCGGCTTTTAAAATATCGATGATTTTATCTAAAACCGATTTATCAACGTCATTCACACCAAAGGTAACCCTATATCCCGGATTGAAGAACTTTGACAGTTTATCAAGGAAACCATTTGCGCTCATAGATTCGCGACCCCTTTCAAAACTAACGCGGAGTTCACACGCCGCGAAGCGGGCGGCGTGGAACGACAAGTTAACTTCCAGTCGCCTCACTGTTCAAATCTTCCTCAATGCCCGAATTGGCGATCCTTAATTCGTTGTTACTGATGCGATAAATATAATTGTAGCCGGTGACAAAACCGTCAGCTTCTTGGAGAAGAAGTTCATCATTCGAAATCCAATGGTCTGCATAAATAAATGGCTCGTTCTCGCTTTGGGGCTTAATTTCGGTAAGTTGTTTTTTTCGATCTAGGTCCATGACAATTATATGATGAACAGGTCTTAAATCACCAGGACCATCAAGTCCGACGACATTGTAAAAACCTACAAATACTGAATATGCGACATAGCGCCTGTCCGAAGTCATTAGGTAGCTTTTAACGTTCCCGTCAGCGGACGTAATTTTACTACCGACTTTATCACCGCTAATTTCGTAAAGCTCTCCATCTCTTAAAACTACTGCGGATGATGTTTGGGTTTTGCTCGGAATTATTTTATTCTTTTGACATTGCGGTAGGAGAGTAACTGTGAATAATAAAAGCAGTATTCTTATCAAATAGAAGTTGTGCACAGTATTTCCTTTCACTGATTAACGAGTCTGTAGAATAAGTCCCTTTTTAAGTACCAACGCACCAGGCTTCGCTTAACGCGATAAATCTTGCGCGCTGTCTCTCGATGATGGTTAGGTGAGATAAAGCTCGTCATCCGGGCCTGGAATCATCGACGACACTATTCTTATTAGCATCAGTGAAAATACGTCGCCTCCAGAAAGGGCTAAAAAGTGCCTTTCTGGGGGTTTTCCTACAGGTTCAACGAGCGCGTGAGGGGTGCGTTTTTCAGTGACCATCTCGACACGAGTGGTTAGAACTTTTATTTTTCCCATTCGACGTGAACGTCTTTAATTTCATGGTCGTTGTATGCGGTAACATTGACCCGATAGAATGTTTTTCCTCCAAACGTCGAGTTGATATTCCAGGACGTGACAGAATATTTATATCCAGAGCCGGTAATTTTTTCTGCCTCAATCTTTGCTTTTTCAGGCGTCTCACCGAAGAGGGATACTGACATAATGATCGCAAGTATAACGGGAAGACACCCGCCGAAGATAAACCCGTTTTTAGGCTTGCGCCAAAGCCGCTTATTGTCCACATTATTTTGAGTAATGGCAGTAAGGATGACTTCTGAGTTTAATGTTTTGTAGACCCAAATCAAGAATATGATCAACGCAATTGCGATAAAACTGTATGCAATAAAGGCTATCGGGTAAAGCCTGATGTATGTTGTCATAAGATCGATTGGCGTAAAAAAGGGGAAAAGCACCATCACGCCTATGAATGCACTTGATAAAAAGGCGCTAAACCAGCTGATGATGCGAACTGATTTTAGATTTCCTCGATACAGATACACACCCGCGATAATGGCAAAAATATTAAAGCTGGAAGAATAGCCTATACTATGGATGATGCAATAAATCATGTACGCAACATCGACGGTACCAATAGCGATAAGGGCAATACCGACTTTCTTCATGATTGAACGATAATCATTCATGTTCTGTCCTTTTACGATCTAACCAGTTATTGAGCAGTTAGGCTCGGGTATCTAATATTAGATGCAAACATATAATACTATATACAAGCATCTATTATTATATACCTGCCAGGTTTATAGTATTAGATGCTTTTTGCTTTTTTCATCTCCCCTACTTGCATCTAATACTATATGCTTTTCCAGCACAGTCCCTTTGATCTTGCCGAATTGAATGAACCATAACTTTGCATCCGGGTCCCATCTTCCCCTTGCTGCCCGTGCCTTTTCCTGCAATGCTGTTTCAGCAAACCCGATCCGCACAGGAACAAGTGTAGTGTCGGAAATCTGCGGCCGAGGTGAGGGTGTCCATGCTTTTTTCTCCACAATGAGCTCAACGGTCTTTGCCCTCGTGCAGCTCGCCCTGTCATACCGGTAGCGCACGCAGACAAGCGCGTCGCCGTACTCGGACAGCAGCTTTTTCGTTCCGTTTTGTTCCGATGAAATATTTAATGCTAAAATCGAACTGCAACAGCCTTAGTTCAATCGACTGCTGTTTTCTTGCTTGATGGAAGGAAATATTTCGTAGATGTGGCTGGAGTATGTGGAACTTTGCAAAAGATGTCAATATCCAAAAAATCACCTGTCAAGCCAAAAAATCACCGGGGATGGGTATTTTTAGGGGATGTAAAAAGGTAAACAATTTTTTTGGCACAGCCCACAAAGGCTGCAATTTTACTGCGCGGAAATCGATTCGGCTTTGTCGAGTAGGTGTCGAGGAAGTTACCGCTTCTTCGACTTCGGCACGTAGTACCGCGTACCTTGCTTCATGCCGAGGATCTGCTTGAGCAGGTCGTCGAGGTCTTCCCGCCGATGCACAAAATCGATGTCCGAAGTATTGATGACGAACAAGGGGGTATCGCTGTAGCGGAAAAAGAACTGGTTGTAGGCCTCGTTCATGGCGGCGATGTAATCGGAATTTACGTCTTTCTCGAAAGATCTGGCGCGCAGCTTGATGCGGCGCAGAAGCGTGTCCGTGTCGGCCTGGAGAAAGATGACCAGGTCGGGCCGCACGATCTTGGGCTCGAGTATTTTATAAAACTGTTCGTAGAGCGCGAGCTCGTTCTCGTCGAGATTGAGGTATGCGAAGATGCGGTCTTTATCGAAGAGGTAGTCGCTGATCGTGATCCGGGTGAAAAGATCGGGCTGGGCCATCTCCTGCTGCTGGCTGAACCGGCTCAGGAGAAAGAACATCTGCGTCTGAAACCGGTATCGCGCGGGGTCCTTGTAGAAATCGGCGAGAAAGGGGTTGTCCTCCGCGCGCTCGAAGATCACCCGGGCGCCGAGTTCCTCGGCGAGCAGGCCCGTCAGGCTTGTTTTGCCCACGCCGATGGGGCCTTCAGTCACGATATATCTGGCATGGAGCGCGGTTTCCCGTTTCCTGTTCATAATGGTCCCCGGCTCAGCATGCGGCCACGCGATGCGGGTCCTGCAGCTCCTGAAGCAGCAGGTCCGCCGTTTTTTGGAAGATCGGGTGCACGACCTGGGGCGCGATTTCGCACAGCGGGATGAGCACGAATCCCCGCGACGCCAGGAGCGGATGCGGTATCGTAAGGCCGGGGGTCTCGATCACCCGGTCTCCGTAGAGCAGGATGTCGAGGTCGATGGTCCGCGGCCCCCAGCGCAGCGACCTGCGCCGCCCGAGTTCGTCCTCGATGGCGCGGCAGGCGGCCAGCAACTGTTCCGGCAAAAGGGAGGTTTCGAGCTCGCAAACGGCGTTGATAAAATCTTCCTGCGGGCGGTAGCCCACCGGCTCCGTGCAGTAATACGAGGAAACTCGTTTCACGCGGCCCGCCCTGTCCAGGAGCTCGAGCGCCTTCAGACAGAAGCCCTGTTTGTCGCCGATATTCGAACCCAAACCGATATATGCGATGGTCGGCATAGAAGTACGGGATGCAGGATGCACGATACAAGATAGAATAGAGGCCGAAAACATCAGGCATCATGTATCTTGGCAGCGTGTATCGTCTTAAAACTCGAACTGCAAGTCCCCCATCCTCTTCTTGAACTCCTCGAGCACGCGCTGCTCGTCCGCCCTGCCTTTGGACTCGAAGGTGGCCGAGAAGCGGATGTACGGGCCCGCATCGTCCCAGGGCACGGTGCTGATGAGTTTTTCAGTGATAAGGAACTCCGAAAATTCTTCGGCATTCGCGAACCGTCTGCCGCCTTTGATCCCTTTCGGCATTCCGACGTACAGATAGAAGGACCCCGCCGGCATCTTTGCATTGAACCCCATTCCCGCGAGCACGGACACCATGGCCCGCAGCCGGCGCTCGTACTTTGCCGTGATCTCATCGGTGATCTCTGGATGGCCGAGGGCATACGCGCCCGCCTTCTGGATGGCCTTGAATTGGCCCGAATCGTAATTGTCCTTTACATTGCCGAAGCCCGCCACCACGCGCTCGTTCCCCGCCACAAAAGCCAGACGCCAGCCGGTCATGTTATACGCTTTTGATAACGAGTGGACCTCCACGCCCACCTCTTTTGCGCCGTCTACCGAGAGAAAAGAAAAGGGCCTGGAGCCGAACGTGAGCGCCGCGTACGCCGCGTCATGGACAACGACGATGCTGTTTTCCTTCGCGAACTTCACGACTTTTTCAAAAAAGGCTTTCGTCGCGCCCGCGCCGGTCGGATTGTTCGGGTAATTGATGTAAAGGAGCTTCGCCCGCTTCTTCACGTCATTGGGAAGCGCGTTCAGGTCCGGAAGAAAACCGTTCTGCTCCTGAAGCGGCAGGTTCACCACCTCTCCTCCGTACCAGCGGGTGTGCGTGCCCATGACGGGATACCCCGGCACGGTCATGAGCGTCACGTCTCCGGGATTGATGAAAACCGCGGGAAACATAGCGAGCGCCGGCTTGCTCCCGATGGCGTGCAACACCTCGGTTGCGGGGTTGATAGTGCCGACGCCGTAGACTTTTTGCAGGTAGCGTGTTGCCGCGTCCTTGAACTCCTGAATGCCGTTGTCCGCGTAACCGCGGTTTTCGGGTTTCGCCGCTTCGTCCTGGAGTGCTTTGACCACGCCGGGGAAGGCCATCTCATCCGGCTCGCCCACCCCGAAATCGATCAGCTCCTCGCCGGGATGCGCGGCAAGCGCGGCGCGTTTGGCCCGCTTGATCTTTTCGAACTTGTACTCTCCCCGTTCCTTCCCGAACATCTTCCCGCCGAGACGCTCGGCAAAGAGGGACTGAACATAGGTCTCCTTCTCCGTCGTTTGGACCACGAACTCTCCTCCCCGTATCCTCAGAATGCAATCGCCGCTTTTTAATGCCGCCCGGCGGGGACTATTGTTTCTTGTCGATCCACTCCAAAAGCTTTTCTTCCGGAAGATACCCGGAAAGCACCGTGCCGTCTTCGCGCACGAGCGTCGGCGTGCCGTTGAATCCGTGCGAGTCGGCGAGGGCCTTGCTTCTCTCCACCGCATCCGCGGGGCAGGCCGGTTCGGGCACTGCTTTACCGCTGAAGGCATCGTCGAGCATCGTAAGTGATTTTGAGCAAAGGACGGCCTGGGCCTTCTTGTACGCGTCCTTATGCATGGGCAGCGGATTGAGGATGAGGTAAAAAACGATATCGCTGCGCTTTGCAATGATCTGTTTCATGATCGGGTGCAGCTCCCGGCAAAAAGGGCAGTCCGGATCGGTGAACACGATCACTTTTATCTTTGCCTTCGTTTCGCCGAGAACGATCGCATCGGTGAGCGGAATTTTGGAGAAGTCCACCTTGCGCTGCGGCGGCTGTTTGCCGAGCTGGTCGACGGGGACGATCTGGCCGGCCAGATACTTTTTTGAGTAATCGAGAAGCACGGCGCCGCGCTGCTCACCCCGTTGAACGTCGATTTGCCATACGCCTTTTATCGGCGAAGCCTTTACTTCCACAACCTTGCCGCCAGGCACCGCTTTTTCGATAATTATTTGCGCGTCCTTTACGTTCAGCTTGTGGCAGTCCATGCAGTCCTGCCCTTTTTTCATCTTAAATGCATGCGCCGAAAGTGGCGGCAGCATAATTAGGCATCCGATGATTAACAGCGAAATTTTTTTCATGATAGACTCCTTTATCCTGTGTCGTTATTTTAATCCGAGAACGTCCTGCATATCATAGAGGCCGGGTTTTTTGCCGACGATCCATTTCGCGGCCCGCACTGCGCCCGCGGCAAAGGTGTCGCGGCTGGTGGCACGGTGAGTGAGTTCGATGCGCTCGCCTATTCCAGCGAACATCACGGTGTGATCGCCGACGATGTCGCCGCCACGAAGCGTCTGTATGCCGATCTCCTTCCTGGACCGCTCGCCGACCATGCCCTTGCGGGCGTACACGCCGACTTCGTCCAGGTTCCGGTTCACCGCCTGCGCCAGCACCTGGGCCATCTTCATTGCCGTGCCCGAGGGCGCGTCCTTCTTCATGCGGTGGTGGGCCTCGATGATTTCCATATCATAGTCCTCGCCGATGGTCTTGGCGATCTCCGACAGGACCTTGAAGCAGAGGTTCACACCAATGCTCATGTTCGGCGAAAGCATGCAGGGAATCGCCTGGGTCAAGGTGTTTATCTCTTCGAGCTGGGCCTTCGAAAACCCCGTTGACCCGACCACGATGGGCCGCTTGTGTTCGGCGCAGACGCGGATATGCTCAAGGCTCGCCTCGGGCAGGGTAAAGTCGATGAGCACGTCCGCCGCCTTCAGCGCGGCGCCGAGGTCGTCCGTGATGAGAGTCAGTACCCCGCCGGACGGAAGCCCCGCTGCGCTGGAAGCATCCTGGCCGATCAAGGCATGCCCCTTCCGTTCGATTGCGGCCGATAGTCGGATGCCTTCCGCTGTCGAGAGAACGTTGATGATCCGGGAGCCCATTCTGCCCGCGGCGCCCACTACGACGGCTTTGATCATAGTTCAGCTCCTTTAGAAACAATATGCCACGAAGTCTCTAAGACACTAAGAACAACATAATTATTTTACTCTTTCTTCGTGCCTTCGCCTGCGCCCAGCGTTTACGAGTGGCATCGCGAGTGCAGGGCGTGTCTTCGTGGCAAAAAAATTAAATCAGCCCGTAGTCCTTCAGCGTCTTCTTCAACTTTTCCTTGTTCGCGTCCGCCAGGGGACACAGCGGCAAACGAAACTCCTCGGCTATCCTGCCCATGAGCGCCAGGGCGGTCTTCGCCGGGATCGGATTGGTCTCGATGAACATGGCGCCGTGGAGCGGTTCCAGCTTGTAGTGGAGCTTAAGCGCCTCCTCCATCCTGCCGGCGAAGAATGCATCGAACATCGCCGCGCAATCGGCGGGCGCCACGTTCGCCGTGACCGAAATGGCGCCGACGCCGCCGAGGGAAAGGACCGGAAGGGTGGTGAAATCGTCGCCCGAGATCACGTCGAAATCCCGGCCGCAGAGCCGGAGGATCTCGCTCACCTGCTTCAGGTCTCCGCTGGCTTCCTTGACGCCGACGATGTTTTTGACCTCGCGCAGCCGCGCAGCCGTCGACGGCAGCATGTTCACGCCCGTCCGGCCCGGCACGTTATAGAGGACGACGGGGATGTCCACGGACTCGGCCACCAGCTTGAAGTGGCGGTAGAGGCCTTCCTGCGTGGGTTTGTTGTAATAGGGGGTGATGAGCAGCGCGCCGTCGGCGTCCGCCTTTTTCGCGTACTGGGTCAGCTCCAGCGTCTCGGAAGTCGAGTTCGAGCCCGAGCCCGCGATCACCGGCACGCGCTTGTTTACTATTTTCACGGCGAGTTCCACGACCCGGCGATGCTCCTCGTGAGAGAGCGTGGCCGACTCGCCCGTGGTGCCGCAGGGCACGATGACGTCGGTGCCGTTTTTAATCTGAAATTCTATTAAATCGCCGAAGGCCTTTTCATCCACCTTCCCGTTCCTGAACGGCGTAACAATGGCGACCATTGATCCCTTAAACATAGAGGCCTCCTTAAAACAAAATACGTCGTGTTTCGAGTCTCAAGTCTCTATTCTCAAGTTGTTAAACTAATAGAACCGAAAACTTGAGACTTGAAACCTGTGACTTGAGACTAAATATACAACGTCCCTTCGCAGATCACCTGCGCCCCGCCTTCAAGGCGGATGTCGCCGAACCCTTCAGCCGTGCGCTCGTAGGAGACCTTCAGCTTTTCTCCGCCCCACGTTGCGACCTCAACCGGCGAGGAGACCGCTCCGATCGCGCCGGCAACAAGCGCGGCTGCTACGGAGCCGGTGCCGCACGCGAGGGTCTCTCCCTCAACGCCGCGCTCGTAGGTCCTGACCCGGAGCTTGTGAGGGCCCTGGATCTGAATGAAGTCCACGTTCGTGCCGGCGGGCCGGAACAGTTCGTGATGCCGCGTGGTCCGTCCGACACGTTCCACGTCCTCGTTCTCGATGTCCTTCGAAAGATACACGAGGTGCGGCACGCCGGTGTTGATGAAGTGGCCCATGCGCAATCCGCTCTCGAGCGAAATGGCGATGTTCATACGCAACCCGGAGGCGCCGGGGAGCTGCACGTTTACTCGGTCGTTCTTCACCTGCGCGGAAATGGTGCCTGCCAGCGTCTCGAAGGACACATTCTTCCCGGAGATCTTCCTGAGTTGGGCGAACCGCGCTGCGCAGCGCGAGCCGTTGCCGCACATTTCGGCCTCGCTCCCGTCGGCGTTGAAGAACCGCCATTTGAAGTCGGCCCTCCGCGACGGCACGATCACGATCAGTCCGTCAGCGCCGACCGAATAATGCCGGTCGCAGACGGTGATTGCAAGGTCCTTCAGGTTTTTCCCTTTCAGGACGCCCCTGCGGTTGTCGATCAGGATGAAGTCGTTCCCGCTCCCCTGCATTTTAGAAAAAGGTATTTTCTTCATGGCCATTCCGCAATCCGCATTTTTCACTACCCTTCCAGCCACCGCGGCACCTTCTCGCCTTTGATGAGGTCGTTGTAGGTCTCGCGTTCGCGGATAATGTGGTACTCTTTCCCCTTGACCATCACCTCCGCCGCGCGCGGCCGGGAATTATAGTTCGACGCCATCGAGAAGCCGTAGGCCCCCGCGCCCATGACCGCAAGGAGCTCGCCCTGCTTCACTTCGGGCATCGTCCGGTCTTTGGCCAGAAAATCCCCGGACTCGCAGATGGGGCCGACCACGTCGAACAGGTCCTTTCCGTCCGCGGCGGGTTCGATCACCGGCCGGATGTCATGATAGGCTTCGTACAGGCTCGGCCTGATCAAATCGTTCATCCCCGCGTCCACAATGAGGAAGTGTTTGTCCCCGCTGTCCTTGTGGTAGAGGGCGCTCGTGACAAGAATGCCGGCGTTCCCCACGAGCGCCCTCCCCGGCTCCATGATGATGGTGCATCCGCAGTTCTTGAGCAGCGGCCGGATCGCCTGCGCCATTTCAGCCGGCAGGGGCGGGGTCTCGTCCTTGTAGGTGATGCCCAGTCCGCCGCCGATATTGACGTACTTGATGTCCATGCCCGCGGAGCGCAGCTCGCCAACGAACCCGACGAGCTTTTCGAGGGCGTCCACGAACGGCTGGACCTCGGTAATCTGGGAGCCGATGTGCTGGTGCACGCCGACGATCTCCACGTGCGGGAGGCCCTTCGCGGTCTGGTAATATTCGAGCGCCTCATCGATGGGAATGCCGAACTTGTTCTCCTTGAGCCCCGTGGAAATGTATGCATGGGTCTTGGGATCGATGTCCGGGTTCACCCGGAGGCCGATCCTCGCCTTTGCGCGCATGTCCTTTGCTGCCCGGTCTACCGCGAGAAGCTCCTCGCCGGACTCGACGTTGAACATGAGGATGCCGACCTTCAGGGCGTACTCGATCTCGTCCCGGCGTTTGCCCACGCCGGCATAGACGATCTTCTTCGGGTCGATGCCCGCGCGGAGGGCCCGGAACAGTTCGCCGCCTGACACGATGTCCGCCCCGGCCCCCGCCCTTCCGAGCAGACGGAGCACGGCGCTGTTCGTGTTGGACTTGAGGGCAAAACAGATGAGGTGAGGGACGCCCGCAAAGGCGCTGTCAAAGGCGCGAAAGTGGTTCGCGAGCGTATGGCTGCTGTACAGGTAGAACGGCGTGCCGACCCGCTGGGCCACGGTCTTGACCGGGACCCCTTCGCAATAGAGTTCTCCGTTTTTATACTGAAAATCGTGCATCGTAGTATGTCCCGGTTAACATTGAAAAAAGAAAAATCCAAAATAGCGGCTGTTGCCGCGGCTTTTTTTCATTTTGCTTTTGTAACTACTCAGGTTTGCTGCGGAGCGCAGGCGCAATGAAGCGCGCGGCGACCGATACACGGACATCAAGCAAGGCGGGGGCTTGTGGTCGACTTCGAAATTCCCTTCATTATCCGGCGCGCCTTGCGCAAAGCGAAGCAGCTGACCTGAGTAATCACTTGTTTTTTCTGTTTTGAATTTTGATCATCTCAGTTTCTCAATGAACGCTTTCTTTTCCACTGATCTTGGGCTCTCATTCCCCGACACATCAACCGCCGTAATGAGGTAGTAATACATGGCGCCGGCCTTCACGGTCTCGTCCGAGAAGGTCGTGCGGCCCAGGGGCTTGTCGGTCAACCGCTCATAGTCCTTGCCGCTCTTCTTCGACCGGTATACGTGATACCCGGCGAGGTCCCGCTCCTTGTTCTCATTCCAGGTAAGGAATGCCCGGCCGATGCCCGGCACGACCGTAAGCCCCGTCGGCCTGTTCGGCGGCGTCATGTCCCGCGGCGTGGCCGACACCTCGGCGGAATCAAGGCTTTCTCTCCAGGGAAGCGCGGGACTGTCGACGGACCGTACCATATAAAAATACGTCCTGTCGTTTGCGGCCGCGGTGTCCTTGTACGAAGTCGTTCTCACCGGCTCCTTGTTCAGCGGCGTCTCTTCGTACCGGCCTTTCTCCGCGCCGCGGTACACATTATATCCGACGAACCCGTCGTACTTGCTCCCGTCCATCCGTGTGGTCACCGGCTCCCAGGAGAGCTGGTTATTGCCGTCTCCGCCCTGTGCAACGAGGCCCTTGGGGACCGCGAGCGACAAGAGCGGCGCAACCCACGCTTCATCAGACGGCGTGCTCACCCCGCCCCGTGCGCTTACTGCCCTGATCCGGTACCCGTACACCTGTCCGTATTTCAGGTTGCGGTCGGTCCAGAAGACCATGCCGTTCCTCACCGACGCCGGCGCGGGATTCGCCATGTCGATTTCGACAAAGAGCTTGTACCGGGGCCTCTTCCGGTCGTGCCCGATCTCGGCACGGTAGACGCGGAACCGCCGGACATCGGCCTGGACCATATTCTTGCCTTCGATGTTCCGCGTCGGTATGGGCCAGGAGAAGAATGCGTTGGTATCTCTGGTCACGGCCTTGATGTCCTTTACCGCTTCAGGCCTCGGGCTCTCCGGAACAAGCGGCGGCGACTTCCTTCCGCAGGCGGTCCCGGCCGAAAGCGCGAGCGCCAAACAGACCGCGATCAGCCATAGTGGACGAATATTCATCGCATCTTTTTCTTGAGCGTCCGGAGGCGCTTCTTCAGATTCGACGGGGCCGTGCCTCCGTATGACGTGCGCCTTCCGACGGACGCTTCCACGGACAGCGCATCGTACACGTCTTCTCCGATCAGCGATGAGAGTTTTTTGTATTCCCCGACCGGCATGTTCACGAGGCCGCACTCCAGTTCGAGGGCGCGCAGGACCGCCTTGCCCACCACTTCGTGCGCCCGGCGAAACGGCATCCCTTTTCTCACCAGGTAGTCGGCAAGGTCCGTGGCCGTGATGAACCCGTCCTCCGCCGCCCTGCGCATCACGTCCTTGTGGAGCGTGATGCCTTTGAGCATTTCGGTGAATACCGAGAGTGAGCGCGTGACCGTGTCCGCGGCGTTGAAGATGGGCTCCTTGTCTTCCTGCATGTCCCGGTTGTAGGCGAGCGGCAGTCCTTTCATGATCGTCAGGAGCGCCATAAGGCTCCCATACACCCTCCCCGTCTTGCCGCGGGCCAACTCGGCCACGTCGGGGTTTTTCTTCTGCGGCATGATGGAAGACCCGGTGGTGAAAGCATCGGCGATCGTTATAAATCCGAACTCCGACGACGACCACAGGACGAGTTCCTCGGACAGACGCGAGAGGTGCATCATAATCTGGGCGCAGGCCGCAGTGAATTCAATGGCGAAATCGCGGTCCGAGACGGCGTCTATGCTGTTTTCGGCCACGCTTGCGAACCCGAGCTGTTTGGCAACGAAACCCCGGTCGATGGGAAGCACCGTTCCCGCGAGCGCGCCAGCTCCGAGCGGCATAACGTTCACCCGGCGAAAACAGTCCTCGAGGCGGCCGCGGTCCCGGTCGAACATCTCGAAATACGCGAGCAGGTAGTGGCCGAAGAGCACGGGCTGTGCCCGCTGGAGGTGGGTGTACCCCGGCAGGACCACATCGCTGTACTGGTCCGCGATGGCCACGATGACCTTTTGAAGGGAACCGAGGAGTTCGTGGATCTGGGCGATCTCGTCCCGCAGATACATGCGGAGATCGAGCGCCACCTGGTCGTTCCTGCTCCGCGCCGTGTGGAGCTTGCCGCCCACCGGACCGATCTTGTGGATCAGCCGGTCCTCGATGTTCATGTGAATGTCTTCGAGCTCCACGCTGAATTTGAATGAGCCGGAAGCGATCTCCTTCAGGATCTCTTCCAGCCCGCGGACGATCCGGTCGGCTTCTTTCTTGGCGATAATGCCGGTTTTGCCGAGCATATTCGCATGGGCTATACTGCCGGCGATGTCATAGGGATAGAGCCGCCAGTCATAGGAGATCGAAGCGGTGAACTCTTCCACGAGCTCGTTCGTGGCCTCGGTGAAACGGCCGGACCAGGGCTTGCGTCCCACGGGCTTTTTAGGGCCCATCTTTTTTTTCACGGTCTTACGCATCATGCTTATGCTTTCCGTTTCCCTTCCTGACCTTCTTACCCCTGCCTTCTCACCTTCCCGCTTTTCGCCCCGCTCTCAGTCTCAGCGCGTTCAGCCGGATGAAGCCCTCGGCGTCTTTCTGGTCATAAACCGTCTCGGCTTCGAACGTAGCGAGCTGGGCATTATAGAGCGAAACGGGAGATTTCCTTCCCACCGTATCGCAGTTTCCTTTATAGAGCTTGAGCCTCGCGGTGCCGGTCACGTTTTTCTGGGACTCGTCGATGGCCGCCTGGAGCATGGCCCTCTCGGGAGAGAACCAGTACCCGTAATAGACCATCTCGGCATAGCGCGGGACCAGGCCGTCCCGCAGGTGCATGACCTCGCGGTCCATGGTGATGGACTCCACGGCCCGGTGCGCGGCGTGCAGCAGCGCGCCGCCCGGCGTCTCGTAGACGCCGCGGGACTTCATGCCCACGTAGCGGTTTTCCACAAGGTCAACGCGGCCCACTCCGTGGGCTCCGGCTATGCGGTTCGCTTCGGCAAGGAGCGCCGCCGGGGACATCTTCTTCCCGTTTACGGCAACGGGATTTCCGGCCGCATACTCCACTTCCACATACTCGGGACTGTCCGGCGCTTTTTCAATCGGCACGGCCATCGTGTACATGTCGCCCGTTGATTCCCTCCACGGGTCTTCGAGGATCCCGCCTTCGTAGCTGATATGCAGCAGGTTCCGGTCCGTTGAAAAAGGCTTGGACTTGGTTGCCGTCACCGGAATCTTGTGCTTCTCGGCATAGGCGATGAGCTCTTCTCTTCCTTTCATGCTCCACTCGCGCCAGGGCGCGACGATCTTTACCTCGGGCTTGAACGCGTAGTACGTAAGTTCAAACCGGACCTGATCGTTGCCTTTGCCCGTGGCGCCGTGGCAGACCGCGTCGGCGCCTTCCTTTTCAGCGATCTCGATCTGTCGTTTGGCGATGAGCGGCCGGGCGATCGAGGTGCCCAGAAGATAGCGGCCTTCGTACACGGCGTTGGCCCGCAGCATCGGGAACACGAAGTCCTTGACGAACTCTTCGCGCAGATCGTCGATGTAGATCTTGCTCGCGCCCGTCTTGAGCGCCTTTTCGCGAAGCGGCTCGAGCTCCTCGCCCTGGCCGATGTCCGCCGTAAACGCAATTACTTCACAGCCGTACTCTTCCTTGAGCCACTGGATAATGACCGACGTGTCCAGCCCGCCGGAATAGGCAACGACGATTTTCTTGATCTTCTGCTTCAACAAAACACCTCAATAAAAACAGCTATCAGCCACAAAGTCGCAAAGACACGAAGTAATTCTTTTTAAAGCTTAGTGACTTCGTGGCATGCTCTGGGTTTTCCGGGGCTATTTTCCTTCGACGATCTTCACCTTCATCTCGATGCGTTCGTCCGGGTTGTCGCTCGCGTCCCGGGGCTGGGACACGATCTTGTCCACCGCCTCCATGCCGCTCTCCACCTCGCCGAACACGGTGTATTGCCGGTCAAGGGATGGAGCGTCCTTCACGCAGATGAAGAACTGCGAGCCTGCGCTGTCGGGGTTCGCGGACCGCGCCATCGAGAGCGTGCCGCGCTTGTGCGGACGCTCGTTGAACTCGGCCTTGATGGTGTACCCCGGCCCGCCGGTGCCGTGCGCGCGCTTGTCCGGGTTCTTTGAGTTCGGGTCCCCTCCCTGGATCATAAATCCGGGAATTACGCGGTGAAAGGTCGTCCCGTCGTAGAAGCCTTTCTTTGCCAAGTCGATAAAGTTCTTTACGTGCCCGGGGGCTGTATCAGGAAAGAACTTCAGGGTAATGTTGCCGAATTTCGTCTCGATGATCGCTTTTGTCGTTGGCATTTTTTTCTTCTCCTGTTTCGTCGATTTTGCCGTCGCCGGCTTCTTTATCATGGATTTCTCAGGTTTTGCGGGCGCCGAAGTCGTGGCCGCGGCCGTCGGCGTTACGGAGGACTCGACAACCGGCTTCGGGGCCTCCTGCTTCTTCTCGCAACCGAACAAAACCATGCCGGCCGATATTGCTAAAGCCGTTATAAAAACACCGTATTTTTTCACGATCGTTCACCTCTCCTTGAGTTAAATAAAGAATATCGCGGTGCGAAATCCGTGCTCGCGCTGCAAAGAGCCAACGATATACAGTTTTACCAGAAACCCGGTGGGATGTCAAACAAAACCAGAGGTTTGCGTCTCCAAGCCCCGGTAAATCAGAAGGGAAAAACATCTCCCGGTCCTTCGCGGCGGCCCGTGCGCGGTCAGGGAAACAGGTTGACTCCGATTGACGGCAGCGGTGCATTATTGCTATACTTAAAACATGGGGCGACGAGAGGGCGTGTATGGCGGGTAACATGAGCGAGAGAAGAGAGTTTATCCGGGTGCCCTTCAATACCGAGGTAGAGATCCAGGCGGAAGGCCTGACCGTCAGGTCCGGGGCCGGGATCGATATCTGCATGACCGGGCTCCGCCTGACGGTTGAAGACGCCGTCCCTCCCGCAGGCACGACCTGCGGCGTAAAGATAACCCTCGCGGCGTCCGAGCCGCGCGTGGTCATTGAAGCGCGGGGAACAGTCGTCCGGTCCGATCCGGGGAGCCTGTCAGTCACCTTCTTGGAGCTCGATCTCGACAGTTACCACCACCTCCGCCAGCTTATCCTGAACAATACCGACGACCCCAAGCGGGCGGAACAGGAGTTTTTTTCCCACTGGGGAATCCGGCGGCCCCGCACATGACCCGTCCCTTCTCAACAGCGTGCATTCGGCTCTTCCCATTTTGAACATTTTCTGATAAAATCTTCGACACAGGGTCCGAAACCGGCAAGGCTTCCCGGAAGGAAAGGAGAATCTCGATGGTGCAAAAGGCAAGCGGCAAGTTGATCGAATTGATGAACAGGGGGATCGCGCGCGAGATCCAGGTGAGCGTGCAGTATATGTGGCAGCATGTGATGGCAAAGGGGCTTGAATCGGCGGAAATCGCCGATGTTTTGAAGGGCATCGCCGTCGAGGAAATGAAGCACGCCGAAAAGATCGCCGAGCGCCTCTTCTATTTTGACGGTATTCCAACAACGAAACCCGCCCCCATCGCGATAGTAAGTTCGCTCAAAGAGATGCTCGAGGCCGACGCAAAAGCCGAGGAAGAGGCCATCGAGCTTTACAAGGAGACCATCAAGCAGGCCACTGCTGAAGGCGACTCCACGACTCGGCTGCTTTTCGAGGAAATCCTCGCCTCAGAGGAAGATCATCACAATACGTTCACGACCCTTCTCGGGAAATAATCTTCCCGGCCCGATTGCATGCAGTGCTCCTGGTTCGCGGCTCTTTAGGAAAAGCTGTCGGCTGCGGGCCACGAGCTACAAGCTGAATCATTCTATGCGGACCATTACCAGCATCGCGGAAATGCAGACTTTCGCCGACTCGTTCAGGAGCCAGGGCAAAAAGATCGGCTTTGTTCCCACCATGGGTTTTCTGCATGAGGGCCACATGTCTCTGATGCGGCAAGCGCGCCAAGGGTGCGACAGCGTCATCGTGAGCATCTTCGTCAACCCCACCCAGTTCGGGCCCGCGGAGGACTTCGACCGCTATCCCCGGGACCGGGAAGGCGATTGCGCAAAGTGCGAAGCCGCGGGCGTCGACGTCCTGTTCCTGCCGGAAGCGAAAGAGCTGTATCCGGAAAAACCGTCGGTGTTCATTACGGTGGAAGGAATATCGGACATCCTGGAAGGCGCGGTCAGGCCGGGCCACTACCGGGGCGTCGCGACGGTCGTCGCCAAGCTTTTTCACATCGTAAAACCGCACGTAGCCTTTTTCGGGCAGAAGGATTATCAGCAGTGCGTCGTGATCAAACGCATGGTGAAAGGGCTGAACATGGACGTGGCGATCTCGGTGCTGCCGACGGTCCGGGAAGCGGACGGCCTCGCCATGAGCTCGCGGAACAGCTACCTCCAGGCTGACGAGCGGCGCGCCGCAACGGCGATCTTTCGCGCTCTTTCCGCAGCCGAGCGCCTGGCCAAGTCCGGCGTCACGGACCCAAACAAGCTGAAACACGCGATGCAGTCCCTTTTGCAGGAGGAGAAGAGCATCGCCATCGATTACCTCGAGGTGGCCGGGCCGGAGGACCTCACGCCGCTCATAAACGCCGCCGCCGGCATGGTGATATTGATTGCAGTCCGCCTCGGCCGGACAAGATTGATTGACAATATCCTGATTTCGTGGTAAAAATAGCGGAACGTACTCCCTATGTTCGGACCTTGAGCGACTCCAGAATGACTGGTATGCGGAGCAAGCGGTAATGGCGGTCACGAAAGAAAATAAGAGGCTTCTCGACATCATCCAGGCGTCCCGGACGGTCGTCTCGCAGCTCGACCTCGACAAGGTCCTCGCCACGATCCTCAAAAAGGCGATGGAGATCACCAAGACCCGGGCGGGAAGCGTCGCGCTCTATACGCCAAAGACGTCGACGATGCGGATCCATGCGCACCGGGGGTTTTCCAAGGGCTTCATCGGAAACTGCGAATGGAAGGTGCGGCGTGGGGGTCTGACGGACAAGATTTTGAAGTCCCGGGCCGTTACCGTTCTCGAAGACACCACGAACAAAGCGTTCTTCACCACCCCTCTCGCGGTGCAGGAAAACATCAAGTCTCTCGCCTGCGTTCCGCTCATCTTTTCCCACGAGGTCGTCGGCATTCTCTACGTCGATGATTTCACCCCGAGGAATTTCCCGCGCGAAGAGCTCCAGGCGCTCGAAATCCTCGCGTCTTTCGCGTCCATCGCTATCCATAACGCGCGGACGCATACCTCGCTCAAACAGCAGGCCAGCACCGACAGCCTGACGGGCCTGTTCAACCGCCGGTATTTTGAAAGCATTCTGAACAGGGAATTCCAGCGCGCGGACCGGCACCGTCACGAGTTTACTCTCGCGCTCGTCGATGTGAATGATTTTAAGAAGTATAACGACACCTACGGCCACCAGGCGGGAGATCGGGCGCTCGCGGCGCTCGGCGAGGCGATCAAAAAATCCATCCGGAGCACCGATCTCGCGTCGCGATACGGCGGCGATGAGCTCGTAATCATCCTCCCCGAGACCAGACTCCAGAAGGCATACAACCTGTTCGCCTCGAGGATCAAGCAGGAGATCGAGGACGAATTTCTGCGCATCTCCGGCGAACCGTATGCCTTAACGGTCACGATCGGCATCGCGTCGTACCCCCGCGACGGTAAAAACGCCGACGAATTGATCCTCTCCGCGGACCGGGCGCTCTTGTCCGCCAAGAAACAGAAACACAGTGTCAATATCGGCTGTGCACGGCCGGTCGCCGCATAGCCTTCGCCGTTCTTCCTTTTTACGCTTGTCAAACATTCAATAATACGCTATCATACTCGCGGTGAAAATCTGTCATTCCTGCAAAAAAGATTTGTCTCTCAGCGGAAGCGTCGGCAGAAGGGACGTCTGTTCCGCCTGCGGCGCCGACCTGCACTGCTGTATGAACTGCGCATTCTACGACCCGTCCGTATCGAAACAGTGCCGCGAACCCGCGGCAGAGCTGGTGAGAGAGAAAACAAAGGCGAATTTTTGTGATTACTTCTTTTTTGCGGAATCACAACGCACCGATATATCGAATACCAGGACCGAACAGGCGCGCAAGGCGATTGATGAACTGTTTAAGAAGTAGACCGTTTTTTTATTAACGATCATGATCAAGCTGGATAAAAAAACAATTCTCGGTCTTACGGTGTTCGGGGCGATCGTCGCCGCAATCGTCTACCTTCTGTTTCCCCTCGGGCTGATCCGGTACTTCACCGACAAACATCTCCTGCTGACGTTTATCGCGGCGCACCGCACGTACGCTGTTTTCATCTTTATCGGTCTCCAAATCCTCCAGGTGGTCGCGGCCCCCGTTCCCGGCGAGATGACCGGCTTCGTCGGCGGGATGCTCTTCGGGACGGTAGGGGGAGTGGTCTATTCAACGATCGGCCTCACCATCGGTTCATGGCTGGCCTTCGTCCTTGCCCGGCTTGCCGGCAGGCCGTTCGTCGAGCGGATGGTGAGCGCCGAAACGATGAAACGCTACGACTACGTAATGAAACACAAGGGACTGTTCCTTGCGTTTCTCCTCTTTCTCATCCCCGGGTTTCCGAAGGATTATCTGTGCTATCTGCTGGGATTGGGGCACATGGGACAACGCGATTTTCTCATGGTATCGACGAGCGGCAGGTTGCTCGGCACCGTGCTGCTCACCCTGGGCGGTTCGTTCTTCCGGAACAAGCAGTACGCGGCGCTCTTCACGCTTGCCGGCGTCAGCATTGCGCTCATCCTGCTCACCATGATCTACCGCGAAACCATCGAGCGCTGGTTCCGCAAGCTCCGGGCGGCCCACCTCGTAAAAACACGGGCCGACCGCGACCGTCTGAAAGACAAAAATACTCCCTAACCCGGACAAACCGGAACCTAAAGGCGTCTCTCGCGCCCTGCATTCGCGTAAACACTCATAAGCGCTGGGTGCAAGCAAAGCGCGCAAAGGGAACCTTAAGTCAAAATCTTTTCCGGTTTAAAACCAAAAAGCAAGCCGCGGTTTAGAATCTTCTTGGCGTCCTTTGCGAGCTTTGCGAGAAAAATTCTTGCCTTTTGTTGAATTTGGTCTCTTCGTTACTAACAGGAATCCCCCCTAAACGCCCTTTCTCGTTTTATCTCTCCGGTCCCGGTGCACGCCGCCCACACGGTCCTGGTATCGCTTGTTGATGATCGCGCAGACTTCTTCCGGCTCATCCACGATATGCATGAGCTCGAGGTCCGCCGGATCGATATTCCCCGCGGTAAGCAGCGTCTTCTTCATCCAATCGATCAGGCCCTGCCAGTAGTCCCTGCCCACCAGGACCACCGGAAAGCCCCGGATCTTTTTGGTCTGAATCAGCGTGAGGGCCTCAAAGAGTTCATCCATCGTGCCGAAGCCGCCCGGGAAGATGACGTAAGCGACCGCATATTTCACGAACATCAGCTTGCGCACGAAGAAATAGCGGAACTCCACCCGCACGTCCTGGAACGCGTTCGGCGTCTGCTCGGACGGCAGCTCGATATTAAGGCCCACGGAAACGCCGTTCGCGCTCTGCGCGCCCTTATTCGCCGCTTCCATGATGCCGGGCCCCCCGCCCGAGATCACGGCAAAGCCGTCCTTTGCCAGCGTTTCAGCCACCGCGAGACATTTGTCGTAATAGGGCGAACCCGGCTCGGCGCGCGCGCTCCCGAATACGGTCACCGCGGGGCCGATGTTGCTCAGCGCTTCGAAACCTTCCACCAGTTCCGCCATGATCCTGAACACTCGCCAGGTGTCCGATTTTGCCAGATCTTCCATGCTTGTTCCTTCCTCCTTACGGATGACGTGCAAAATTTCTTCGGTCTCGAATAAACTCCGGGAACATCCGCCCCGAACAGTCTTACTTATTTTCCTTGCCGGCCTACGAATTCCTCGCGGTAAATCTGGATGAAGGCGGTCAGCAGGGTGACCACGAGGGGCCCGAGCAGAACACCGAGGATCCCGTACACTTGCAAGCCCCCCAGAATACCGATAAACAGGAACAAGGTCGGGAGTTTCGCTTTTTTGCCGATAAAAAGGGGCTTCAAAAAATTATCCGGCAAGGTCACCAAAACGAGTCCCCACGCGAGCAGCAACATCGCCTGGATTTTCGCGCCCGCCAGAAACAGGTAGAGCATCCCCGGGACCCAGACGATCGCCGCGCCGCCGACGGGAAGGATCGCCAGTACGGCCGCGAGAAAACCCCAGAAAACCGCGTAGGGGACGCCGAAAAGGGCAAACCCGATGCCCGTGACCAGGCCCTGGATGAGGGCGATCAAAAAAACGCCGTGCATTACCGCCTGAAAGGTGTCATACACTTTCCGGGATATGGAATGCTTTTGCTCGGAAGAGAAGGGAAGCATCTCCATGGCCGATTGGTAATAAAATTCACCCTTTTTTAAAAAGAAAAAAAGCGCAACAAGCATGACCGCGAGCTCGAGCGCCAACAGCAGGGTATTTTTCAAGAAGGGGCCGATCTGGCCCGCAAGGGCAGATGATACTTCTCCGATGCCCTTCACCAGGAACCCTTTAATATCGATTGCCGCAAGAGAAGGATGCGCGAGAAATTTCTCGGAAAGCGAAGAGGAAAACCCATTCCACAGCTCGATAAGCCTGCCTGACTGGATTCCGCCGGACGCCCATTCATACAACGCTATGGCCTGGAACGCGCACAGGGCAAGAAGCACGATCGCCGGCAGGACGATCGCCAGCACCGTGATGAGCGTGGTCGCGGCCGCGGCAAGCCCCGCCCTGCCCTTGAACACGCGCAGGATCCGCGTGTGCAAGGGGTAGAGCACCAGCGTGAGGACGGCCGCCCAGAGCAGGGCCGATAAAAAGGGCGCAAGTAAACGCGCCATCTGGTACAAGAGGAAGAGCAGAAGCGCGAAGAAGACAACGGCAAAAAAATAGGGGCGGCTTAGGAACGGCGGCGTGCTCTTCAATCGTTCTCCTTTGCGGGGGGCTGCCGCTTTGCGGCCATGTGGGCCGCGAGCTTCACTGCCTCCAGCAAGCTCGCCGGATCGGCGCAGCCCTTGCCCGCGATGTCGTACGCGGTCCCGTGGTCGACCGACGTGCGGATGATCGGGAGTCCCACGGTGACGTTCACGGCGCTTGCGAAGGCCAGCATCTTGAGCGGAGCGAGGCCCTGGTCGTGGTACATGGCGACCACGATGTCGTAGTAATCGTTTCGCGCCTTGTAGAACAGCGTGTCCGCGGGGACCGGATCGCTTGCGTGAATGCCTTCCTGCCGGGCTTTGATGACCGCCGGGAGGATCTCGTCCCATTCCTCGGACCCGAACAGCCTGCCCTCTCCCGCGTGCGGGTTCAACGCCGCGACGCCGATGCGCGGGTCCTCGATGCCGTAGTGCTTCATTGCCTTGTGCGCGAGGCGCAGGGTCTTCAGCACGTTCCCCGTCGTGACGTGCCGGGCGACATCTTTCAGCGCCACGTGAATAGTCACGAGGATCACCCGCAACCCGCCGCCCACGAACAGCATGCCGAATTCTTTCGTGTTCGTCAGGTGGGCAAGGAGTTCCGTATGGCCGGCATAATGATGTCCCGCGGCGTTCATCATCTCCTTGTTTATCGGAGCGGTGACGATTGCCGCGGCCTCATTCTTCATGCAAAGGTCAACTGCCTTCTTGATGTATTCCACGACCGCCGTGCCGGACGACTTGTTGGGTGTTCCCCATTTGTGACTTGAGAGGTCCACATTCTTGCAATCGAGAACATCGAGCTTGCCTTCGGCCGGGTCGGCTTCCCCCGCGGACGCAATGCTCCTGACCGTGACCGAAAGCCGCATCTCTTCCACCAATTTTTTCATGACCCCCGCGTCGCCGACTACGATGGGCCTGCAGAGCGGGAACAGCTCGTTGCTGTCGATCACCTTCGCGATGATCTCCGGGCCGACCCCCGCAGGGTCGCCCATGGTTATGGCAATCAATGGTTTTTTGCTCATGGCATGTCTTCTCGTTCTATACTTTTATCGGCAATCATCCGGTCGAGCCGCACGAAATTATTGTAGCGTAAAAAATGGTGTTTTACAATCAGAAAACCATGGAGAAGGGCATAAAATCTCTAGCGAATACCGTTTGAATTGTGCAATCACCTGATGTTTCCCTCCGAACAACCTGTCAGGAGGGGGAACTTCACTGATCCGGGGGTCGTAATAATCTTATCGCTAATATTTTTTTTACACTAAAAACGGTGGCATTGGTTAAAAGAAAAGACAGGCCGTAAATACATGCCAGCAGGAGAGCAAATAGCATATAGCTGTTGAAATAATTTAAGTGTAGATCCTTAAAGATTGACAGTGCTTGAGTGAGAAAAATATGGTGAATTAAAAAGGCCCCATAGGAGTATTCACTGACAAACCTAATGGTCCTTGCAAGCAATTCCGCGTTCAAGAGCTGAGACATGCAGGCGAGGCATACAAAAAGGCATACCCCCGGCGCCAGAAAACCATAAGGATCCGGCAGAAAAAACGATAAATAAAAAAGTAGGGCCGATACCCCACAGAAAAGCAGAATCAGCGTCCTGCGGGGCGAATTGAATAAATAAATGAAGCTCATTCCGAACAAAAACTCAGCGAGGCGCAACGGGGGAAAACGAGTAATGGCCATCGCCCCGTGATAATATTGTCCGGTCATCATTGTTATGCAGAAACAGAGCAGGAAGGTGAATAGCGGTCGCTTTAGAAAAAGATATCGGATAGCAGGGAAGATGGCATACATGATGATGATAAATCCTAGGAACCATTCGCCCAATAGGTAAAAATTAGGGATTGCATACACCAAAAATCCATCAAGGCCCACAACCGTCAAGAGAAAAGTTGCTGGCGCGGCGTTCGGCGTCGGCCGATGCAAAAGAAGCAGTCCGGAGAAACTCGCCGCATAGGAAACCCACAATAACGGATAAATATGAAGAAATCTTTTTTTGTAAAAGGTCTTGGTATCGAAACCTTCCCTGGTGCTTAACATTAAAGAGGCGCCGGATAAAATAATAAAGAGGGATACGCCAATGCTTCCTTGGAGCGAAAAATCAATTACCGATGAGTTAATCCAGAATATCGCGGTGTCGAAGGTTTTAAATTCGAGGGCGTGAGTGTTAAAGTGGGATAAGATTATCAGGCAAATTGCGGTCGCCCTGATGAGATCCAGATATAAAACCCTTGTTAGAGTGGATTGTATCTGCGAGGGATTACCCATCACGCTATGCGTATTACGTGGTTGCAATAAAGTCATTTATCTTTTATTCCTAACCGTGGGAGCTTGAAGCTACAGAAGGAGAACATCATACTTTACAATTATTGCAATATTTTATTAAAAAAGGGAGCTGGTGTGGTGCTTCCCTATCAGTCTCAACCAGCAGAACAGACCCATTTACTCTACGTGTAACCGACGATATCGAATATCGCAGCCGAGTCACAACTTCAGGAAGTAGACTGCACCGCATGCTTTAACAGGGAATAGCGGGGCTGAGATGACCGTGCCAACAGCCTTAGGTTAGAACGCTTTTCGCAACAGAGTAGAATTTCTTTCTGTCATCCATGCCGTTGTAGCCGCCATTAATAGCGATGCTGATGAACTCTATCGGCGACACATCGATGACGTTTCCTTTGTATTTCTTCTTCAAGATATCGCCGTCAGCATGGTTGGCAACGTCGTTGAGGCCGCGCGTCTTCCAGTACTCGCACGCGCTCCACACCGCATATTCAGGCTGTTCAAGAAGCCCGGGAGTGTTGATGAAGAGGTCCCGGCTCCCTTTCTTAATGCCAAGTTGCAGGTAGTTGCCTCGCCCCGTGGTTTGGAAGATCCCGCGGCCTTTGAACTTGACTCCGTCGCCTGGCTGTGTGTTTCCCAGGTCGACTCTGCCTTCATATGCTTTGCCGGAGGCGTACTCGCGCAAAGTTTTGAAATGATCGGTTTCATGGCAGGCCTGGGCCAGGAAGTGGCAGTACTCCTGCGGCGAATCAATTTCGTACGACGGACAGGTCTTGTTCAGCCAGTCTGCGAGGCCCGGCATCAAGGCGGTCGATATGCCGGCTATGGCGGAGAGCTGTTCAGGCTTAATGATGTACGGCATCACGCGTTCCTCCTGAGCTGTTCTTATTTTATCCCCGCCGCGGCCGCCTCGACCCGCTTGATGGTCTTGTCCTTTCCCATCACCTCGATCACGTCGTAAATGCCCGGACTGACCGTGCCGCCCGTGAGCGCGACGCGCACGGGCTGGGCGATCTTGCCGAGCTTGATGCCTTTTTCCGCGACAAGCCCGTTGAATACTTTCTCGATCTCCGTATGCGTGAAAGGCTCCGTTGATTTTAGTTTGCCTGCCAGCTCAATCAAAAGCAACGCGACATCCGGCGTTAAGTGTTTTGCTTTTGCCTTCTCGTCTAACTGAATCTCATCAGCGAGGAATGGAAGAGCGGCGGTCTTCATCTCCACGAGAGTATGGCTGCGCTCGATAAGAATCTTCACGAGTTTCTTGAACCACTCAAGGTCCGGCTCGGCGCCCTGCTTTACCACCCCGTCCTTCTTCAGAAGCTCGAGCACCAGCTCCGCGAGCCTGCCCGGGTCTGCCTGCTGAATATAGTGATGGTTTAGCCATACGCACTTCTCCTGATTGAACACCGACGGGGCCTTGCCCACGTTCTCGAGCGTGAATTTCTCGATCAGCTCCTTGGGCGAGAAAATCTCCTGATCTCCCGACGACCAGCCGAGGCGTGCCAAGTAGTTTACGAGCGCCTCGGGCAGATACCCGAGGTCTATGTATTCAGTGATGGCGGTCGCGCCGTGGCGCTTTGATAACTTCGTCTTGTCCGGGCCGAGGATCATCGGCAAATGGGCGAACTTCGGCGGCTCGTACCCGAGAGCGGAATAAAGCTGGATCTGGCGCGGGGTGTTGTTCAAATGGTCGTCGCCCCGAATCACGTGCGTGATGTTCATGGTCACGTCGTCCACCACCACGGCGAAATTATAGGTGGGAAGACCGTCTGAGCGTTGGATGATCAGGTCGTCCAGCTGCTGGTTCTCGAAGGTCACGGCGCCCCTGATCAGGTCTCGCACGATGGTCTGGCCCTCATCGGACGAAAGGAAACGGACCGCCGGAGTCCGTCCTTCGACCGGGGCCTTGAGCGTCCGGCACTTCCGGTCGTACTTCGGCGGCCTGCCCGCGGCCATTGCTTCTTTTCTCCGGGCGTCGAGCTCCTCGGGCGTGCAGTAGCAATGATATGCTTTGCCTTCCTTGAGCAGCTTGTCCACATGGGCCCGGTAGATCTCCATGCGCTCGGTTTGGCGGAAGGGCCCCTCGTCCCAGTCGAGGCCGAGCCACTTCATGCCGTCGAGGATGACTTTGATCGACTCATCCGTGGAACGGGTCTGGTCCGTGTCCTCGATCCGGAGGATAAATTTGCCGTTGTAATGCCGGGCGAACAGCCAGTTGAAGAGCGCGGTCCTCACCCCGCCGAGATGCAAAGCGCCGGTGGGGCTCGGTGCGAAACGAACACGAACAGTACCCGTGGTATTCATGATACGATGGACTCCTTGTGCGGACGGATGATTTGTTTTTCGGCGCTATTATAACAAAATAGCGGTTGAATCAAAAGGAAATTCAACGCGGGTGGTTCAATGAATCAGCGGGTTTTTGGCGGGAAATCGTGACGTCGGGTCCTGCTGCTGAGCACAGGCGCAATAAGCGCGCCGCATACGGGAAACGACAACACCCCGGCCCAAACAGCGCGTGCGGAGCGAAAGCGCTGCCGGCGCAAGCACAGACGGCATTACAAGAAAAAGCATCTTTGCGCGCCTTGCGCCGAAGCGAAGCGGCAGGACCGAGCAACTACGGAAAATTATTTTTCTTCGCAGAGACCGGAAAAGAAAAGGGGCGGAAAAATCCGCCCCTTTTTGTTTGTAACGTTGCGGTCTGCTCTGCCGACCTCATACGACTTTGAAGGGGTTCATGTAGAGCACGATGAACACGATGACGAGCGCATAGATCGCCAGCGATTCGATCAGGGCCAGACCAAGAATCATCGTGACCGTTATCTTTCCCGATGCTTCGGGGTTGCGGGCGATGCCCTGGCAGGCGCCGCCGATGCCGTGGCCCATGCCGATACCCGTACCCACGGCCGCGATACCGATGCCGATGGCGCATGCCATCTGGACGTTGCTGAAATACGTCAAGTGTGCTGCATCGGTCGGTGCTTTCGCCGCTTCAGCTGCCACAGCGGCATAAACTGCGGTCGCGCAGAGCATCAGCATGAAAGCCAGGAGTATGATTGCTGAAATTTTTTTCATGTAGTTCGCCTCCTTTCCTCAAAATTAGTATGAATTTCTCTCCGGATATTACCGGTGTACAACCACCCGGGTACTCCCTTTCGGGAACTCATTCCCCGGGGTCAATGTCAATATGCCTTAGTGGTGCTCGCCTCCGCCCATGTGGGCTTCTTCGACAGAGCCCGCAATATACAGCGTGGTCAGCAGCATGAAGACGCCTGCCTGCACGAAGGCGACGAGCAGGCCCAATCCCAGGATCGGTACCTGCAGGAAATAGGGATACAGGATAAACAACACAACCAGCAGAATGTGTTTTGCCGCCATATTGCCGAAGAGACGGAACGTGAGCGATATCACCCGGGCAAAATGGCTGACCACCTCGATGGGAAACATAAGCGGCGTAAGCCACCAAATGGGGCCGAGGAAATGCTTGATATAACCGATGCCCCACCGCCGCACGCCGACGACGTGGGTCACGGTGAAGGCCACGAGCGCAAGAGACAGCGTGGTGTTGACGTTCCCGGTCGGTGACTCGAACCCGGGAATCAGCCCCATGAGGTTACACACAAGAATGAAGAGAAACAGCGAACCGATCAACGGCAGGAAGTGCTTGCCTTCCGGCCCCATGGTGTCCACAACGAAGTTCTCCAGGCCGCCGACGACGACTTCAAAGAAGTTCTGAATGCCCGTGGGCGCGGACTTCTTGAGCGAGAGCCGGGCCGCCAGCGCGAGCCCGATAAGAATGGCCATTGCCAGCCAGGTATACGTAACGTGCGCGGGGAACAAATGGAATTCCGGCAGCAGTAAGGGCGCTTCTAACATGACCTATGCTCCTTAAAAACCGATAAAATGCTGAAACACAACCTGGGAAATTTACAGGAAAGGACGGTTTTTGTCAAGAAAAAATCGGGTAAAATCATAAAACTTCTTTATAATCATATATCTGCCTGCTGATAAACTATCGATAACTGACATTTACTAAATTACGCGGAAAAATTCTTCTTGGGCCCGGTTTCTGTGGCGAAGACGCAGTTCCCCTTACACAACCGTGGGTGAATAACCTGACGCCTGAAAGCTCCAGAGAACTCCGGGGAACGTCGGGAATCGGCCTTTTGGGGCCTTGACACTCAAACTTGTTTTGTCTATAGTGTGCCAAGCAGCAAACAATCTAAAGTTCGCAGATCGCTTGGTGCGCATGGCGCTTTTTTGAAGCATCTGCGCAGGGTTGACAATTCGAGGCATGCGTTGGGTTTGTCAGTGAGAATAGAAATAGTGGAGGGACAATAAATGCAGCAATTCGGCCCAATAGCTCAGCAAAATTTTATCATAAGTTCGGGGATAATTTTTTTACTCATCGTCGTTTTCATTATTTTATGGATTGATGCGCTGGTTGATATAAAAAATCAAGAATTTCAGGACAAAAAGAGCAAGCTGCTCTGGTTCCTCTTCGTTCTGCTGATCGCGCCTCTCGGTGTGCCGCTCTATATTGTGATCGGCAAAAAACAGCGGACAAAAAAGACGTAACACCAGTTACAATTCAGTAACCACCGTATAGGCGTTTTTAAACACCGGCTTTTCATGGTTGCAAAATTTTTTGCACTCTTCGGCATCAACGCTGTTCCATTTATTGATAGTGAGACAAACTCCCAGAATATCGGAAAATACATTCTTTTGAACGGTGTCGGAAATGCGGAACCGGGACAATACGAAGAATAAGCAGCTATTGATAATTACGAAAAATTCGCCCAAAAAGTTACTGCCGGCAAATATGGCTACGATGGGTATCAGCAGAATGTTCCTCGTCTTGTTCTGCGACTTGCTTCCGACCGATAGCACCATTTCGATATTGTCTGAATATGATTTTCCGATCGGCTGTATTTTCTTCGATTCCTGCCCGAATTGATGTTTATCTACGGTGCTGAATATTTTTTTTATTGCTTCCGGGTCCGCTAATATACTTCCCCTGAACTTAAGGGATTTAACACACGACCAGAACGCCGAACCCGTCATTTGCAGCGCTATGGCGAGAACAATTTCAAGCATGATTTTCAGATACATTTCGCTCTCCAAAACCGGGACAGAAAGATCGGGCGCTTTGCGCTGTTGCTGATTCAGTGAAAATACAGTACAGTAAAAAGCCGCCTTTATCAAGAACTTTCTGATAAAGGCGGCTGAATTTGCCTTCTCCTGACCGCGGCATCATACTCCGCTCATTCACCTGCAAGCTCGGTCCGAATGCCACAGCCCTCAGTCGATATTCTGCGCCAACAGCTCCGCGGTATGTTTTACCTTGACCGGACTTCCTTCTTTATCAAGGCCGCCCTTTATCTGCATGATGCATCCCGGGCAGTCAATCGCGACCGTGGGGGCCGCGGTATTCCTGATATTTTCGAGCTTGCGCTTCAGAATAACGCCGGAGATCTCCGGCTGCTTGATGGTATAGGAGCCGCCCATGCCGCAGCACGTGTCGGATTCCAGCATCTCGGTCAGCTCGAAGCCGGACTTTGTCAGGAGTGCGCGCGGTTCCTCGGAGACATGAAGCGTCCTCTTGAGATGGCAGGAGTCGTGGTACGTCACCTTCCCGAGGCCCTTCGCCTCCTTAAGGGAGAGTCTCCCCTCTTTGACGAGCTTCGTGACCAAGGTCGAGAAGTCTATGGTCTTTGCCGCGAGCTCCTTTGCCTTGGAAAGCCACTCGGTCTTGCCCACGCTTTCGAGCGTATGAGTGAAGTCGTGCTTCAAGGCGACCGTGCAGGTGGGGCATGCGGAGACCACGTATTTCACGTCGCTGGCGAGCAACGCCTTGATGTTGTCGATCGCGTTGTGGGCCGCGACGTCAAAGGCCCCGGCGTAGCGCGCGGGCGCTCCGCAGCAGGTCTGCTCGTCGGGGAAGGACACCTCGACGCCGGCCTTGTTCAGGACCTTAATAACCGCTTCTCCGATATGAGGATAGGAAAAATCTATGAGGCATCCTGAGTAAAAGGACGCCTTCTCCGCGGTCTTGGGCTGCTTGATCGTCTTGAAGCCGTCCCTGAACGGGACATCGGCGATTGCCGGAAGACTGCGGTCCTTGGTGATATCGGACAGGAACATCGGCAAGTGCCTGATGAAGCCGTCCTTCGCGAAGGGCTTTTGCGCGGTCGCGGCGGTGCGAAGCATGGTGTGGAAGAGCTTGCGGTTGTTCACCACCGAGTAGATGGCCCTCTGGACCACGGGCAGCCCCTGCTCTTTCACGAGCCGCCGCCGCAGCTCCACGATCAGTTCGGGGATGTCGATCTTTGCAGGGCAGATATCCTTGCACCTCCCGCACTGGATGCAGAGGCCCTGGATATCTTCCGTCTTCTTGAGCTCGTCGAACCAGGCCGTCAGGATCGTGCCGATGCCGCCGGTGTAAATATGGCCGAATACATGGCCGGTCACCAGGCGATAGACCGGGCAGACATTCAGGCAGGACCCGCAGCGAATGCACTGGAGGGCCTCCTTGAACTTGGGGTCCTTTGCCATGGCAATCCGGTTGTTGTCCATGAGGACGATATGGAGGTCTTTCATCGAGCCGTCCGTATTTTGCGCCGGGCCGGTTATCATCGAAACGTAGCAGGTTATGAGCTGGCTGGTCGCGCTCTTGGGCAACGCGGTCAGGATCGGGGCCGCGTCCGCGTAGTTCTCGATGAGCTTCTCAAGGCCGACGAGAATTACATGGGTCTTCGGGAGCGTGCCGGCGAGACGGGCGTTTCCTTCGTTGGTGCAAATTACGACCGTGCCGGTCTCGGCAATCGCGATGTTCGCGCCCGACATGCCCATATCGGCCTCGAAGTATTTCTCGCGCAACTCATTGCGCGCCACCTTCACCAGGTGCTGGATGTCGCTGGGCTGCTCCTTTTTCGTCTCTTTGCTGAAGAGGTCCGCTACCTCCTCCTTGGTCAGGTGGAGGGCCGGCATGACCATGTGCGAAGGCCTCTGGTGGGCCAGCTGGATGATCCATTCGCCGAGATCGGTCTCATGCGCCTGAATGCCGTTCTCGGCAAGATGCTCGTTCAGGTGGATTTCTTCCGAGGCCATGGACTTGGATTTGACGATGTTCTTGACGCCCTTCTCTTTGCAGAGCTTCGTGATATAGTCCTTGGCGGCCTGCGCGCTGTTCGCCCGGAAGACCTTGGCGCCCCGGGCTTCGGCCGCTTTCTTGAACTTATCGGCAAGCTCGTCGAGGCGTCCGGCGGCATCGCCCTTTATCTGCGCTATCCGGTTTCGCAGCGCCTCGAAATCGACGCCCGCGTACGCCGCGGCGCGGGTAGCGGGATAATTCCACCGGTCGAGGATGCCGGCGAGGTTGTGGTTCTGAAGGGCCTTTTGTATGGATTCCGAGAATTGCTTATTCATCAGTTCATGCCTCCTAACTCATCCACGCAGAGGATAACAACTCGCTCGGGGCCATGGACGCCGATGGCGAGCACCCGTTCGATGTCCGCGGTCTTGCTCGGCCCGGTGATCAGCGTGAGATAGTTGCTTGTGCTCGGGTGCATTTTTGTCATGAACGCCGGCAGGTCGGCCACGATATTGCCTGTGCCGAGCAGCATGATATGGGTCCACGACAGCGTGGACGCCAGCCGCTGTTCGGCTTTTGTGGCATCCTGCGCCAGCGTGCCGGTATTGGCGATCCCCCATTCCATCTGGGTGATTCCGATCTTCGCGTTTTTTGCCGACTCGCGGGTGACCTCGAACTTCAGGCCCGGGACCCTGGCTGCGAAGGCTTTTGTGTCTACCCCTTTAAGGACCGGGCCGTCGGCCCAGACCGCATAGGAACCGACCGCGTCCTTTATGTCTTCTTTTTTGAGATACTTCTCGATAAAATTGAGCGCCTCGGCTTTCGTGCCAAACCGCTGGACCTCGGTATTGCCTGCCGCTTCGGCCTTTGCTTTAAACGTGTCGAACATTTTCGGGTCTCCTTTTTCGCCGCGTGCTGAGTGGAGATGAAATCGTGCGCCTCCTGGTCCCCGCAGAGGCCTGTTATTTCATAAAGTAGAATATGGGCCTGGGGAGGTCTTACCTGCTTTGCACATGCAGCAGCCCGAGAGCATAGAATGTCTTATCGAAGAATGATTTTCTGCTGAAGGGGCGTGAGCATATTCTTAGGCATTGGGCGGACTTAACAAATAGATGGTCCGACCATCAGGCCAGCAAAATGCGTTTTTTTTATATGCTCACGATGTTATGAATATTTCTCAGGAGCCAGTCTGGGTCACGATAACGTTTCTTAAAAAGCAAAAATATCAAGGACAGAGGGGCTTCTGTCCCTCTGCCCTTGATAGTGTTACGCTTGTTATGCTGCCGCTTCTTTGCCGCCAAACTTCGCCGCGATCGTGATAATAAGGGCTATCGCGATCGTTATCACAAGGTAAGTCATTCCTTCCATGGGGAAGGCCGGTGCCGGTTTCGGCGCCGCTACTGCTACAGCCGTCGTAGTAGTTGCGGCGGAAGTCACCGCGGAAGTAACGGCCGGGGCCACGGCTGCCACAGCCGCCACGGCCTTTTGATAGACCGGCGCCCATGAGGTGATCACATAGGCCTGCAAATAAGCCATAACGCCGATGACCGACGTCAGAATGAGTGAGTGCTTCAGGGTGAAACGGAAGATATCTCCCTCACGGCCGACAAGGCCGGTTGCCGCGCACGCAACTGACAACGACTGAGGAGAGATCATCTTTCCGCAGACGCCGCCTGATGAGTTTGCCCCAACCGTTACGAGCGGGTTGATTCCCAGCTTGTCCGCGGTAATAAACTGGAGCTTGCCGAACAGGGCGTTCGACGAGGTGTCGGAGCCGGTCATGAACACGCCGAGCCAGCCGAGGAATGCTGAGAAGAACGGGAAGAGAGCGCCGGTCGATGCAAAGGCAAGACCGAGCGTCACGGCCATTCCCGAGTAGTTCAGGATAAACGCAAGTCCGAGGACCATGGCGATCGTGTATATGGGCCATTTGAGTTTATTGAGCGTATCAGTAGCAACGCCTGCTGCGTCCCCGAGCTTTGCTCCCGTGACCGGGATCGAGAAGAGGCCCGCAAAGAGGATTGCCGTGCCTGCAGCGCTCAGGAAATTCATCATGTAAACGGCGGGCATGGGCGCGGTGCCCCTGACGACCATGTTATGCAGTTCAGGTATTGACCATTTGGCTAAAAATAAGTGGTTAAGAGCGGCCCCAATCGGCTTAACGCCCCAGGCCGCAACAAAGATCGACAGCAGAAGGAAAGGCGCCCAGGCACGGAAGACCTGTCCGCCGGAGTAATTGAGCACTGCTCTGCCGGTGCTCTTTTTTTCGTGGGCGAAGTGCCAGCTTTCTTTCGGGTGCCAGATTTTGAGAAATATAACCATGGCGATGATCGAAGCGATAGACGCGAGGATATCGGGGAGCATCGGTCCGATGAAGTTGGATGTCAGATACTGGACGACAGCGAAGGAAACGCCGCTGACCAGACATGCCGGCCAGACTTCGATGCCCTTCTTCCATCCGGCCATGAGAACGGTCAGATAGAGCGGGATCAGGACGCTCAAAAACGGCAGGGTGCGGCCCACCATCTGGCTCAGGGCCAGTTCATCCACCCCGGCGACCTTCGCGCCGACGATGATAGGAATGCCGATTGCGCCGAAAGCGACCGGTGCGGTATTGGCGACAAGACAAATACCTGCTGCATACAGCGGTTCAAACCCGAGGCCCATCAGCATAGCGGCGGTGATCGCAACGGGCGTACCGAATCCCGCGGCGCCTTCGATAAACGCGCCGAACGAAAAGGCGATCAAAAGGGCCTGCATGCGCCGGTCATCCGAGAGACTGGCCAGCGAATTCTTGATAATTTCGAACTGCCCGGTTTTTACCGACAGATTGTAAATAAAAAGGGCCGTAACAATGATCCAGCAGACCGGGAACAGGCCGATTAGAGAGCCGTAAAAGGTGGACAGTAAGGCTAATTTTACCGGCATTCCATATGCGAGAATAGCAACAACAACTGCAATGGCCACGGTAATTGATGCGGCCAAATGTCCTTTCATTCTCTTCCACGCCAGGGCCCAGAACAGGAATACGATGGGCAGCGCGGCAACAAGGGCTGAAAGGCCGATGTTTCCTAATGGGTTTTCAGGTTGTGTCCAAGGCATTGTGTTTTCCTCCTTAAAATTGATCGGGTCTCTGAAAATATTTTTATTTGTAATGCAGACGATCAGCTTACACGCGACAAAATCCGTAATCTACTCTCAAGCAGCCGCACGGTCCCTTGTCACCTCCTTCGTTCACTGCGCCGCATCCTTCTGTCCGTGGCGGTATTCAACGTTGCTCATGATAAGGCAAACGGGGGCGATTAAGGTATCGGATTGCGTCTGATTTTTCCCATAGGAGTTTGTCCTATGGGCGGGAACCAGAAAGGAAGTGCCGGCGGCTCAAATGACCGGTCTCGCATCCGGACGAGGAAGCGCTGAAGCGGATGGTAATTTTTCCGACGTGCATCTGTCCACGAGGTAAACGATGGATTGATACGGGATGCCGCCGTGGTGCGACAACCCGATCTCGCACGTGCGGCTGTTGGAATATCCTGTGCCGCAGTCCGTTGGAAGCGACTGCTTCAAGTCCGCGAGGGCCGAGGCGTTGAGTTCGGGATAGGAGAAGCCCCGGTCGCCCGCAAAACCGCAGCACCCGATCTTTGACGGCAGCACGACCTTCTCGGCGCAGGCCTGCGCCACGGCCCTGAATTTTTCCGCGAGCCCCATCTTGGTAGAACTACAGGTCACGTGCACCGCCACCGTCTCCGGGGCCCTCTTGAAATCGAGACGGTCCATGAGGAAAGCGTGGATGAACTCCACGGGTTCGTACAGTTTTACTTTCGACTTGAAGGCGGCCCTCATCCGGTAAAGACACGGGCTCGTATCGCAGAGAATGGGATATTCGCCGTTGTTGCTGCACTCGAGGACCGCCTTCTCGAGCTCCCGCGACATCGTATCGGCCTCCGTGAAGAGGCCCTTGCTCTCAAAGGTGAGGCCGCAGCAGAGCCTCTCCACGGCTTTCGGAAAGAGCACGTCATAGTGTGCCTTGCGGAGCACCGAAAGCATCGCCTCGAAGACCGGCCTCTGGTCTGTATCGCTTTGTGCGGGACCCATGGTTCTGACGATACAGCTCGGGAAATAAACCACCTTACGGTCCGAGCCTTTCACGATAGCGCTGAACTTCGGTGAAGAGATTCCCTTCGGCATCGAGGGATACCAGAGGGGGACCGTTTTAAACGAAAGCGTCCGCAACCCCTTCGCGAGGCCGCTCATGAGCGATGTGCCGAGAACCGCATGCGCCGCATGGACCGCTTTCAGTCCGGCCCTCACGCCGGCGAGGACCAGGGGATAGCGGCCCGCTACCCATTGGGCGGTACGGACGGCCCCGGCGGTATTCTGCAACGAGCGCAGGCGCTTGGTAAGCTCTCCGGTGTTGATCGAGACCGGACACGCGGTGGAGCACAGACCGTCCGTTGCGCAGGTTTGATCCCCCTGATACCGATAATCGTCTTCGAGACGCCTGAGCCGCAGTGCGTCTTCCTGCGTCGCCTTCAGGCGGGAAATCTCCCGCTGAATGACGATGCGTTGCCGCGGGGTCGTGGTAATATTTTTTGACGGGCACTTCACCTCGCAGAAGCCGCACTCGATGCACTGGTCCACGATTTCGTGGGTCTGCGGCAGCGGCTTCAGGTTTTCGAGGTGGAGCGTCGGGTTCGCGCTTATCATCACGTCGGGATTCAGGATCGTGTGCGGGTCGAAGGCCTTCTTGATCCTCCTCATAAGGCCATAGGCTTTCTCTCCCCATTCCAGTTCCACATAGGGCGCCATGTTCCTGCCCGTTCCGTGCTCCCCCTTGAGCGAGCCGTCGTATTTTTTCACGACCATAACGGCCACGTCATCCATAAATCGCTGGTACCGCAGCACCTCTTCGGGCAGGCTGAAATCCTGGGTAAAGACGAAATGAAGGTTCCCATCGAGGGCATGGCCGAAGATGATCCCTTCTGCATAGCCGTGTTGCCGCATCAGGCGTTCAAGCTCGACGGTCGCGTCAGCCAGCGTTTCGATGGGAAAGGCCACGTCTTCGATGATGACCGTCGTGCCTATCTTCCTCGCGGCGCCGACCGCCGGGAACAGCCCCCGCCTCACGTCCCAGAGGTTCTCGTATTCCTGTTTCTTGTCGGTGAACGAGACGGGGAATACCGTGGGTATGGATGCAAGCGATTTATTCACCGTCTCCATCTGTTCTCGAAGAGTCGCGGGATCTCCTGCCCTCGTTTCTACCAGGAGGGCCGCCGCTTCTTTGGACAGGGACTTGAGAAAAGAGGGAAGGCCCGGCTTGTTTTCGACCGATCGCAGGGACGACCTGTCCATCAGCTCGACCGCCGCTACGGGCTGCTTCTTCAGGATGATCGTCGCCTTGCAGGCGCTCGCTATGTCGGGGAAGAGGATGAGGGCGCTTGCCTTGTGGGCGTGCTCGGGAACGGTCCTGTAGGTGATCTCGGCGTTGAACCCCAGGGTGCCCTCGGACCCGATCAGGAGATGGAGAATGATATCGATCGGATCGGAATAATCGATGAAGGAGTTGATGCTGTAGCCGGTCGTGTTCTTGATGAGGTATTTGTGGGCGATCCGGTTTCGGAGCCCCGGGTCGCTGTTGATCTCGTCACGGATATCCTTGAGCTCTTCGATCAACTCTTTGCGGGCTTCAAGAAAGGAACGCCGGGACGCGTGATCCGCCGTATCGAGCAGCGCGCCGTCGGCAAAGATGATCTTCATGCTCTCCACGGTTTTGTAGCTGTTCTGCGCCGTGCCGCAGCACATGCCGCTGGCGTTGTTTGCGGCGATGCCGCCGATCATGCAACTGTTGATGGAGGCCGGGTCCGGCCCGATCTTTCTCCCGAAGGGCGCCAGGTACCCGTTCGCCTCGGCCCCGATAATGCCCGGCTCCAGGCTTATCCGCTCCCCGTTGTCACGGATAGCATATTTTTTCCATGCCCCGGCAAGCAGGACCAGGACGGAGTCGGTGACCGCCTGGCCGGAGAGACTGGTGCCCGCCGCCCTGAAGGTCACCGGGATCTTGAGCCGTCCCGCGGTCCGCAGGACGTGCGATACTTCATCCCTGCTTTCGGTCTTGATGACGATTTTCGGGATCAGCCGGTAGAAGCTGGCATCGGTGCCGAACGCAAGGGTCTTGAAGGGATCGATCAGAAGCCGGGCTGCGGGGATGAACACTGCGGCCGCATCGTAGAAGCTCCGGTATTCGGAGGGCAGCGCCCGGTAATCGTTTTTTTTCTTGTTCCCACTCATGGACACTCCTGGGGACCGCGGACGGCGCGGGAAAAAATCGTTAGCACCGTTCAAGATAATCGCCTGAACATATTTTAGACCTCGCGGCCATCACAAGAACATCGGTGCGCGTCTGATTTTCTCTATCGGGTTTTGTCCTAGGGGGGAAATCACCTGAGGAACGATGCGACGAGGGGACCTTTGCGCCCGCTATCCAAGCGGCGGGAAACACGGGAATCCGGGTAACGCTAATCGGTCATTGAGACGAGGTTGTGCTTGATGGCGTAATTGGTAAGCTCCGCGTTCGTTTTCATCTTCATCTTCTCGAGGATATGCACCCGGTGGGTGCTCACGGTCTTGACGCTTAGGACCAGCGTCTCCGCTATCTCGCCCACGGTCCTGCCCGAGGCGATCATGCAGAGGACCTGGTATTCCCGGTCGGAAAGCCGCTCGTGGGGCGGCTGTTCCGGCTCAGGCCCGAAATCAACGAGCAATTTGTCCGCGATGGACGCGCTGATGTACCTTCCCCCCGCGGACACCTTCCTGATCGCCTCGATCAGTTCTTCGGAAGCGCTCGCCTTGGTGATGTACCCATAGGCCCCCGCCTTGATCGCGCGGACCGCATACTGCTCCTCGGGATACATGCTCAAAATCAATACGCGCAGCTTCGGCTTCTGGCTTCTCAGAAGCTTGAGCGTTTCGAGCCCGCTCAAGCCGGGCATGGCTATATCGAGCAGAAGAAGATCGTAGTCGTTCTTGGAAACTTTGTCGAGGACCTCCTGCCCCCGGCTTGCCTCATCGACGACGACCAGCTCGGGAACGTCCTCGAGTATCTGGCGCAAGCCCTCCCGGAAAATAGCATGGTCGTCTGCAATCAGTATCCGTGTCGTCATCCGTTCTCCTTGTGGTCGAGAGGTATTTTCACCGTCACCGTCGTCCCTTTCCCCGGAGCGCCGGCGACCGTGACGCTGCCCCCGAGAAAGCGCGCGCGTTCCTTCATCCCCATGAGCCCGAACGACGCATGGTTCGAGACCTTCTCCTGGGGAATTCCCGCGCCGTTGTCCCGGATTTCCAGCATGAGCATACTCTCTTCCTTTTTTAATTGCACGTCAACCCGGCTCGCTTTCGAGTGACGGATGATGTTCGTCAGCGTTTCCTGAAAAATCCGGAAGACGGCGATGGAAACATCCTGGTCCGGGACGGCGAGGTCGGGATCGATCGAGATCGCGCATCCGATCCCGGTCTGCTCTTTGAATTCCTTTGCCTGCCACTCGATCGCGGCCGGGAGTCCCAGGTAATCCAGGACCGCCGGCCGCAGTTCCGAGGAGATCCTCTGGACGGTGCGAATAGTGCTGTCCACGAGGCCGGACATTTTGTCGGACTTTTCCGCGAGCTGTGTCTGGTCCAGCGACAGCCGCTTTTTGAGCCACGCTATGTCGAGTTTCAGTTTTGAAAGGATCTGGCCGAGTTCGTCGTGTATCTCCCGGGCGATATGTCCCCGTTCCTCCTCGCGCGCCGACTGGATGTGCGCCGAAAGGCTCCTCAGCTCCTCGCGCGATCGCCGTAATGCCATTTCCACCCGCTTGCGCTCGGTCATGTCCCTGCCGATGGTCTTCGTCCGGATCAGCTCGCCGTTTTCATCGAGCTCGACGAAGACGTTCAGGGCCGCGGGAAACGTGGTGCCGTCCTTTCTGACGAACTCCCGCTCAAGGCCGAACAGCTCCCGGTGGTCTTTTAACGTGGAAAATTCCTTTTCGTAGGTCTTTCGCGATTCTTCCGTCAGGAAATCGGCAATGGGCCTGCCGATGATCTCTTCTTTCCGATAGCCGAGCATTTTCGCCTCGGTCTCATTGCAGTCGATGATGATGCCTTTCTCGTTGATGGAATGATACATGTCGGGCGCGTGGTCATAGAGGTCCCGGTATTTCTCCTCGGAGTCCTTGAGCGCCGTTTCATATCGCTTCCGCAGGGAGATATTGACGAGCAAAACGATGATGACGAGGCTCAGAACAAAGATCGTTGCCGAGCTCACGAGGATGATATTCTTGTACCGGGAATAGAACGTGTCCGGCTTGTTGATGATGATGCTTTCCGCGGGAAGGGCTGACGGCTTGATGCCGAACCGCGCCAGCTCCCGGTAATCGAACATATACAGGTTCGGGCTCTTCTTGACCACGGGGATGGTTGAGACGTCCTCTCCCCGGAGGATGCGGAGGGCCATGCCGGCGGCTGATTTCCCCTGCTGAAAAGCGCTCGTCAGCATGCCCCCCACAATGCCCCCGTTGAGATAAAAATCCCAGAAGCTGTATATGGGGACTTTCGCCGCCTGGTAAATAAGGTCGAGGCTTTCTTCATAGGCGAAGAAGTTTCCCGTCCTGTCCCGGTTTACGACGGTCAAGAGGATTATGCTGTCGCGAGGGAGGTCCCGGACCTTCGTCAAAAGTTCGTCGATATCAAAGTCCTCGAGGAAAACGAATTTTATCCGGCCCTCGAAGTGCGGCATGACTTCTAGCACTTCGTTCTTCATGGCGATGCCGGTGGTGGTCTTGTCGCCGACTACCACGATTTGCGCGGCCTTCGGGTGCAGCTTCAGGGCGATTTCTATCGTGCTTTTCACATCGGTGTCTTCCACCACTCCCGTGAAACGGTTGAAACCGGCAAGCATCGAGTCCTTGTAATTGTTGATCCCGCAGAAAACGACGGGGAGGGAGCGAAACGGTCCCTGGTTATAATGCTTTCGGACAAAATCAAAGGCGTCGTTGTCCGTGACGATCACTACATCGAAGCGTTCCCGCCGGTACTTTTCCGCGAGGGTTTCATACAGTTTTTGAAAGTAGCGTTCATCATAGTATCGCTTCGTGTCCATGTACTCATAATAGAGCTCGATACCCTTGCCCTCGCCTTCGCTTTTCAGGACCGTCTCGATGCCGGCCACGATGTTGTCGGTCCAGCTCAGGCCCTTGTGATAGGAGTTCAGGACCAGGACGCGTTTCTTCGGCGTTGCCTGGGCGTATGCGTCGCCATACGGAAAGACGCCGCAAACCAGCGTGATGAAGAGCGTGATGAGGAACTTCGTTGTTACCCTTGTCATTTCCCGACCTTTCCGTCCGGTATTATAACCGAATTTTTGCAGGAAGGGTTACAAAAAAATCAGGCCGATGCTATAATAAAAGTCGCGGGGTGTTGCACGGTTTAGATTCATCCGGTTTTTCCGCGACTCAAAAGTCTTTTATGCATGAGGGAGGGATTCCATGCCTCTTATGATCGGCGTGCCCAAGGAGACAGCCACCGGGGAGAGAAGGGTCGCCGCCGTGCCCGACGTGGTCAAGAAGTTCAAGTCCCTCGGCGTTGAGCTCTGCCTGGAACGCGGCGCAGGCGAGGGCAGCCATTTCCGCGACGAGGATTTCGGCGCGACGGTCGTCGCCGCGAACGCCGCCGAGGTATTCGCCACGTCCCAGGTCATTTTCAAAGTCCAGCCGCCGGCCCTGGACGAGGTGCGTATGATGCGCCCCGGCACGGTGCTCCTCGGCTTCCTTCACCCCTACCAGGACCGGGAACGGGCGAAGCTCTTGTGCGAGCGGAACATCACGAGCTTCGCCGTCGAGCTAATCCCGCGTATTTCCCGCGCCCAGAGCATGGACGCTCTCTCGTCGCAGGCCACGGTGGCCGGCTACCAGTGCGCGCTGATCGCCGGGGTGATATCCCCGAAATTTTTCCCCATGATGACTTACGCCGCCGGCACGCTGCGTCCCGCGCGGGTGCTCGTGATCGGCGCGGGGGTCGCGGGGCTGCAGGCGATAGCGACCGCGCACCGGCTCGGCGCGATCGTCGATGCCTACGACGTGCGGCCGGAGACCAGGGAGCAGGTAGAATCCTTGGGCGCGAGGTTCGTCGACACCGGCGTGGCCGCCGTCGGCGCGGGCGGGTACGCGCGCGAGCTGTCCGAAGAGGAGAAGAAGCTCCAGCGGGAAAAGCTTGCGAAGGCCGTCGCGCAGTCGGACGTGGTGATCACCACCGCGGCGCTCCCCGGTAAAAGGAGCCCGCTCATCGTCACCGAGGACATGGTGCGCGGCATGAAGCAGGGCGCGGTCGTGGTGGACATGGCCGCGGACGTGGGCGGCAACGTCGCGGGCTCGCGCCCCGGCGAGACCGTGGTCACGGCTGGCGTCAGCATCGTGGGGACCATTAATTTGGCGTCCCGCATGTCGGTGCACTCCTCCGAGATGTATTCGAAGAACCTGTTCAATTTCATTTCTCCCTTCATCAAGGACGGCGAGCTTCGGCTCGACTGGGACGACGAGATCATTGCGGGAAGCCTCTTTACGCGCGAGGGGCAAATCCGCCACAACGGGGTAAAGAAGGTTTTGGAGGAGCAAGCAGCTCATAGCTGAAAGAATTTACCTGAGCTACAACCTGTAATGAGGAGGTATCTATGGAAGGTTTCGCAGCGCTCTACATTTTCATGCTAGCGGCATTTACCGGCTACGAGGTGATCGCGCGAGTGCCGGTGATCCTGCACACGCCCCTCATGTCCGGCTCCAACTTCGTACACGGCGTGGTGCTCGTGGGCGCCATGGTGGCGCTGGGGGAGGCGCGGACGCCGCTTGAGCAGACCATCGGTTTCTTCGCAGTGCTGCTCGGCGCGGCGAACGCCGCCGGCGGTTATGTGGTCACGGAACGGATGCTCGCCATGTTCAAGAGCGGAAAGGCCGGCAAATGAACGTAAAGCTTCTCATCGACGCGAGCTACTTCGTCGTCGCGGCGCTCTTCATACTGGGGCTCAAGAGCATGTCCTCTCCGGTCACGGCCCGGCGCGGCATTGTCTGGGCCGGCGTGGGTATGGTGCTCGCAACCCTCGTCACCTTCGGCTGGCCAGGCATGGGCAACTATACGCTGATGGTCGTTGCGCTTGGTGTCGGCGGCGGCGCGGCCTGGTGGTCCGGCAAGGTGGTGAAAATGACCGACATGCCGCAGATGGTCGCCATTTACAACGGCATGGGCGGCGGCGCCGCCGCGGCAATCGCTGCAGTCGCACTTGCCCGGGGCGAGCTGCATGGGACGATCGTCACGTCCCTCGCCGTCCTGGGCGCGCTGATCGGGGCAATCTCATTCTCCGGCTCCTGTGTCGCGTTCGCCAAACTGCAGGGCATCATGAAAAAGGCCGTCACCCTGCCTGTGCAGAACGTCGTGAACGCGGTCCTCGGCGCACTCGCGCTCCTTGCAGGAGTCGCAATCGTCGTTTCCTCAAACCCAACGGCGACGCTGCTCGTCGGCTTTTTCGTGCTGGCGCTGGTTTTGGGCGTTATCATCACCATGCCGATCGGCGGCGCCGACATGCCCGTGGTCATCTCGCTCTTTAACGCTTTCACGGGCCTCGCGGTGGGCTTCGAAGGCTTCGTGCTCGCCAACCCCGCGCTCATCATCGCCGGCATCGTGGTCGGCGCGGCCGGCACGCTCCTGACGCAGCTCATGGCCAAGGCAATGAACCGTCCCATTCTGAACATCCTGTTCAAACCGATAACGGGCGAGGCGCAAACAGGCGGCGCGGGTGTCGCCGGGTCCATGAAGGAAATCTCCGCGCTGGACGCCGCGTCCCTGTTGCGCTATGCGCAGAACGTGATCATCGTCCCGGGCTACGGCATGGCCGTGGGCCAGGCCCAGCACAAGGTATGGGAAATGACGGAACTCCTGGAAGAGGCGGGCGTGCGGGTCAAGTTCGCGATCCACCCCGTGGCAGGGCGCATGCCGGGCCATATGAACGTGCTTTTAGCCGAGGCCCACGTGCCATACGACAAGATCTTCGACCTGGATGAGATCAACGAGGAGTTCGCCCAGACGGACGTGGCGCTCGTGATCGGCGCGAACGACGTGGTGAATCCCGCCGCGCGCAGCGACAAGACGAGCCCCATCTACGGCATGCCGATCCTGAACGCGGACCGGGCGCACACCGTGATCGTCATCAAGCGCGGCAAGGGGACTGGGTATTCGGGGGTGGAGAACGCGCTCTTCTACGCCGACAACGCGCGCCTGCTGTACGGCAGCGCCCAGCAGGCGGTGAACGAGGTTATCAAAAACATCAAAACGATGGGTTGAATCTTGTTATGAAACCCCTTTTACCTTTTCATAGGTCCTCATGCCGCCGATCCCAAGCAAGCCGAACAAGAGCGTCATGAGCTCTCCGGACTCGAAAATAGGAATGGTTGATTCCACGTCGAATATGCTCATGATCCAGGACGCAAACGGCGCAAGGATGTAGTACCAGCCGAGCGCAAAAACGCAGATCCAGCCCGTGGCGGGCCGCCAGCCGGAAACAAAGAGGTTGGGGCTCTGGGCCTCGACTACGTTGATGTCCGTCTGCGCTTTCTGCGCCGCAAATTCTATCTCGAGAAGCTTCTGCATCGCCTCCGCTTCCTTTGCGGGGTCTTTTCCGGTTATCGCGATCCGGATGTCCTTCGCCAGTGCGCCGATGCCCGTAAAAAGCCCCTTTGCCCCGCCTTCCGCCAGCTCTGAAATCAAATTGCCCATCATGCACCTCCTGTGGTTTTTCTAAGGGAACGCTGCGACAAGTAATGGCCGGAAAATGCGACAACCGACCGCCTGAAATTTATTTCATTATAGCAAATCCATTCGCATGATTCACGGACAAGCACCAAGCTTCCGGCCGAATCAATAACACATTTTTCTGCTGTGTGTAAATCGCCCGCTATGGGTATTTTTCGGGTATGCGCGTTTATCGTTTTTTGATTTTTCAATGGGCTCCAAACGGGCACAGGTGGTCATGAGTGATGAGACGAGATGCTGCTCATGCCGGAGACAGCGCAAAAATCCTTTTGAAACCGCTCCCCATATGTGCTATGATTGCCCGTCGGTTTCGGCAAGCGGCTTGTGTTGGCGCGGCCAAATGCAACGGGGAGGACCAATTATGAAGCGGGCATTTTTGATCGTGATCGCAATTCTTACCGTCGCGAGTGTGACCATCGCACAGACAGGCATGAAAAAGAAAAGGCCGCTCCCGTTCGAATACGGCAGGGTCGTCTTGAACGCGAACTCGGAAAAAGCGGGCCTCGCCCCCGTCGTGTTCGACCACTGGCTCCACCGTGCACGGTTTACGTGCAGGCTCTGCCACGTGGACCTCGCCTTTGCCATGAAAGCGGGCGCCACGGGCATAACTGCTTCCGACAACAGCAGCGGATACTACTGCGGCGCGTGCCATAACGGCGAGAGGCTTTTTAACGGCAGGAAAATCTTTGCGTCGTGCGCGAAAAAGTCCACGCCGGAAGACCTCAAGAGATGCGGACGGTGCCACGCGCAGGGGAGAAGCGCGAAGAGGGACAGCGAGTTTGCCGCGTTCACCGAAGGGTTCCCGAAGGAGCGGTTCGGAAACGGCATAAACTGGGAAAAAGCCGAGGCCGACGGCCAGCTCGCGCTCGCGGACTTTCTCGACGGGGTGTCGATCAAAAGAAAACCGCTCACTGTTCCGAAGGACATGACGGTCGAACCGAAGGTGGCGGAAATGCCGGAAATCATCTTCTCGCACAAAAAGCACTCTGCGTGGGCCGGGTGCGAACTCTGCCACCCGGAGATCTTCGTGGGGGTCAAGAAGGGCGCGACAAAATATTCCATGACCGAGATTTTCGACGGCCGGTACTGCGGCGCGTGCCACGGCAGCGTGGCCTTCCCCCTGCTCGATTGCCAGCGCTGTCATACGAAATCGATTTAGCGCGCTGTTCCATCGAAGAAGGAGTTGCGATGAAAAAAAATCTGACGCCTGCGGCAGTCGTGCTTGTCGCTGCATTCGCCTTTGTCGCTTTCACGGCATCCGTGAAACCACCGTTCGTTTCATCCGGGCCGGCCTATGCGCAGGACGATTGGAAAAAAGAATTTGACGATGTCTGCGCCGGGACGCAGGACGCCATGCTGTTCGATCCTGAGAAGCTCAAGGAGCTCGTTGCCCGGTGCGACGCTTTAGAGCCGCGCATCGAAAAGCTCGACGGATCACAGCGCAAGGTGATGCTGAAACGGCTCCGGATGTGCAGGGACCTCTACCGCTATGTACTGCAGTCGAAAGAAGGGAACTGACCAATGGGGCTTGTACTACGGTTGTTTTGCATGCTCTGTATTTTTCTTTTGTATTCCATTCCCGCGACCGGTCGGAACAAGCCGGTGCCGGAGGAATACGGCCGGGTGATTATCGACAACTTTTCACGCCGCGCCGGGCTCGCCCCGGTGCGGTTCGATCACTGGCTCCACCGGGCGATCTATACGTGCAGGCTCTGTCATGTGGACATCGGCTTTGCGATGCAGGCGAACGAAACGAAAATCAAGGCCGATGCGAACGAAAAGGGGTTTTACTGCGGAGCGTGCCACGATGGGGCCCGGACTTATAATGAAAGTAAAATCTTTCCGTCGTGTTCGACGAAAACGGTGAAGCCCGAAGCAGGCAAACGGTGCACGCGATGTCATTCCACCGGCACCAACGCTGAAAAGAAGCTTGAGTACGCCGCGTTCACGGCGCAGTTCCCAAAGCAAACGTACTGGAACCTCATTGACTGGGAAAAAGCCGAAGCCGCGTGGCTCGTTCGGCCGATTGATTTTCTGGAAGGAGTTTCCCTGCCGAGGCGGGCGCTCAAGGCGCAGAAGGACTTTTCCATCGCCTCGAAGAGCACGTGGATGCCGGACATTATCTTTTCGCACCGAAAACATATCACGTGGAACGGCTGCGAGGTCTGCCACCCGGAAATTTTCCCGAGCGTCAAAAAAGGAGCGGTGCCCTATACCATGCTGGAAATCTCGGCGGGCCGGTACTGCGGCGTCTGCCACGGCCGTGTTGCATTCCCCCTCAATGAATGCGAGCGATGCCACACCACGCCGGTCGCCCGGTAGGGATTCCCATACCGGGCCACATGGTCGCGGCTACCGAGCGTAAGGGGTGTTGTATACAATTCTGAAAAAGAGCGCGTTATTTGAGCGGAACGAATATCTGGATCCGATTGTTGCCCCTGTCCGTGACAAAAAGAGCGCCGGCCTTGTCGGCGCAGAGTTGGGCGGGATAACGGAC
>JBGOTO010000004.1:0-43251 GCA_041476485.1 Nitrospirota bacterium
CCCGCGGTAACATAGGCCACGCCGAGTCTACCTGTAAATCTTCCATACGCTTCCGCAGCCATGGTGGCCGCCTGTTCATGATGGCAGCAGATGAACTTCTGCTTTTTATGCTGTAATAATGCGTCGGTAAGGTGCATGATCATACCGCCGGTAATAAGAAAGGCGTGTTCGGCGCCTGCCTTGTATAATTGATCAATAATAAAATCTGCAACCCGCATTTTCATGCTACTGCCTCATTTGCTCTTCGATAGATACAGTCACTACAACAACTGTTCTTGTAACCCGGAGGGGAAGAGCACCCATCCCATTATTTTTAAAAATTTTCAATAGTCTTTATCACAAACGCAAGCATTTCATCCGTCATCCCCGGATACACTCCGACCCAGAACGTGTCGCGCATGATGCGATCGGTAACCGGAAGAAGGTTGGAGGATTGGAGGGTTTGAGGATTTGTGACAACACGAAATCCTTTCCCTTCCTTCCTCATTTCGTCAAAGCAGGGATGTTTGATGAGATTGCCGGCAAAAAGCATCCTCGTTTGAATTCCGTTTTTTTCAAGATGGCTGACGATCTCGTCCCTGGTAAAACCTGCATCCTCTTTCACGGTGAGTAGGAATCCAAACCAACTGGGGTCCGCATTTTTTGTCGGCTCCGGCAGGACAAATTTATCGGACAAGTCTGCCAAACCATCACGCAACAGCTTCCAGTTCCTCTTTCTCGCTTGAATAAAACCCGGCAGCTTTTCAAGCTGGGCGCACCCTATGGCCGCCTGCATGTCTGTTACTTTGAGATTATATCCGAAGTGTGAATAAACATACTTGTGATCGTACCCTTTGGGAAGGTCTCCGAATTGCTGGGTAAAACGCTGTTTGCAGGTATTGTCGCGCCCTGATGGGCACCAGCAGTCCCTGCCCCAGTCACGAAACGATTCCACGAGCCGTTTGAGCTGGGTATCGTTCGTGTAAACGGCTCCGCCTTCACCCATGGTCATGTGGTGCGGCGGGTAGAAACTGGACGTGCCGATATGACCGAAAGTACCGGTATATTGATACTGAAGGCCGGATGGTTCGAGGGTTGGAGGGTTGGCGGATTGGCGAACCTTCCAATCATCTAATCTTCTATACCTCGACCCTAACGCGTCGCAGTTGTCCTCGATCAGCCACAAACCATGTTTATCACAAAAAGCTTTTACCGATCCCAGATCGAAAGGATTGCCAAGAGTGTGCGCAAGCATGACTGCTTTGGTCTTATTCGAAAAAGCCGCCTCAAGCTGAGAGCAGTCAACATTATACGTGGGCAGCGTAACATCAACAAAAACAGGAACAACGCCGTATTGAATGATCGGTGCGACCGTCGTAGGAAAACCGGCCGCAACCGTAATAACCTCGTCTCCTCGCTTAATCCTCTTGTCTCCCAGTGTGGGCGATGTCAAGGCCATAAACGCAAGAAGGTTCGCGGACGATCCGGAATTCGTCAGGGAACAATGCTTGACCCCCAAAAACTGCGCAAAGTTTTTCTCGAATTGTTCCGCGTATCTCCCCGTGGTGAGCCAGAAATCGAGAGAAGAATCGACAAGCGCCTCGATCTCCTTCTCGTCAAACACCCGACCGCCGTAAGGAATGCGGTCTCCCAGCGCGAACGCCTTTTTCTTTTTATGCTTGAATTTGTAATAGTCAACCGCTGCCTTTATTACTCTTTCTCGCAATTCCTTGTCTATCTTGGCATTATCCGCCACATCATCCCTCTGGTGTGTTTTTCGAGTATTCTTCGATCTGGCTCAAACAAACTTTTTTCACATCCTGGCCTTGTTTATAGCCCAGTGTCCATTCCACAATGCTGTTGATGGCCTTTTCCAGGTACCAGCGGGGGCGCCAGCCAAGCTCAGACTTTGCCTTTGAACAGTCCAGTTTCAAATAATGCGCCTCATGAGGATGCTGCCCCTTGTCAATAGAGTATGATGCTCCGTTTCCCAATTTCGCACAAAGACTTTTGACTAGCCACTCCACCGGCTTTGCATCGCTGTCATCAGGACCGAAGTTCCATGCCTCCGCATAACGCGGCCCTTCCGCATACAGTCTCTGTGCAAGCATAAGGTAACCGCTGAGCGGTTCAAGCACATGCTGCCAGGGCCTGATTGCATCGGGGTTTCTGATGACGATCTTCTCGCCTTTTAAAATTGCCCTGACACAGTCGGGAATCAGCCTGTCCGTTGCCCAGTCTCCTCCGCCGATGACATTCCCGGCCCGGGCAGAGGCCACGGCTATTCCATGCGTTCCGTATTCTTTTGGATTAAAATATGAACTTCGATACGCAGAGGTAACGAGCTCCGAGCAGGCCTTGCTGTTCGAGTACGGATCGTATCCGCCGAGCGGCTCGTTTTCGCGGTATCCCCAGATCCACTCTTTGTTCTCATAACATTTATCGGTCGTCACATTGATCACGGCCTTGACGCTTTTGCACTGGCGCACTGCTTCAAACAGGTTCACCGTGCCCATAACATTGACGGCATACGTCTCAACCGGCATCTTATACGAGTCCCTTACAAGCGGCTGGGCCGCCATATGGATGACGATTTCGGGCTGCGCCGCAAGCATCGCTTTGGCGAGTGCTGAGCCATCCCGAATGTCTGCAATAGTTGATTTGATCGATTTATCGACAGAGCACAATTCGTACAAACTGGGATCAGTCGGGGGCTCCAACGCATAGCCGGTGACCTCCGCTCCCAGCGAATGCAGCCACAGGCAGAACCACGAACCTTTGAAGCCCGTGTGGCCGGTGAGGAAGACTTTTTTGCCGGCATAGAATCCGGCAAAAGAAGCTTGGAGGTTCGGAGGATTGGAAGGTTGGATAGTCATACTGCTTTCCTTATCAGCAATTTGCTCCGAAGGGAGTTGATCATCTTTCCTATTTTTTCAATTTCCGGATAGATGCTCTCCAAATCGTTTACATAGCCTAGCTCTTCACAGATTACCAAAATAGCTTCTACTTCGGCCAATGACGACACTGCTATATTCAGAAAGTTCGCAAAATCTTTTGCAGTTCCTCTATTTTTACCTTCGGCAATATTTAATGCTACCGACACAACAGCCCGCTTCAATTGCTGTTTCAGGTTATACTCTTCAGATTTTGGCAGGGAATCGGCAATCAGATATACCTGCTTGATCAGATTGACGCTCAATCGCCACACCTCAAGGTTTTTATATAAGTTGTCACCCACTACCAATCCTCCAACCTTCTACCCATCTAACCTTCTATTTCCACACTTTCCACGGGGCTTTTTCGGACTTCCATAATTCTTCCAAATGATTTTTATCCCGCAAGGTGTCCATTGGCTGCCAGAAGCCGGTATGCGGGTACGCTATTAATTGGCGCTCTTTCGCTAAAGTTTCCAAAGGTTCTCTTTCCCAGATGGTTTTATCAGACTTTAAATGATCGAGCACCTGCGGTTCCAGAACAAAGAAGCCGCCGTTGATCCAGGAACCATCGCCTTTTGGTTTTTCCTGAAATGAAATGACATTTTTATTTTCATCCAGGTTCAATGCGCCGAATCTCCCCGAAGGCTGGACCGACGTCAGCGTGGCGTATTTTTTGTGCTTTTTATGAAATTTCAACAGTTCCTGGATGTCGATATTTCCAACGCCGTCGCCATACGTCATCAAAAAAGTTTCGTTGCCGACGTAGGCCGCAACCCGTTTCAATCTCCCCCCCGTCATGGTTTCTTCCCCCGTATCCACGAGGGTCACCTTCCACGGTTCGGCGTACTGTTGATGCACCTGCATGGAGTTCTTGCACATGTCGAATGTGACGTCGCTCATATGCAGGAAGTAGTTTGAAAAGTACTCCTTTATCATGTACCCTTTAAAACCGAGACAGATGATAAATTCATTAAAACCATAATGGGAATAGATCTTCATGATATGCCAGAGTATCGGCCTGCCGCCGATCTCGACCATCGGCTTCGGTCGCGCCACTGTTTCTTCGCTGATCCTTGTACCGAGCCCGCCTGCCAGGATTACGACCTTCATCGATTCACTCCTATAAAGAATACTCGCTGTTTTCCGAATATCGTCTAACCGGTTTATTTTTTGGCTCCGGCCGGTGAACCGGAAGCGTGAAACATCCGGAATTTTTACCGGGCGGATTCAAAATAGCAGCCATGTCACACCCTCTAAGGGCTCAATAATACGGTTTTTTTCAATAATTGTAAAGATTTTTATTGAGGAATGAGGACAACAGACAGGGGCAATAACTTCTGTGCGGCGGCCATAGTTAGCCGATCTTAAACTGCTTTTCTTGACAAAAAATATTCATTACGCTATAGTTCGTCGAATTACTGCGGTCGCACAAAAATATATGTTCGGCAGGAGATGCGGCATCTATGAACAAGATGATTGAAAGAATCGAGTCGCTCGATCTGACCCTGTTTGATTCTATTCCATCACAAACGAGCACCGGGGATAGAAGATCTTTACTTGGCGTACAACGGGCTATGGCAAGGAAGTATAAGGAATATACCTATCTTGAGATCGGCTCTCACCTGGGCGGCTCTATCCAACCACACCTGCTGGATGATCGATGCCGGATAATCTATTCGATCGACCCAAGGCCTTCTGAACAGCCGGACGATCGTGTTCCTGGGTGCGTGGCCTATTACGAAAATAACTCCTCCGAGAGAATGATGACCCTGCTTGGCAATATAGGCCATGGCGAGATTGCGAAGATTCGCTGTATCGATTTGAGTGCCCCTGAAATCGACCCCCGACAAATCGAACAAAGCCCTCAGTTGGTTTTAATTGATGGCGAGCATACCAAGGCCGCAGTGTTGTCCGATTTTCAGTTTTGCAGTCAAGTTGTCAGCGGTGATGGAACGATCCTGTTTCACGATTTCGCCATCATATACCCTGCAATCATGAAGATTTGCAGGATGCTCGATCAGCAACGGCGCACCTACCTGCCATTGAAGCTCGAAGATAATGTCTTCGCCATCTTCTTCGATCCGAATACAGTGCAATCAGACCAGTATTTGACCTCGCTATTCGAGAAAAACAGGCATTTTCTACTCCTCTTTCGGCTGAAAGTCGGATTGAAGCGAATTATCCTTGGTCCAATTCGCTGGACCATCAACACGGTGCGAAATCTGCTGAGAAAGAGCGCAGAATGAGACGGTTCAGCGGATGACTAACCGCGGCCGTTGAGAGCCCCTCCGCTTCGCCCATGGTGACGAAAAAGGCTTTGAGGGAAGAAGAGTGAAAGTCTGAGTGCGAGTATTTCCTCGCAAATCCGGCGTCCAGCCCGCAAAACAAACGTTTCGCTCACGCCCTGAGCCGGATTTTTGTTTGGGCAGCGATTCGTACTATTCTCCGTGCAATGGGTCTCTGGCAATTCTGAAGCAAATTTTTAATCATAGAGGAATGTATAGGATTTTATAGTACATCATGCCACCATACTGAACCTACGACTTTTTTAGTTTTTTGAAAGTACTCATCGACAGCACGCACAACCCCAGGGTGTTTGTCACAATAGTCATGACCCGCAATGATGGGAATTCCCAGTTTAATCGCCCAAGCTATATCCTTTTTCACACTCTCGTATTTATGTTCTGCATCGATAAACACCATTGAAGGCTTCTCGCCCTTGTATGCGTAGTAAAAATCCTGACACGATCCATCAAATATGGATGTATTGCAATGAGCTATGACATATCTCAGTACCCGTTGAGTGATCACGCGGTGATCACGTGGAGGAATGCCAAAAGGATTCCATGAATAATTTTCAATTGCTATGAGCTCTTTTCCAATTGGTTTGTATGTCGCAATAAGCTGCGTGGTAAACCCGAATAATGCCCCAATCTCCAAGATTGGCCCCGGAAGAGAGCTCGCCACTGTTGTTAGGTCGATAATTGCTCTTTCGTCCTCTTCAGATATACTCCCCCAGACGGATTGGTCTGGATTCTCAAGGAAGAAAATGTGATTTTTAATCACTGGTCTCAGTTTGCGGTACATCTTAAGTATTTTCAGTTCCTTCGACAGTTTGCCTAGCATAGGTTATGCTCCTAATTGTATTATGAATGGTAACGGACTTATATTCGGCTCAACATCCTCAACCTGCACTTAAAATTGACCTGTACAATTCCACAAGTCGTTCTCCGAACCGCGTGATGGTAAATTCCTTCTTCACGATGGCCTTGCATTTGTCGGAGAACGTCGCATAGCGGTCTCGGTCGCTCCACAGAGCCAGGATTTTATCCGCGAGACCCGGTACTCCCTCGGACGGTTTGTATAGAAAACCCGTGCCGTATTCTTCGATCAACTCCGCTCCCCCTTCTCCTTCGCGCGCCACGATAGGGGTGCCCGCGGCCATTCCCTCGAGCAACACCATGCCGAACGCCTCGTGGACCGAGGGAAGAAGGGTGAAGTGGCTTAAGGAAAGCAATTCCGGCAGGTCCGACGTCCAGCCGGTGAAATAAACATTTTGCTCAAGCCCTGATTCGGATAGCGTCTTCAACAAGGATTCGTAATATTTCCCCTGCAAGGGGTCCCCGGCAATTATGAGAAGCGGTTCTTCACCTCTTCTTTTAAATTCCGCGACAAGCTCAATCGAAACGGCATGGCTCTTTTGCGGGATTATGCTGGATATATGACAAAAAACGACGCTGTATCGATCGATCTTGAGCCTCCCTTTCCAGGCAACCCGTTTGTCGGCAACCGGGTTGCCATAGCGCTCAACATCGATCCCCGGCCTGATCACTTTGATCCTGTCGGCTTTTACACAATTCCGCATTAATAATTCTTTTTGTACGTTTGATACTGTTACAACTCTGTCCGCAAACCGGTACCCGATGTGGTGCCTGCGTACGTTCATAGTACATACCACTGGCACTTTCGTCAGCCAGGAAAGAAGAATACCGAAATAATCTGCTCGATCCAGAAACGTATGAATGACGTTAATTTTATTTTTTAACGCGAGGCGACGCAAAAACAACAGATCTTTAAAATTCTTCATTGTTATGCCGTGATACTCCAGATCCATGTCGGCAATCGATTCCGGTATATAACCTTGTGTCCCCCTTCCTACGACTACCACTTGATGTCCTAATTGGTGAAGGGCCCTTGCCTGGTCTACAAATAGCCGCTGAGCGCCATATTTGTCGTTTTTTGATATGATTAATAAAATATTCATAAAAAAGTTATCCAGCTGCCCTTCTGCGCCACGCCCTATGCTCTATGCTGTTTCACCCTTAGATACCATCCATAGAAAGCCCCGAACGCGTTCATCATGCGAAAACTGGATATCACCGAACGCTTGTAGTTGAAGATAAGGAGGCCGAAAACAACAAGCAAGCTGCTTGTCAGGAGTCGTGGGATAACGCTGAACGGATAGAGCCAGTTTCTTTTTAACGTGTTCGTCACGCCGGCCCAAAAGTAACGCTGAGCGATCCACCGATACGTCAGCCTTTCCGGAAGAACGCGATGAAAAACATACCCTTCGGCAGAATAGGCTATCGTAAAACCATGGCTCCAGAGCCTTTCAGCATACTCCGTGTCTTCTCCGCCCAGAAGAGTGTACTCTTTTCTTCCCAGCGAGGTGTTGAATGGTCCCACAACGGAAACAGCCTTTCGGCTCAGGGCAAAATTCGCCCCGATGAAATCTTCGCCCCGGCCCAGCAGGCGGGACCGGTCTCCGCGGCGGCATTCGCTGTATAACCCATTATACTTCCCATCCAGCCACGCCGGGCGCGGAACGTCGGGAAAATGCAGTCTGATCTGCCCCGCCACGCATCCGACATCGTCACTCAGTCTGAATGCCGCCGATAATCCTTCCAGCCAGCCTTCGGGAACATACACGTCATCGTCCAGGAAACAGATCACTTCCCCTTTCGCCTGTTCAAGACCGGCATTGCGGGCGAATGAGAGACCTTTTCTGTCCTCATGCAGAAGAGTGATTGAATGAGATGTTTTTTCAGCCATGAGGGACTTTACCACGGCTGCGGTATCGTCCGTTGAGGCGTTATCCACAACCAGCACTTCGACCGGCTTTCCATAGCCCGATAACGATTGGGTGAGCGTGCGAAGAGTGTCCGCGAGGAGCACCGACCGATTGTAAGTGCAAATGACAATGCTCGTCAATTCAACCATGCATGACCGCCATCCTTTTTACAGGATTAATTGAGCAACTATGAGTTACCGTAAATTGTTAAATTAATTTCATGAGCAATGCAAACAATAGTGCAGTTCCCGACAATACAACTGCTTGGGTAAACTTTCTTTTATATTCCAAAAGTGCTTTTTGCTTGTTTAGATAGACAACGGGATGAACCAAGTTAAAGCTCATATCGTCAGCAAGGTTATTGGGCCACTTTGTTAAAACAGGATGATTTTCTATTTCTGCGCGGGAACAAAAGATAAGCATATTATTACGATACCACCAGTCTACCAGATTATTTTCCCACACTTGCGGCCTAATACAGTCGAAGGCATAATAGTCTGACTGTCTGAATAACTCCACCCAGTAATTTTGCCACTGCTCATTTATATGATTTTCCCCGCCTTGAAAGGGAATAGCCGCAGAGAAAACCACCACGGGAGCAAGCTGAGTCAGTTCCTTTACGAACGATGCGCTTCTTTCTTGAGGCAGATGCTCGGCCACTTCCACGGAAATAGCGAGATCATACCTGTCTTTACAGGAAATTTCACGCGACAGGTCTTTTGCGCAAAAGTTTTCTTTATTGATTAAGAGGGTATCACGCTTAACGTAATCTCCGTCAAAACCGCATACGTTGACGTTGTATTTTTCAAAAACAGATAGCCATGTGCCTACTCCACAGCCAATATCTATAACTGATTTAGGTTTAATGAGACTATTGATAAGAGGAACGATAACATCCGCCGATTTTAATGAACCGCCAGCCTGGTTGCGATAAAATTGCTCATTATATATAGAGTTAGGCATCAAATCCTCCGTTTTACTATAATTACAATTACCTACTCTGCCCTACGCGCCATGCTCTCTGCTGAGCGAATCAAAGAGTCTCAGGTAATCCTCGATCATCCGCTCCTTGCTGAACCGTGCAACTACCCATCGTGGTCCCGCCTCCGCCATTTTTTCCCTCTGTGCAGTATCGCTCAAAACCCGGATCACCGCGGTCGCCATCTCACGAGGCCCGCCGTCAACGAGCATGCCTGCGGGGCAGCCCTCAAGGGAATCCCTGACCCCGCCGGCATTGACCGAGATGACCGGCGTCCCCATGGCCAGCGCTTCAAGCACCCAGATCCCAAAACCTTCATTCCGGTGGGCGCTCACTGCAATATCAACGTCGGCATAAAACCGGAGCATCTCTTCTTTCGACAGTCTGCCGGCCCAGAGGACAGCGTCACGTAAGCCGAGTTCGTCCGCCCGGCGTTTGAATATTTCCACTTCCGTTGAGCCTGCATCGACCGCAACAAGGGCAAATCGCACATGAGGGATCGTTCGTCTGATTTCGACGAGCGAATCAAGGAACTCTATTTGGTTCTTCCAGAGGTCCCCTACCGTCGCGATGATCTTCGTGTCCGGGGAAATCCCAAAACGGCTCCTCAGCCAGCCGGGCGATATCGAATTTCGTTTGAATTTTTTCAGATCGATCCCGTAATACAGGATGCATATCCGCCGCGCGACTGAAGGAGCGTAGCACGCAATTTTTCCCGCGATGTACCGGGAAATGGTAGTGATCCTGTCCATCCTGCTGAGAATGAAACGGGATTTCAAAAATTCCGGGACCTGGGCCGTGTACAAAAGGACCGGTTTCCGAAAGGATAACAGCGAAGCAATCCAGGACTGGATAATATCGTGGCCCCGCTGGATACTCACGATCTGATAGCCATTTTTCCGAATGATCTTTGCAATTTTGAAGACCGACAGGAGCCCGTCGGCGCCGTTGCGATTAATGGAATACACTTCCACGCTGGATCCGGAAAACATCTCTACGAGAGGAGTGTTCGGGCGGCACACGAGACCGACCTTCACTCCTTTTTCCGCCAGTCCCGGCAGGAGATCACGGAGAAATTCCTCTCCCCCGCCACGGCCTCTGAAGTTATTGACAAAAAGTATTTTCATAGCTCACAAAACGTCAGACGGCTTTTTTCTCCTGCCCCTTGCCCCTGACTTTATATTCCCATGCCTTTGCATATTTAGCGAAGACATACCAGGCATGAAAAAGATTGAGTACCAGCCCGTGTTTCCCGTCAAGAAACCCGAGTCTGAAGAGATATCTATACAGGAACGTCAGCACGGGCCGGAAAACAATGTTCACCCAGGTTGTCCTGAAGGCGCTGATGCCGTTTTTATTCATGACTTCCACGGCAAGGGATGAATATTTGTTGATCGAAACCAGATAGGAAGCAAGGTCAGGATAGGCATAGTGCAGGATGGCGTTCTGCGTTTTGCCTATTTCCCCCTCGACTTTGGCCGCCTCGTGTACAATTCGCTCCTCGAACCGTCCCCTGCCTTTCTTGAACAGCCGCAGATTGTAATCAGGATACCATCCACCGCGCCTGATCTGTTTCCCGAGAAAAAATGTCTTTCTCGGGACCCGATAGCCGTCGTACGATGGTGGGGAAGACAGAATGCATCGAATCTCCTCGGAGAGAGCCGGCTCTATCGGCTCGTCCGCATCAAGGCTCAAAATCCAATCACCGCTCGCTTTATCAATGGCAAGGTTCTTCTGGGACGCAAACCCGAGCCACTCCTGGTGAAAGACCTTATCGGTGTATTCCCGGCAGATAGGCACAGTCTTGTCCGTACTGCCGGAATCGACAACGATGATCTCATCGGCCCAGGCTACGCTCTCGAGCGTACGGCGGATGTTCGCCTCTTCGTTGGACGTAATGATCGTAACTGATAGTTTTTGTGCCATGGTCGTGATTAAGAATCCGGGTCTTTCATATAAGTAAGCGCCCGAGTCATTTTTTTGCGGCGATTTCCAAAATCTTTATGCATTCTTGAAAAACTTCATCTACGGATATGGACTCCATGCACGCCGGCCTCATGCGCGGAGACGGGTCGCATTCTGAAAAAAACTTCTGCCGGCAGGGGGAGCATTCCATCCCCCGGTAAATGACCTTTGCGCGTTTGCTCCAGGGACCGAACTTGACCGGAGACTGGGGACCGAAGATGGCGACCAGGGGCGCGCCCGCCGCGGCCGCGAGATGCATGATGCCGCTGTCGTTCCCCACGAAGAGGGATGCCTTTTTCAGAAGGGCGGCGGTTTCTCTGATCGTAAGCTTTCCCACGAGGCTGACGGTCTTTTGCGTGAACAGATGCGCTACGCTCTGAAACCGCTCCCGGTCCCCCTGTCCACCGAGAATGACCGGGCGATATCCCCTCTCGACAAACTTTGCGGCAAGATCTGCGAAGTTCTCCAGCGGCCATCCCCGCTCAACGACCGCGGAAAAGGGGTGGATCACCGCAAATTTTTCGGCGCCGGCAACACCGGCATCGGCGAGCACTCGTGCGGCGCCTTTCTCTTCTTCCTGGCTGGTCCAGATCTCCAGATAGTCGTCCTGAACGGCAACCCCGTCGGCCCTGAGAACGTCGAAAAAATTTTCCACCTCGTGTTGGTCGTTACGATAAGGGACCCTGCTCGTCAATAAGAATCCCCTGCCTTCGGTGTCGAACCCTATTCTTTTCGGCGCGCCGCAGAGCCATGCAAGGAGTGCGCTCGAAAGTGACCGTTTGAGTACGTAGACCTTATCGAAATCGTGACGCCGAAGTTCCTTGATGAATGCCAGTTTCGCGGAAAGCGTCCGATGCGTTCCTCGACTGTCGGCATGGATCGTGACCGGGTCCCAGTAAATCATCTCGTCAACATACGGGATGTTCTTAACGACATCGGACGACCCCGGCGCCACCATCCACGCTATATACGCCTCCGGCTCCGCCCGGCGCAAGTTTCGGAGAAAGGGAACGGTGAGGATCGTGTCTCCGATGAACCGGTACCGCATAACGAGGATTTTCTTTCCTGCCGGTTTCATGAAGCGTCCCCAGCGGCATGGCGCACAATCCAAGCAACGGCTTCGGCGAGATCGTGAGCGACGAAATCCGGAGCAACAACGTGCGGCGGCCTGACATTACCCGGATCGTCGGATGCGAAGCCGCTTTTGACCAGAATGGCGTGAGCGCCGGCCCGCTGACCGAGTTCCACATCACTCCACTTGTCCCCTACAACATAGGACTTCTTGACATCGATAGCAAGGTCCCGCGCTGCGCGGTCGATCAATCCGGTCCCGGGTTTCCTGCAATCGCAGGCAACCGTATAAGGCGGACTTCCGGCCGTCGGATGATGCGGACAATAATAGATCCCGTCGAGCCGCGCGCCCTCATCCCGAAGCATCTGCTCAAGACGAGCATGCGTTTCCTGTACGAAGGACTCGGTAAAATAGCCCCTGGCAACTCCCGACTGGTTTGTAACCAGAACGACTTTCAATCCTGCTTCGTTCAATTTTTTGATTGCAGCGCCGACGCCTGGAATCAACTTCAGTTGAGCAAGGTCGCTGAGGTACCCCACCTCTTCGTTTATCGTGCCGTCTCTATCGAGAAATACCGCTCTGTTCATACGTTTCTCAAAAGGAACGCTTCCCATTCCTCTCGCTCATCCACCGACAATTCAATACGGAGAGCGTGGATTCCCTCGGGTTTGAGAGGCTTCAGCCGTACTGCGTCCTTTTCTGTGGTTATGATCATGCCGGCCTTTTCATCGGCGGCTTTTTTATACGCCTCGTCAAGGTCGGTTTTGGTGAACTCGTAGTGGTCCGGGTAGATGCTTTCAGCGGCGATATCGGCCCCAAGCGTCGTAAGCAGCCGGGTAAAGGACGCCGGACGCGCAATACCGGAAAGGGCGAGCACTCTGGCGCCTTGGAGAGAGGACAAGGGTCGTACAGCGCCGCTGCAACAGTCAACAACGTCCACCGGGACCAGCCGTGACGTAAAAATACGGCCAGGGGTTTTTGCCCGAATAATTTCTTTCAACCGTTCCAGGTCCGCGGCCCGTTCTGCCTTGGTAATCAATACCGCATGGGCGCGCTTGAGCGCGACCGACGGTTCCCGTAAAATTCCCGCGGGAAACAGTTTTCCGCTTCCGAAGGGGTCCGTCGCGTCAACGAGCACAATGTCGAGCGTTCTCTTTAATTGAATGTGCTGGAACCCGTCGTCCAAAATCACGACATCCGGCTTGAAGCGGTGCAGGGCTTCCAGCGCGGCTTCGTATCGTTTTCCACCCACGACGACGGGGACTCCGGGAAGCTTCGATCCGATCAGGACCGGCTCATCCCCGCCGGTTTGCGGGTCAACAAGGACCGAGCCGCCGTCGGACACGACCAGCGTCTCCGATTCGTTCTTCCTCCCGTAACCTCTGCTCACGACGACGGAACGCTTTCCCTTTTTCAGCAGGAGACCGGCTATCTGGATGACCGCAGGGGTTTTGCCGGTCCCGCCGAGCGTGATATTTCCCACGGATATGACGGGACAGGCGATTTCCCGTCGCTTGAAGACATGCAGCATAAAGAGCGCCTGCCGCACGCGAATCGCCGCTCCGTAAACCAATGCGAGCGCGGAAAGAAGCGGCCCCCAGAAGAGCGATCTCCTCCGTCCGTACATCAGGTCTTCAATAAAGGACTCAGTGAGCACCGAGAAACCCGCCGACGGCATCGAGGGTCCTCTTTGCCGCGCCTGAATTCATCTCGATCACGCGGAAAGCCCGCTCGCCCATGCGGGTTGCGAGCTCTTTGTCCGCCAGGAGACGGTCGAGCTGGCGATAGAGCTCTCCCTTGTCCTTTACCATCACGCCGCCGCCTACTGACATCAACGCTTCGGAGATCTCTTTAAAGTTGAACATATAGCGGCTGAAGATCACCGGCTTTTTCATGGCGGCCGGTTCGAGCAGGTTATGGCCGCCCACTTTTACGAGGCTCCCGCCCACAAAGGCGATGTCGCAGAGCGCGTAGAAGGCCCGGAGTTCGCCGATCGTGTCGAGGAGCAGCACGTCTTTTATCGGCCCCTTGCGCTGCGTCCTTCTCAGGCATTCGTATCCGGCCTTGTTGACGAGCCCTTCGACCTCGTCGAACCGTTCGGGATGGCGGGGAGCGATGATGAGCAGCAGTTCCGGATACTTGGCCCTCAGTTGCGTAAAGACATCCAGAAGCGCCTCCTCTTCTCCCCGGTGGGTGCTGCCCGCGGTAATGACCTTTTTCCCCGCCGAAATCGCGACAGGGGCGGGTTGGTTCACCGGTATTTTCTGGTCGAACTTGAGGTTTCCGGTGACGATCACCTTCGCGGGGTCTGCCCCGATGTCCCTGATCCTGCCTGCGTCCTCCTCGGATTGCATGCAAAAGAGGTCCACGTTGCTGAAAACCTGCCTGAAGAACCTCTTGAACTTCACGTAGTTTTTGTGCGAGTTGAGCGAGATCCTGCCGTTGATCAAGGCCGAGGGAATCCCCGCCTTTTTCAGTTCCCGGAAGAAGTTGGGCCAGAGCTCGGTTTCGGCGACGAGAACGACCACGGGATTGATGCCGTGAATGACCCGGCGCACGATCCAGGGAAAATCAAAAGGAAAGAAGAAGACCGCGTCCGCCTCGGGCACCCTCCGCCGCGCCGTATAATAGCCGGTGACCGTGACGGTGGAGAGGATCAACTTCCGGTCCGGGTATTTTTTTTTCAGCTCGCGGACCAAGGGGTGGGCAGCCATCACCTCCCCCACGGAAACCGCGTGGACCCATATCGGACGGGTGCCGCGGATGACCCGCATCACTCCCTTTCGCAGTCTACCAAGTTTCTGGGTAAGGCCTCCCCGATACTTGGGCACAGTGGCCAGCTTGAACAGGATGACCGGCAGGAGCAGCACCGTACCCAGGATCAAAAAAATGTTATAAATAAAGTACATAATACCACCTCACATAAGGATGTCACTGGTTATCGAGGTTTAAAATATTCGTCTGCCTGGGCCATCAATCCGTTCAACCTTGCCTCTAATTCTTTCCGCTTGGCCTCAAGCACCTCTCCGGAGATCCCGTTCACGAGGATCGGCTCGCCATACAGAACGACCCCCCGCGTGAAAGGCGCAGGGAGCAGATACTTGTCCCAAATTTTATCCAGGATCCAGTAGCGTTTGGCGCTCGTGATCACGGGGACGATGGGCTTATCCAATTTACCGGCAAGATAGGTCACCCCCTGTTTCACCTCGTAGACCGGGCCGCGCGGCCCATCCACGGCAAGGGCTATACTTTTCCCTTTTCTCAGCCCGTCGACCAGCCCGAGGAGCGCGCGGTCCCCTTTGCGCTTGCTCGAACCGCGGACCACATCGAACCCGAAGCGCTTTAAAATGCCCGCCTGGATCTCGCCATCACGGCTTTCACTCGCCGGGATGACAACGCCGGAATTGCGATGGGCATGAAACAGCAAAAGCTGTCTGCCGTGCCAGAACGCATAAATGAAGTTTTTTCCGTCAGACCGGAACCGGTCCGGGACCTCTTTATTGAGGAACTCCAACCGTATCGTCCTGCTCAAGATCGAGAGCAAGGCCCATCCGATGAGCGATAATAATTTTGCCCTGAACGTCATGCCGTCCTTGCCTGGGGCTCGTCCCGGAACTGCTGCTCGTAAAGATTTTTGTACTCCCCGCCGCCGGCGAGGAGGTCCTTGTGCCTGCCCTGCTCCACGATCCTGCCGTCCTTCAGCACGATGATCCGGTCCGCGTTCATGATCGTCGAAAGCCGATGCGCGATCACGAAGCTCGTCCTGCCCTGCATGAGCGCGTCGAGGGCTTTCTGCACCTCACGCTCCGACTCCGTGTCGAGCGACGACGTGGCCTCATCGAGGATGAGAATGGGAGCGTCCTTCAAGAGCGCCCGCGCGATGGCAAGCCGCTGACGCTGGCCGCCCGAAAGTTTGACGCCGGACTCGCCGATCACGGTCTCGTATTTTCGGGGAAGCGCCTGAATAAACTCATCGGCATAGGCCGAGCGCGCGGCGCGGACAACATCATCGAAGGGCAGTGCGGTATTCCCATAGGAGATGTTTTCTTTGACGGTGTCGTTGAACAGGATCGTCTGCTGGGTGACGATAGCCATAAGGGACCGGAGCGACTCGATCGACACGTCCCGAAGGTCCCGTCCGTCGATGAGAATTGCCCCGCCGCTCACGTCGTAAAATCGGGGAACGAGGTTCACGAGAGTGGTCTTGCCCCCGCCGCTTTTCCCGACGATGGCAATGGTCTCGCCTGTCTTGACCGTGAGGCTGATGTCCTTGAGTACCAGCTCGTCTTCGTACTTGAAGGAAAGGTTTTTGAACTCGATGGTCTTGAAATCGCGCGATAGGGTGATTGCGCCTTCTCGGTCCTTGATCTCCGGCTCGGTGTCCAGGACCTCGTAAATTCGCTTGGCCGCGGCAACTCCGTCCTGCACGACGTTATTCAAGTTGTTCAGGTCTTTAATCGGCTTGTACAGCAAGTAGAGGGCCGTCATGAACGAAAAGAACGCCCCCACCGTCATCCGGCCCTGACCAATCCATATGCCGCCCACAAAAATAACCAACGCGACGCTGGACATATTGATGAACTCCATCATCGGAGACGAGATGGCGCTGGTCTTGATACCGCGCATGAGGGAATTAAAGAGCCCCCTGTTTCTCCTGGCAAATCTCTTGTTTTCGTACTGCTCCATGCCGAAAGCCTTGACGATCCGCATCCCCGCAATGGTCTCATGAAGGTGCATGGTCAGATCGCCGTACTGCTCCTGCATCTGAGTGCTCACCCGCCTGAACCGCTTACTGAACTTGGAGAACACAAAACCGAGCAGCGGCAAAACCAGGACCGAGAAGGAGGCAAGCCGCCAGTCCGTGTAAATAATATAGCCGCTCATGGCCACTAACGTAAATACGCCCTGCACGAGGCTGGAAGGCGCCCTGGTCAGCGCCCCCTGGACAAGATTCACATCGTTGATGATCCTGGAGATGAGAACGCCGGTGGGCGTTCGGGTGTAATATGAAAAGGAAAGAGACGTCAGGTGCGAATAGATCTTATCGCGTATATCGTTCACGATCCGCTGGCCGATATACCCCAGGAGGTAATCTCTCGCGTACGCGAAAGCCCCTTTCAAGCCGACAACGAGCATGATCGCAGGAGGCAGGAGATACAGGAGCGTCATATGATTATGTACATCCAAAAATACCTTGTCAACGACCGGCTTCACCAGATAGGCCTGGGCCGCCGTCAGCGCGCTGGTAAGGACCATGAAAAACATGGACCAGCCGAGCCGGGTCTTGTAAGGCTTCAGAAACGTCAGCAATCGTTTATAAATTTCTATTGTCATACTCGGTTGCTGCCTTTCAAAAATTCCAACACAATAGAAGCGGCCCGGCTGCTTGCTCCGGCTTCGCCCAGTTGTGCGCGGACCCCCGCAAGCTGGCTCCGCATCTGCTGATACCGCGCCGGATCATCCAGGATGTTCATCAGAGCGTCCGCGATGTTTTCAGGCGTTGACTCATGCTGGACCAGCTCGGGAACGAGTCGCTTGTTCGCCACGATATTCACCAGGCCGACATTCTTCACCCCGCGCACGAGCTTGGTGAGAATAAAATAGTTAAGCGCCGATATGCGGTAGACGATCACCATCGGCACGGCCATCAGCCCGGTCTCGAGCGTGGCCGTACCGGAGGCCACGATGGCCGCGTCCGCGGCCCTGAGCACATCATACACCCTTCCTTCAACCATTCGCACGGGGACGCCGCCCTGCTCGACAAAGGCGAGGACAAATTCCCGTTCCAGCGTAGGCGCTAAGGGAAGAACAAACTGGAGGTCCGGAAAACGGGAGGAGAGGACCTTTGCCGCTTTCAGCATATCCGGCAAAAGGTGGACGATCTCTGATTTTCTGCTGCCGGGCAGCAGCGAAATCGTACGCCGTGCGGCATCAAGACCGAGAACGCTCCTCGCCTGTTGCTGCGTCAAATCAGATCGCACGACGTCCGTAAGCGGGTGGCCGACGAACCGGACATCGACGCCCTCCTTCTCATAGAGCGGGACCTCGAAGGGAAACACGACGAGCATTGCTTTCACCAGGCCGGCGATCGTTTTGATCCTGCCCTTGCGCCAAACCCAAACCTGCGGGCTTATGTAATATACCACTGGAATGCCGAGCTTTTTTGCTGCTTTCCCGAGCATGATATTGAAGTCCGGGAAATCGATCAGGACAAGGAGATCGGGGCGCTCGCGCTTCAGAAACCGCTTGAGGCTTGCATAGACCCGGTAGATGGGGACCAGGTGCGTCAGCACCGCCGTAATCCCGACCACGGAGATCTCCGAAGCATCCGCCAGCATCCGGACCCCGGCCTCTCGCATCTGTTGACTGCCGACGCCGTAAAGAGCTATCGACGGGTCCTGTTTCCCGATCTCTCGTGCGAGGTTTGCGCCGTGCAGATCGCCGGACGCCTCGCCCGTCATGATCAGAATTTTTCTTTCTGCTAAATCCGCATTCCGCATTCGGCATTCCGCAATAAACTAAAGCGTCTTCGTAACCGCCTCTGCCACCTGTTTGATCTGGGCCTCCGTAAGCTCAGGATACATGGGAAGCGATAAGACTTCCCGCGCGACCTGCTCCGCTTTCGGCAGGCTGCCGGGACCCATTCCCCGGTCTTTATAAGCGGCTTGAAGGTGAAGCGGAACGGGGTAATAAATCATGGATGATGTCGTTTTCCCGTCATCGAGCTTTTCCTTTACCGCGTCCCTGTTTTTTATCTTGATCGTGTATTGATGAAAAACATGTTTTGTCCCGTTCTGTTCATTCGGCGTCTGAATGCCGGAGGCAGCAAGATATTTATTATACACCAGGGCGTTGTTTCTTCGCTTGCTATTATATTCGTCGATGTGCTTGAGCTTGATACGGAGGATGGCGGCCTGGATCTCGTCGAGCCTGCTGTTGAACCCGATTTCATCGTGATAATATCTCACGCGGCTCCCGTGGTTCCGAAGACTCAAAAGATGTTCGGCCAGTTTTGCGTCATCGGTGATCACCATCCCGCCGTCGCCGTATCCTCCGAGATTCTTGCTCGGGAAAAAGCTGAAGCAGCCGAGCGCTCCGAACGTGCCGGTCTTTTTTCCCCGGTACTCGGCCCCGAACGACTGCGCGCAGTCCTCAACTACCTTAATGTCGTGCTTCTTCGCAATCTGCATGAGGCCGTCCATGTCCGCGGGCTGGCCATAGAGATGCACGGGGACGATGGCCCTGGTCTTTTTGGTGATTGCCGCTTCGATCTTGGAAATATCCATATTAAACGTTACCGGATCGATGTCCGTAAATACAGGCACCGCGCCGATGTAGGAAACCGCTTCAGCCGTGGCGATAAAGGTGAACGGCGTGGTGATCACCTCGTCCCCCCGCTTGATCCCCGCGGCCAGAAGCGCAAGGTGCAGGGCGTCCGTCCCGGAAGCGACGGCCACGGCGTGCTTTACCCCGTGGTACGCGGCGACTTCTTCTTCGAGCGCCTTTCCCTGCGGACCGAGGATAAAATGAGCGCTCTGCATCACGCCGAGGACGGCGCGGTTGATTTCTTCTTTAAGCGTTTCGTACTGGGTCTTGAGATCAACCATCGGAACGGTCATGCTTTCAGAACTCCTCTCTTACGATGCCGGCACAAATCCGGTTATTCCCTTTTCAATGTTAAGCGATATAAGCCGCGCCAGAGCCAGGGCGCTCTTCCCCTCAATTCCCGAAACCAGGGGTCTTGCCCCCAGTTCCACGCACCGGACAAAGGCGGTTATTTCCTCAAAGAGCGTGTCTTTCCGCTCCATCGGGATTTCGGTGGTCACAAACTCGGGCGCCACGCCGTCCCCCCTGCGCGACCGGAACGCCTTCTGCGCCTGATAATCGGACGTATAAAGGGTATCGCCGTCGAAAATTTTAAGAAGCCGCTTCTTTTCATCAGAGACCCTGCTCGCAGTGATGTCGGCGACGCAGCCGTTCTGAAAAACGATCCGAACCGTTGCCGTATCGATCTCCCGGGTGATGACCGCGGTCCCGACGGCGCTCAGTTCCTTCGGCCCCGATCCAGCCAGGTCGGTGACGATATCGAGGTCATGGATCATGAGGTCCAGCACTACGTTCACGTCCGTACAGCGAACGGTAAACGGCGCGCTCCGTTCGGCCTGGATATAGCGGGGAGATTTGAGCAGCGCCTTCACGGTCGTGACCGCCGGGTTGAAGCGTTCGATGTGGCCTATCTGGAGAACGGCCCCTTTTCGCGCCGCAAGATCGATCAGCTCGTCCGCCTGGTCGAGGGTAACGGTCATCGGTTTCTCGAGCAGGACATGGACCCCCTGTTCGAGGAACAGTTTCGCCACTGCATGGTGCAGCGCCGTGGGCACGACAATACTCACCGCGTCCACAAAACCAAGAAGCTGTGAGGCGTCCGTGAACGCCCGTGCCTGAAGTTTCCGCGCGATCTGCTCCCCCCGCCCCTTGTCTGCATCCACCACGCCGACCAGTTCCACGTTCGGAAGCTTCGCGTATTTTTCAGCGTGGAACTGTCCTAAATATCCTACGCCGATAACGCCTACGCGCACCCTTTTCATACGCGCTCCGGTCCGTTCAAGAGCGCTACGATAGAAATGCCGGCCGCGTCAGCGTCACGGACGACAAACTCCCGGTCGATAATGATGGTCTTCCCGGCTTCTATAGCAAGACAGGCGGCCTTAACCTGTTTCATCGTCTGGATTGTCTGCGTGCCGATAGCGGGAAGATCGAATCTCAAATCCTGCTGTGGTTTGCACACTTTTACGACGACTGCGCCTTGGCCGCAGAGGAGGCCGCCGCGGCGAATCGCCTCGTCAGTGCCTTCGATAGCCTCTACGGCAAGCACGGCCTGGTCTTTTACGAGCACGGTCTGGCCGATGTCAAGTTTGCCGATCTCTTTCGCCATTTGCCAGCCGAAGTCTATGTCCTTTTGCTCGTCTTTTGTAGGTTTTCGTTTCGTTAAAACACCCGGTGAGGCCAGGATGCTGTCGAGGTAGAGCGTTGATTCACGTATGGTAATGCCCTCGGATTCCAACTCATCGGCGACGGCGCGAAGGATGGAGTCGTCTTTTTTATAGACCATCTTTGCAAGCAAGGCCACGGCGCGCAGGTCGGGCATGCCGCCCCCGAAGAGCCGGGTCTTTTTGATGCCGCCGGCCATCAGCGCGTCTTTTACGCCCTGCTCTTTGAAGATGGAAATGAGCTTACCGAGCTGGCCGACCTTGATCCAGAAAATGTCATCCACCCACTGCGCGAGTTCAGGCAGCGTTTCTCCTTCGTGCGCCACAGCGATGACCTGCATCCCCTTCTGCTTTGCAGCACGCGCAAAGGCGATGGGGAATGTTCCGTTGCCGGCTATGAGACCGATTTTCTTCATAAGATACGGCCGTGCCGTTCTGTTTTCCCCTATCGGGTGATTCCCCGTTTCGACGACCGGATGAAATCTACCAACGTGACGACTTCAGCAAAATCGTGTAACTCGTCAAGCGCTTTTCGCACCGCCTCATCCTGCGTCAACCCCGAACGGAAAATGATCTTATATGCTTTTTTCAGCGCTGCGATCGTCTCGTCGCTGAACCCTTTCCGTTTGAGCCCCACCAGATTCAAACCATAGAGCTGCGCCCGGTTTCCCGCGGCGCTGACATAGGGAGGGATGTCGAGGGACACTGCGGACTGCCCGCCGATGATGGCATAGGTGCCGATTTTCACGAACTGGTGCACTGCGACGATGCCGCCGAGAATGGCGTGATCGCCGACGACGATGTGTCCGCCGAGGGCGACCGAGTTCGCCATGATGATGTTGTCCCCGAGTTTGCAGTCGTGGGCCACGTGGGAATACGCCATGAGAAAATTTTTGTTGCCGATAACCGTTTTCCGGTCTTCCTTGGTCGTGGCCCGATGCACGGTGGCGCATTCCCGAATGACGTTGCCGTCGCCGATGATCAGATAGGTCTCTTCGTTCTTGTATCCGATGTCCTGGGGCGGGGTGCCGATGCTCGAAAACGAATGGATCTGGTTCCGCTCGCCGATCGTGGTCCACCCCTCTATCAGGACGTGGGCCGCAATCCTGGTGCCCGTGCCTATGGTTACGTGCTCGCCGATGACCGCATAGGGGCCGATCTCGACCCCCTCGGAGATCCTGGCCTTCGGGTGGACTATTGCCGTCGGATGTATATGTATGCTCACTTCTTTCTCCTGTAATTCCTCGATCATTTGTCGACGATCATCGCCATCATCTCGGCTTCGGCGACGACCGTGCCGTCGACGAGCGCCCGGGCCTTTAAACTCATGATGGTGGAACGCTGTTTTATCACGTCAAGCTCGAACCGCACCTGATCGCCGGGCACTACGGGCTTGCGGAACTTAGCCTTGTCAATGCTCATAAAGTAGAGGACTTTCTTTTTGACGTCCTCTTCGGGTATTGATTTGAGGGCCAGGACGCCGCCTGCTTGCGCCATGGCTTCGAGCAGCAATACCCCCGGCATGATCGGATGCCCCGGAAAATGGCCCTGGAAAAAGGGCTCGTTCATCGTCACGTTCTTCAACCCGACGATCCGCTTGCCCATTTCGAATTCCAGTATCCGGTCAATCAGAAGAAATGGATACCGGTGAGGAAGCAGTTCCATGATCTGTTTGATATCAAGCATATGTTCTCCCCCTATATCTATTGGCCATCAGCCTTTTTACGGCTATTCTTTGGCCTGCAATTTTTCCAGCTGCTTGGCCTGTTCCATGATCATCTTCCTGAGCTCCGACAGTTTCGGCAAAATGACCTGCACTTTGAGCCAGTCCCGGATCGGCATGGCATTGAACCCGGCGATAATCTGTCCTGCTTCGACATCTTTTGCTATCACCGCCTTGCCGCCGGCCATAACACGGTCTCCGACAGTCGTGTGGTCAGCGACGCCGACCTGCCCGCCGAATACGACGTAATTCCCGAGTGTGCTGCTTCCCGCGATCCCGACTTGCCCGGCAAGCAGGCAATGCTCGCCGATCGTTACATTGTGGGCAATATGGACCATGTTGTCGATTTTCGTGCCCTTCTTTATCAGCGTGGCGCCCAGCGTTGCCCGGTCAATCGTGCAGTTGGCCCCGATCTCGACGTCGTCTTCGATGATCACGCCGCCGACCTGTGGTATCTTGTGATGTTTCCCGCCGTCGGTCACAAATCCGAAGCCGTCGCTGCCGATCACGGTCCCGGCATGGATGATCGCGCGCTTGCCGATCCGGACGTTTTCCCGGATGCTTACATTCGAGTAAACGATAGAGTCGTCATCCACGACCGACCCGCTGCCGAGGTATACCCCGGGGTAGAGGGTCACCCGGTCTCCGATCCTCGCGTCATCGGCAACCACGACAAAAGGATGCAGGGAAGGACCGGAACCGATAACAACGTTCTTGCCGATCACCGCCTGGTTGCTGATCCCGGCGGGTGGAGAGTGTTTGACGTAAAACAACTCGATCGCCCGGGCAAAGGCAAGCCGGGGATTACGCACCCGGAGCAGCGGCAATCGTGTTTTTGGCGTGCCCGGCGGCGCGAAAGCAGCCGATGCGCGCGATTGTTCCAGACGCTTGAGATTTTTTTCCCTGTCAATGAAGGTGATCTGTCCCTCACCTGCATCGAGAAGGCCTGCGGCCCCGGTGATCTCGATATCTCCGGGACCTTCCAACTCAGCGCCGAGTTTGTCGGCCAGCTCTTTCAGTTTCATGGTGATTGCATCCCGCGGGGAATAATCGCTTTTCCCTTATTACTGCGCGTCTTCCTTCTTATCCATCTCGGCGGTGACCTTTGCGGTCAGGTCCAGGTCCTCATCGGCGTACAGGACAGCCGGGACCTCTGCCTTCGAAAGAACATTAATGGTTTTGTTCAGGACCACGGAAACTTTCTCTCTTTTTGCCAGGTCCTTGAGCACGGCCATCATTTTTTGATTGAATTCATTGGATAATTCTTCGTTCTTTTTTGCGATCTCTGCGCTGAACTCATCGCGTTTTTTTTGGAACTCATTGATCTTGCGGCTGATGGTCTCCTCTTTCGCCTTCTGCGCCTTCTCATTCAGCGTCTTGGCCTGTTTCTGCTTGTTATAGTCTTCCTGCTGCTTCTGTATTTCCTCGGCGTCCATGTCCAGGATCTTCTTGCGGCTCTCGTAATATTCTTTCACGATGCCCTGGTATTTTTTCCCCAGCTTGGTTTTATCAAATACCGCCTGGGTATCGACGTACCCCGTTTTTCCCCCTGCAGCCATGGCGCTTGCGGTGAACGCCGCCATCAGTATTATGCACACCAGCACTATTTTTTTCATCAGAATGCCTCCTTAAGATTGGTTGTCAAGCAATTCCTCTGTTCCTGTCCCCGGTCCCTGGAAAAGAGACGGTTCAAAACAGCGCGCCGATGGAAAACTCGAACTGGCTCGCCTGGTCTTCCGGCTTCCTGTGGATAATATACCCCCATTCAAACTTGAGCGGCCCGATCGGCGAAAGCCACCAGAACCCCCAGCCGAACGTTTTACGCAGCTCCGAAAATTTCACGTCTTCCCGGCTCTCATCCGTCGAAAAGGCCCTGCCGATGTCGTAGAACAGTACGCCTTTCAGGCGAGCGGCGGGCACGACCGGGAACGTAAATTCAAAGTTAAAGATCACTTCTTTGTTGCCGCCGATGCGGTTTTGGTTGAAGTCAACAGGTCCGTCAGCCCCATACCGGAAGCCGCGGACCGTGGAAGGTCCGCCGACGTAGAACCGCTCCGTCAAAGGAACGGGTTTGCTAATGAGAGATTCGATATAGCCGAACCGTCCGCGTGCCAAGAACGCCGTGTCCCAGAACAGCGGGAAATACCAGGCTGAATCACTGACGGTCTTGACGAAATTCGGGTCTCCGCCCAGCTCGCCGCCCGCGTATTCTACGAAGAAGCTGTTCTTGGAACCTGTCCTCGGATCAAGATAATTGTCTCTCGAGTCCCTGGCAATGCTCCAGGTAAGCGAACTGGTGCGAATAAGATCCCCATAGGTGGCGAGCTGCGTCGTAAGCGCGAATGGCGCCGTGATGGTGACACCCGTCACCAGCGATTCGTCCCAGCCGTAGCGCAGCGAGGTGGAAACGTATTCACCAAAGCTTTTGCCTGCCGCGAGGCCGAACCCGTTCGATTTGGCATTGTACCCGTCGTAATCCCTCGTCTGCTTATAGACGTCAACCTGGCCCCAGACCGGCTGGTCGAAGAGGTAGGGCTCCCTGAAGCTGACCACATAGAGGTTGCGCGTTCCGGCCTGGCCCCACTGGAGTTTGAGTTTAAGAAGCTGGCCGCGGCCGCCCAGGTTGCCCTGCGTCACCTCCACGATCCCCATCAGCTTGTCCACCGAGCTGTATCCGCCGCCGACGCTGAGCGTGCCGGTCATTTTTTCCTTTACCTTCACGTTCAGATCCATGATCGCTTCCTGCTGCCTGCGCTCCGGAACGATGTCCACGGTCTCGAAGAAATTAAGATTGTTCAGCCTTTCATAGCTTCTCTTGAGCGCTTTCTTGCTGTAGAGGTCGCCCTCGTCGAGCCGCATTTCACGCCGAATCACCTTGTCCCGGGACTTGCTGTTGCCCGTAACGTCGATTCTGCCGATGCGGACCTCGCCGCCCTCCTGGATTTCCATGGTAATCGCGACCGTTTTCTTTTCGGGATCTATGTTGAACTGCGGTATGACGTTCGCGAACGGCCGCGCCATGCTGTCATAGCGGTCCATGATCCTGCCCACGTCCTGCCGGAGCACCTCCCTGCTGAAAATATCGCCTTTTTTCAACTTAATTTCTTTTGCCAGCTCATCGTCCGAGAGAAGCGCATTCCCTTTGGTCGTCAGGGACCCGACACGGAACTGGTCGCCTTCTTTGATCTTAACGCGCAGGATGAGTTCGCTTTTTCTGATAAAAGTTTTCCGCGGCCCCCAGAAATAACACTCACGAAAAGTATAGCTCTTCGGCTCGATGACCGGTTCGTCCACTTGGACCTGAATGTAGCCCTTATTATAGTAGAGGTTCCGGATGGACTCCATGTCTTCTTTGAGCTCTTCAGTCCGGAGCGTTCCGCTGCGTCCGAAAAAGGAAAAGAACCAGTATTCCTGGTTCTTGAGCGCATCCTTGATCTCTTTGGCCGGGATGGCCTTGCTCCCGGTAATGACGACGTCTTCTAAGGTTACCTCGTTTCCCTCTTCTATATAGAAAGTGACGTTCCGATCGCCGCTGCGGAGTTCGGTGACCACCGGCACCACAACGGCCTCATAGAACCCTTTGTCCTGGTACTTGAGCCGGATTTTTTCGGCGTTTTCGTTGATCAACTGGAGGTTGAAGGCGGTCCTCGGAAGCAGGGTCAGGCCTTCTTTGATCTTTTCTATCGTCAGCTCGTCATTACCCTCGAAGGTTATCTCCCGGATAAGCGGTTTTTCTTTTACGGAGAAAATGACCTTGAGCCCGTTCTCAAAACCTTCGGTCTTGACCTGGACGTCTTCAAAGTGCCCGAGCTGGTACAACACCTTGATGTCTTCCTTGATTTGCGACGGGGAAAAGACCCCACCCTCTTTTGTTTTGATCTTCGCGAGAATCGTTGCCGTCTCTATTCTCTTGTTTCCCTGGACTTCGATCAACGTGACCTTCACGTCTTGCGCGGCGCAGGGAAGCGCAAAAACCGATATGAGCAGCACGAACCATGCTCCGATGGCCAAAATTGATTTGTGCACTGTTACGACGACCTCCGCTTTCCTCATTAAGAACGGAATACTATAGCATGGCGCGGAGCAGGTGTAAACAGAAAATTAAGGCAACCGCTCGGTTACTCAGGTCAACCATGAGCGAACAACGCCGTAAGCGTGCCGTGCACAGCGGAGCATCACACCGAGAGCCTTGCCAGGGCCTCGTCCGCCAGCAGGAACCCTCGCTCGGTAAGCCGGAGATGCCCGCCCGTCATCAGCAGCAGCCCGGCGGTTTCGAGGGCGCCGGTGTTTTCCTGAAGCCGCTTCAGGAGGGCCGTCCCGTACACCCTCTGGAAACGGCGAAGGTCCACTCCCTGCGACGTCCTAAGGCCAAGCAGGATGGTTTCTCTCGCAGCCGAATCTGCCCCGACAACTTCTTCAGCTTCGATTGCAGACAATCCCTGCGACAGCCTTCGCGTATATTCCGAAGTATCGGCGATAGTATCCTGCCGCTTTCCGGCAAAAAAGGAAGAGGCCCCCGGCCCGAGCCCCAGATATTCCCCCCGTTTCCAGTAGTTCCGGTTATGCCGGCATTCGAAACCGGGAAGGGAAAAATTAGAAATTTCATAGCGGCCATAGCCGGCGCCGCTGAGTTTCCGGACCGCATGTTCATACATTTCAGCGACGATCTCATCAGAGGGCAACACAAGCTTGCACGCTTTTGCGCGCGTCATGAACTGCGACCCTTCATCGATTGAGAGGCCGTAGGCCGATATATGGTCCGGTTTCAGCGCAATCGCCGCATCGACGGTTTCTCGCCACGCTTCCCCGGTCTGGTCCGGTATGCCGAAGATGAGGTCTATGCCGATGTTCTTGAACCCCGCGCTTCGTGCAAGTCTGAAAGCGTCCACTGCCTGCGCGGCGCTGTGGGCCCTGCCGAGAGTGCGAAGCACCGTATCGGAAAATGACTGGACGCCGAGACTCAGCCTGTTTACCCCCTGTTCAAGCAAGAACGAGAGGCCGCCCTCCGTAACGGTGTTCGGGTTCGCCTCTATCGTGATTTCCGCATCGTCATCAAACCGGAAAAATTTTCCAACTATGCCGAAGAGCCGCCCGAGCTGCTCACGCGAGAGCACGGTCGGCGTGCCGCCGCCGATGTATAGGGTGCCGAAGGGCTTGTCACCGAGATTTTCTCTGCGAAGCTCCGCCTCACGTTCAAGTGCGGACAAGAAGTCGTCAGCGCTCCGTGGTGCGTAGGGTGTTGAATAAAAACCACAGTACTGACACTTACCAGCACAATAGGGAATATGAATATAGAGAGATAACATATTGATTTATAATGATAACGACGTTATGAGCGTATGTCTTGAACGACGGCATTCCTCTACAATGCAAGCCGAGTGCCAATTCAGGAAACAGGGAATTATTCAGGAGTGATCGTGATGATGAGTGCGGACTCGTCACAGTTCGGGAACTTGACGCAATTCAGGCAGTCGGTCCATATCTTGTGGGGCAATTCCTTTTTATCCGCATCCTTGAACCCAAGCCTTCTGAAGAACCCGTCCTGGTAGGTCAGTACGAACACGCGTTCCACGCGAAGCTCGACGGCTTCGGCAAGGCACTGCCGCACCAGTTCGGCGCCGATGCCGCGCTTCATCCTCTCCTGCCTGACGGCGAGCGAGCGGATCTCGGCAAGTCCGTCCCAGCTTACATGAAGCGCGCACACTCCGCTGATCGAGCCGTTCTCCTCATAGACGTGGAAATCGCGCAAGTGCTCGTACAATTCGTTCAGGGTGCGGGGCAGCATCTGCCCGGCATCCGCAAACTGGTTGATGAGGGCTTGCATCTCTTTTACATCGGTGAGCCGGGCTTTCCGAATCATGAAAAAAACTACTCCGGTACGCTCATAAAGTCAACAAAAAAAGGGACCAACGATCTGTCGGCCTGAAAGCGGTTTCATAAATTATTTCTCGAACTCCGCTCAACACAATAAGCAGTGAGAATCACGAGTGCGTCAAAAGGCCTCTTGACTTTATCGCTCTGATTGGAGTATATTTTAATCAGATAACGGATTGCTGCGCTGAAGGCGGTCACCATATCATGATGTTTGAAAAATTTACGGAACGCGGCAGAAAAGTAATCGTCTATGCCCGGGAAGAAGCTGAGCGGCTCCAGAACGATTACCTGGGCACGGAACACGTTCTCCTGGGCGCGCTCCGCGAAGAAGACGGCATTCCGGTCGCCGTGCTTCGCAAAATGGGCATCGACATCGACCAGATCCGCGTCGAGGTCGAACGAAACCTGCCCTCGGGCGGCAACACCCTGACTTTCGGAGACATCCCCTTCACTCCCCGCGCAAAAAAAGTTCTCGAATACGCGGTTGAAGAGGCCCGGCTCCTCGGCCACAACTACATCGGCAGCGAGCATCTCCTTCTCGGGCTCATCCGGGAGGAAGAAGGCATCGGCGGCAAGATCCTCCGCAGCTTCGGCGTGAATCTGCTCGGCTCCCGTCAGCTCGTCATTAATTATCTTCGCCGCGCCGCCAGCCAGGTGACCGCAAAGAAGAGCCCCACGCCCGCCCTCGACGAATTCAGCAGGGACCTCACCCAGTTGGCCAAAGCCGGTAAATTGGACCCCGTCATCGGACGCGATCAGGAAATCGACCGTGTGCTGCAAATACTCTCCCGGCGCACCAAGAACAACCCCGTCATCATCGGCGAGCCCGGCATCGGAAAAACAGCGATCGTCGAAGGGCTGGCCCAGCGCATCATCAATGCCGAAGTGCCGGAAAATATTTTAAACAGGCGCGTCGTCTCCCTCGATCTCGGGGCGCTCATCGCGGGCACCAAATACCGCGGCCAGTTCGAGGAGCGGCTCAAGATCGTCATGAAAGAGATCGTCCAGGCGGACAATATCATCCTGTTCATCGACGAACTGCATACCCTCGTCGGAGCAGGGGCCGCCGAAGGTTCGATTGACGCTTCGAGCATGCTCAAACCGGCGCTGGCGCGCGGCGAAATCCAGTGCATCGGCGCCACCACCCTCGACGAGTTCAGGAAGCACATCGAGAAGGACGGCGCCCTCAAACGGCGGTTCCAGCCGATTTACGTGCAGCCGCCGAGCCTGGAAGAGACCATCAATATCATCAAGGGTCTGCGGCCGAGATATGAATCGCATCACAAGGTCAAGATCACCGACGAGGCGATTGTGACGGCGTCGCGGCTGTCGGACCGCTATATCACCGACCGGTTCCTTCCGGACAAGGCCATCGACGTCATCGACGAGGCGGGTGCCAAGGCAAAACTCAGCAGGCATACCTATCCAGCCGAGATGAAGTCCATTGAGAAAAAACTCAAGAAGCTCGAACAGGAGAAAAACCTGTTCTCCCGGATCAAGGACTACGTCCGGGTGGAAACCATTCAGGAAGAGGAAGACCGTTTGCGGGAGGCGCACGACGGGATCCACAAGGACTGGAAAGACACTCAGGAAAAAACCACTCCCGTGATCGCCGAAGAGGAAGTCGCCGTGATCGTCTCCCATATTACCGGCATTCCGCTTGCGCGGCTCGAGGAAAAAGAGGCCTCCCGCCTCCTCCGGATGGAGGACGAGCTGCACAAGAGGATCGTGGGGCAGGACGTGGCCATCGACGCGGTGTCGCGGGCGATCCGCCGTTCGCGCGTCGGTCTTAAGACGCGCAAGCAGCCCATAGGCTCGTTCATATTCCTCGGTCCGACCGGCGTGGGTAAAACCGAACTCGCGCGCACCCTTGCCACTTTCCTGTTCGACAGTGAAGACGCGCTGATCCGCGTGGACATGTCGGAGTACATGGAGAAATTCAGCTCCTCACGGCTCGTAGGCTCCCCTCCGGGATACGTAGGATACGACGACGGCGGCCAGTTGACGGAAAAGGTCAGGCGACGGCCGTACTCGGTCGTGCTCTTCGATGAAATCGAGAAGGCCCACCCCGATATCTTCAATATGCTGCTCCAGGTGCTCGACGACGGGTTCATGACCGACAGTTTCGGCAGAAAAGTGGATTTCCGAAATACCGTCATCATCATGACGTCCAACCTCGGCGCCCGGATGATCGACAAGGACACCACGCTCGGCTTCCAGCGCCAGAGTGCGGGGAACCAATTCGAGAAGATGCGGGAGAACGTCATCTCCGAGCTCAAGAAGTCCTTTAATCCGGAATTTTTGAACAGAATAGACGAAGTGGTCGTCTTCCACCCGCTTACGAACGAGCATCTTATCAAGATCGTGGACATCCTGGTAAGCGAGTTGAACGCCCAGATGATTGGAGACAGGAGCATTCAGCTTGAGGTGGCGCAGGAAGTGAAGGAGTGGCTTATCCAGGAGAACTTCCAACCCACGTACGGCGCCCGCCCCATGCGCCGCGCGGTCCAGAAATATCTGGCCGATCCGCTTTCAGAGGACATTCTCCGGGGAAGGTTCAAGGACGTCCGTAAGGTGCTCGTAACGCTCAAGAACGGCATCGTGGAGTTCCAGGAAGAAGAAGCCGGCCTGCTGGCAAAAGTCTAACGTAATTTCCAAGTTGCAACCACGTAGCGGGAACGAGTTTATGCTTGCCGTTTTTTAAACGTCTTTTCATTCAAAATCATTATGATGAGGAACAGGGGAAACAGGAATTATGAAGATTCTTAAGGGCTGTATTTTAATTACTGCGGCGCTCATAGTATCTACAATAGCATTGGTAAGCTGTCTGCATGGCGGGAAAATGACGACGATCACGGTTACTCCGCCCAATCAGTATATGGCGAGGGGCTCAACGCAGCAGTTTACAGCCATCGCAACGCTTTCAGACGGCCAGACAGTAAACTGGACAACGGCAGCGACCTGGGCTTCATTAAATTCCACGGTTGTTGCGACTATCAGCAATACGGTTCCTACAAATGGTCTTGCCACAGCGGGTACCACTGTGGGCACAACAACCACCACCATTACGGCAACGGACCCGATAAATGGTATCGCTAGTTCCCCCGTAACGGTCACCGTCAAAGATCCCGATTCCATTATTGTGCATCCATCCAAACCGTACATGTGCGTGGGCGTTGGTGTTGGGACAGTGCACCAGTTTACTGCCATGGCATTATTTTCAGGCGGCACCTATACGCAAGACCTGACACAATCACCACCACCATCATTTAAATGGGATACCTCGGACAATACTCTCGCCACAATGAGCACCACAACGGGTTCCTTTGGTCTTCTCACAATAGTTACTGCCGGCACCTCAAGCACTACATTCAACATCACAATAGCAGACTCGGTTGTTTCAGGCGGCACTATCACTGGAACCGCCGTGCTCACCTGGACCAGCAATCAGCTCCTGTCCATTGCGGTGTCTCCGAATCCGACTCCGCCAACAATTACAACTATTGGCATCGGTGGTACCCGGCCGTATACGGCACAAGGAACTTACCCAGCTGGGACAATACCGGCGGAGACAATACCGGACTTTAAAAATTCAGTAACCTGGAGTTCAACAAATCCCGCGGTTGCAACTATAGATCCAGATAGCGGCCTTGCCACGGGAGTTGCTGCCGGCACCATCTATATAGTCGCAACCGACCCGATAACGGGCATCGCGGGAAGCACCCTATTAAAGGTTCAGTAAATTACAGCGCGAGAGTGTCCGCGTTTCCAGGATAAGCGGGCTTTTCTTTTGAATCTCTGCGGTCCATACCTTTCACCCACCCGGCCCGGATTCCTTCTGTCCGGATCAAACCACTTTAGCTACAAACCGCTGCACTGCTGAAATCACCTGAAGCGGTGCCTCCGGCGCGTCCTGAAGCACGAATACGTTCTTCTGCGAAGTTCTACAGAGCGGAGATGTCCCCCCTCGTTGGCGATAAGGCTTGACACTCAGGTCCGAGGGCACGACCGCGTGTCCGTCGCCGGATCTGGGCTCTTCGGAAAAAACCAAATAGTCATTCAGAAAAGGGACCAGCCGCCCGAGTTCATCGACGATTGTTTGTTTGTCAGCAGGAATGTTCTCATGCCTGCGGAATGACAGGGTGAGCGCTCTCATCCCTTTGGGCGCGACGGCATCATCTTCCTTCCCGTTTAATGAAAGTGCCAAAAACTCCTGCACACGGGAATACTCGGGAAGGAAAAGCACGTCGTGGGACATGCCGACGGGGACCACGTCATCCCAGACACCGATACAAAGAGCGGCCCGGCGAGGTTGCGGCAGCGCGTTCAAAAAAACCGCATCGGCCTCGACAACGCCTTGCACGGTCTTGATGACGATGGTCCCGTCGTCGCGGAAGGAGAGCGTGGGCGAAGGCTCATTGTACCGCACTTCACCTCCGTGCTGGAGCACAACGCCGTACAACTGGTCGCCGAATTTTCTGAAACCACCGTGAAGACGGCGCGGCGGAGTACTACACAAAGTGATCAGCGACGCAAACGAAAGGTCAGCCGCGGGTCTTTGGAAGAAAAAAAAGGACTGCACGTCGAAAAAAGCGGTCAATTCCGGGCTGAACCGGTATTTGCGGATGACTCCCGCGGCGGCCCGGTATTTCGCAAAGGCAGCGAAAAGACGGTTTTTTGCGGACCGCGCTGCCGCATCGCCGAGTTCGCGGTAGAACTTCGCAACGGCGTTTATCTCCCGGGGAAATTCCCGCCTGAGTTCCTCCAGCGTCTCGTTGTGTTCCGCAAAGACGGTTATCCGCCGGTCCGGGAGCACCACCTGATAGCCGGGAGCGGGGACCGTTGTATTCTGGCGGATGCCGAGACCCGCTGAAAATTCCTGGAGCGCTCCGCCGTGCTCGAAACCATAGGATAGGGACGGGCCGTCGGAAAATATAAAACCGTCCTTTTCAACGACCCCCAAGGCGTCGCTCAATGATGCGCTCCGCTCGATGACGAGCGTTTTTTTCTTCCTGCTGGACAAAAGCGCGGCAGCGGCAAGTCCGCCGAGACCCGCTCCGATTACGGCCACATCGTATTTCGGCACGATCCCCTCCACTTTAACCATTTGAACCATTCAAACTGAGCATTGCTGGTCCGGCTCAAGCTATAAAATAAAAGTAACTACTCAGGTCTGCTGCGGAGCGCAGGCGCAATGAAGCGCGCGGCGATCTATACACGGACATCAAGTAAGGCGGGGCTTGTGGTCGACTTCGAAATTCCCCTCATTATCCGGCGCGCCTTGCGCAAAGTGAAGCAGCTGACCTGAGTAATCACAAATAAAAAAGGAAATAGGATATCTCATAAAGCCTCCTATTTCCTCAACCTCTTCCCCTGATGATGCGTCGGTAATCGTTATTTGGCCTTTTCTTTTTCCCGCATGGCTTCCTTGCGGGACAGCCGTATTTTCCCCTGGCGGTCGATTTCGAGAACTTTGACGAGAACTTCGTCGCCTTCCTTGAGTTCGTCGGTCACCTTTTCCAGCCTGTGCTCGGAAATCTGCGATATGTGGAGGAGCCCGTCGGTGCCGGGGAATATCTCGACAAATGCGCCGAAGTCCATGATCTTTCTTACCTTGCCCATATAGAGCTTGCCGACCTCGGCATCCTGCACGATGCCCTTGATGATCTCTTTTGCCTTGTTGGCGGCGGCCTCGTCCGAGGACGCGATGTTGATCACGCCGCTGTCCTCAATATCGATCTTGGCGCCGGTCTGTTCCACGATGCTGCGTATGACCTTTCCGCCGCTTCCGATCACGTCCTTGATCTTGTCCGGGTTGATCTGCATCGTGATGATCCGCGGCGCGAAGGGGTTCAGTTCCTTTCGCGGCGCCTCAATCGTCTCGAGCATTTTCCCCAGGATGTGCAAACGGCCCTCTTTCGCCTGCTTAAGGGCCCTGCGCATGACGTCGATCGTGATGCCCTCGATCTTCATGTCCATCTGGAGCGCCGTGATGCCCTTGCTGGTGCCGGTGACTTTGAAATCCATGTCGCCGAGGTGGTCTTCCAGGCCGAGGATATCGGAAAGGACGACCACTTTGTCCCCTTCCTTGATGAGCCCCATGGCGATGCCGGCAACGGGCGCCTTAATCGGCACCCCTGCGTCCATGAGCGCCAGCGTACCGCCGCAGACGGTGGCCATCGATGACGACCCGTTGGACTCGAGTATGTCCGAGACCAGCCGGATGGTGTAGGGAAATTCCTGCTTGGTCGGTACCATCGCCTTGAGCGCCCGCTCCGCGAGCGCGCCATGACCGACTTCCCGTCTGCCGGGTCCCCGGAGGGGCTTGGTTTCCCCCACGCTGAAGGGAGGGAAATTATAGTGGAGCATGAAGGTCTTATAATATTCCCCCTCGAGAGCGTCTATCCGCTGCTCGTCTTCGGACGTTCCGAGCGTGGCCACGACCAGCGCCTGGGTCTCGCCGCGCGTAAAGAGCGCGGAACCGTGCGTCCGCGGAAGCAGGCCCACAGTCGAGCTGATCGGCCTGATCTCGTCGGGTTTTCTGCCGTCCGTGCGGATGTTTTTCTCCAGGATGATCTTGCGGACCTCGTCTTTTTCGAGCCCGAAAAAGATGGTGGAGATCTGGACGTTCCTCGTGGGCTCATCCTCTTTCTTGAGCTTCTGTTTGATTTCGTCGAGCAGCGCGTCCAGGGTCCGCTGCCGCTCCAGCTTGTCCGAAATAATGATGGAAGTCCGCAGCCGGTCCATGGCCAGGGCCGTCACCTGCTCCGCGAGCCCCTTGTCGATCTCGACGGTCTTGACGGTCCTCTTCGGCTTGCCCACCTTGGCAACGAGGTCCTTTTGGAGCGCCACGATCTTTTTGATCTCGCGGTGCGCGGTTTCGAGCGCCTCGAGCATCTGGTCTTCGGTCAGCTCACGGGCCCCGCCCTCGACCATCATGATCGCGTCGGCCGTTCCCGCCACGACCAGGTTCAGAGTTGATGTTTCGATCTCTTTCTGGCCGGGATTGATGACAAGTTTCCCGTCGAGCAACCCGACCCGCACGGCCCCGATGGGACCGCTGAAGGGGATGTCGGATATCGAGAGGGCCGCCGACGAGGAGATCATCCCCATGAGGTCCATGGAGCTCTCGTCGCCGATCGAAAGCACGGACGCGATTACCTGCGTGTCGTAATAGTATCCCTCCGGGAACAAGGGCCTGATCGGACGATCGATGAGCCGGGAAGACAGGATTTCTTTTTCGCTCTGCCTTCCCTCGCGTTTAAAAAACCCGCCCGGTATTTTCCCGGCGGCGTAGGCCTTTTCCTGATAGTCCACCGTAAGCGGCAGAAAATCGACGTTTGCCCGTTCAACCTTCGAGGCAACGGCCGTTGACAGGACGACGGTATCACCGTACCTGACGACAACGGCGCCGCTTGCCTGTTTGGCCATTAACCCTGTTTCGAGTATCAGTCGTTTGCCGCCTATTTCCGTTTCTACAGTCGTTACCATGAAACCTCACTCTTCTTTTTAAAATCCCCCTCACTCCAACCCCTCGCCCTCAGAGGGGAGAGGGAATAAGGGAGAGGGTGGTGCTTTATTTAGTTATTTACGTATACCGAGCTGGTCTATGACCTGACGGTAACGGTCCAGATTGTTTTTCTTCAGGTAATCCAGATGGCGACGTCGCTGACCGACCATTTTCAGGAGACCTCTCCGCGAATGGTTGTCATGTTTGTGCGCCTGCAAATGCTCCGTCAGATGGTTGATACGACCGCTCAGGATCGCTATCTGTACTTCCGGGGAGCCCGTGTCCGACGCATGCCTGCGATAGGTTGATATCAGACCGGTTTTCTGTTCCTTATCCATAACCGCACCCTCCTTTCTCAAGAGTTTCTAAAGCATCATAAAATATCATATTTACAGCATGTTGTAAAGCATTTTATTCACCGGCCCTAAGAAAAAACGATCTCGGGTTTGAGAACGCCGGCATCGACCCGCGCTATGGCCAGGAGCCTGCCTGCGGTATCATGGAGCCTGACACGGTCTTTGCCGCTGTTCGCAAGTGATGCAGGGCAGGAGATTTTGTTCCCGTGCATCACCCCGTTCGCTTCCGCTTCGCTGACCGGGACTGCCGGAAATTCTCCAAGCGCATCGTCGAGCGAGGTCAATGCCTGCTCCAGGCGTCCGGAACCTGCCAGCTCAGCGAGTTCATCAAGCGTGAGAGACTGTTCTTTGCTGAAACGGCCTGAACGGGTCCTCATGAGAGCGGTAAGATGCGCTCCCGTGCCGAGGGCTTCGCCAAGGTCCGCGGAGAGCGTGCGTACGTAAACGCCCTTGGAACAGCCCACGGTAAAGCTCACCGAGGGGCCGTCCTGTCCGGTGAGCTCGAGAGAATAGATATTCACCGCGCGGGGGGCGAGCGGCGCGGCCTTCCCCTCCCTGGCCAACTTGTACGAAGGCACCCCCGCTACCTTCACGGCGGAATAGGCGGGCGGCCGCTGCATGATCGGCCCGGTGAAACTCTTCATGACCTCGACGATCTTTTGCCAATCGGGAGGCGTGATCGACCTCGTTTCCAAAACGCGGCCGTCGGCATCGAGAGTATCGGTGATCACGCCGAGACGCATAGTCGCCCGGTATTCTTTTTCTCCGGCTTCAAGGTACCGCGCGATCCTCGTCGCCTTGCCGACGCAGAGAACCAGCACCCCGGTGGCGAGCGGATCGAGCGTACCGGTATGTCCCACCCGCTTTTCCCTGAGTATCCGGCGCACCCGTTCGACGACGTCGTGCGAAGTCAGGCGCGGCGGCTTGTCGATATTAAGGACGCCGTCCATGGTCCGTATCGCCCCTGCTCCCCTGGTACGCGGAGATCGCGCCCTCTATTTCACCCAGCACCCGTTTCTTTACGTCTTCGAGGGTCCCGTTCAGCGTGCTTCCGGCAGCGTTCTTATGCCCACCGCCGCCGAGAGACTGAGCCAGTACTGAAAGGTCCACGCGCCCTTTGGAGCGCAGGCTTATTTTATACTCTGCCGCCGCTGTCTGCCGGAACAGGACCGCCACTTCCACGCCTTTTACGGAGCGTGCGAAATTCACGAAGTTATCGGTGTCCTCAGACGTGGCGCCCGTCTGTTGGTAAAGCTCTTCGGTCACCACGATCCATGCAATCTTTCCATCCGCGCTGCGTTCCATGCCGGAGAGAACGATGCCGAGCAGTTTTACCCGTTGGTAGGCGTACGACTCGTACACATTCTCCGTCACCAGCCAGGGATCGGCCCCGGCATCGAGCAATGCCGCTGAAATTCTCATGCTCTCCGGCGTCGTATTGGTATAGCGGAACGAACCGGTGTCCGTAAAAATGGACGTGAACAAGCAGAGAGCGATGTCCCGGTCGATGGGCACACCGAGACGTTGAATGAGGCGGTAGACCATTTCCCCGGTGGCGGAGGCCGCCGGATCGAGCCAGGTATGCCGCCATTCCGATGGATTGGTCACGTGATGGTCGATATTGATAAGCGTGTCCGCCGGGTACGTTTTTTCAAAAAGGCCGGTCCTCGGAGGCTCGGAGTCGAGCACGACGTAAGCATCATACCTGCCCGTGACGGGCCTCCCGGTCTTGATCGTCCCGGCGTGGGGCAGAAACCGGTAGATTTCAGGCACGGGATCAAGGTTATGCGCCGTGACGGCCTTGTTCAATTTTTTCAGGGCGAGCATCAGGGCGAGCTGCGAGCCGAGGGCGTCCCCATCGGGGCTCCTGTGCACGGAAAGCAAAAAGCTCTTGCACCGCGTGAGTTCCGCTGTGATGCCGTCGAGATCACTCATGCCCGGGCCCCTTCTTTTCTTTCTCCTGCTCGATCTCGTGCAGGAGCTCCATGATATGCGCCCCCTGCTCCACCGTGCTGTCGAAACGGAACAAGAGTTCCGGCACGACCCTGAGCCGCATCCGTTTGCCGAGCTCCGACCTGATGAAGTGAGCGGCGCTCTCGAGTCCCTTGAGAGTGGCCTTCTTGTCGCCGCCGTAAATGCTCACGAAGACCTTTGCGTTCTTCAGGTCGTCCGTCACCTCCACGTCGGTAATCGTCACGAACCCGATCCTGGGGTCTTTGATCCTGCGCATCAGGATATCGGCGATCTCCTGCTTCATCTGATCGCTGACGCGCGCTGCTCTTTTAAAAGTCGGTTTGGACATAGTGATTGCACCGCATGGAGCATACCGCATAGGGTTTTGCGCTCCGCTCCATGTCCTCTGCTCAAAAAATTTCTATGTGATAATCCAGCAGGCTTATTTCCGGCACGCCGCGGACCATGTTCAGCACGTGATCCAGGGTCTGGTTCAGGTGGGATTTGTCGTTACTCACGGCCGCCACGGCAAGGGACGCCTTCTGCCAGAGATCGTTGTCTTCGACCTCGGCCACGGAGACATTGAACTTGTGCCGTATCCTGTCCTTCAAGCTGCGGAGCGAATGCCTCTTTGCCTTGAGCGAGCCGCTTTCCGGAACATGTATTTCGATATGACAGACGCCTATGAACATTGTTCATGCGCGGCAGGCCGCGCACTCTCGTTTTTTACAGCTTTGCCGCCACCTTGTCGATGACGTAGGCTTCGATAATATCGCCGACCTTGATATCGTTGAAGTTCTCCACGCCGACGCCGCATTCGTATCCCGTCTGTACTTCACGAACGTCGTCCTTGAAGCGCTTGAGTGAATGGAGTTTCCCTTCATAGACCAGCACGTTGTCACGGAGCACCCTGACGCCGTCGTTTTGTCTCGTCATGACGCCGTCGATAACATAGGCCCCGGCTATGGTGCCGACCTTGGACACGTGAAAGGTCTGACGCACTTCTACGCGGCCGAGGATACGTTCCTTCAACGTGGGTTCGAGCAGGCCTTCCATGGCCGCCTTGATGTCGTCGATGGCGTTATAGATGATATTGTACAGGCGAATGTCAACGCCTTCCCGCTGCGCCAGCTCGGTCGCCTTGGGTTCCGCGCGGACGCTGAATCCGATGATGATCGCATTCGATGCCGCGGCGAGCATCACGTCGGTTTCGGTAATGGCCCCTACGGAGCTGTGTATGACCTTCAGCTTGACCGCGGCGGTCGAAAGCTTTTCGAGGGAGTCCACGATGGCGCCGGCCGAACCTGACACGTCGGCCTTGATGACGATGTTGAGCTCCTTCACCATGCCTTCCTGGATCTGGGTATGGAGATCTTCGAGCGTCACCTTCTTCATGCCGGCCATATCCGTGCTTCGCTGCTTGGTCTGGCGGGTCTCGGCTATCTGCCGTGCCTTCCGCTCTTCTTCGACCACCACGAAACGGTCGCCCGCAAGGGGCACGTTGGAAAAACCGATGACCTCCGCCGGCATGGACGGCCCGGCGCGTTCGACGCGTTCGCCCTTGTCGTTAATGAGCGCCCGCACCTTGCCGAACTGGGCGCCGGTCACGAAGAAATCTCCCACCTTGAGCGTTCCGGACTGGACCAGCACGGTGGCCACCGGGCCCCGTCCCCGGTCAAGCTTTGCTTCGATGACCGTACCGCGGGACATTTTTTCGGGATTGGCCTTGAGCTCAAGCACGTCGGCCTGGATAAGGATCATTTCAAGAAGATGTTCGAGACCTACCTTCTTTTTTGCCGATACCTCGCAGAAAATCGTCTGTCCGCCCCAATCTTCAGGAGTGAGTTCGAACTCCGCGAGTTCCTGTTTGACCCGGTCCGGTTTGGCCTCGGGTTTATCGATTTTGTTGATGGCTACGATGATCGGCACGTTGGCCGCCTTGGCGTGGTTGACCGCTTCCCTCGTCTGGGGCATGACGCCGTCGTCGGCCGCCACCACGAGGACCACGATGTCCGTGACCTGGGCGCCCCGCGCGCGCATGGCGGTAAACGCAGCGTGACCGGGCGTGTCCAGGAAGGTGATGTCCCTTCCCTTGAGGCTCACCTGGTAGGCGCCTATGTGCTGTGTGATGCCGCCGGCCTCCCGGGACACCACGTTCGTTTCGCGTATCGCGTCGAGCAGCGACGTTTTTCCGTGGTCCACGTGGCCCATGATAGTGACCACCGGGGGCCGCAGGACCTTGACCTCGCTCTCATCGGCCTTTTCCTCGAGAATGTCCTCGGCGGACTCAATGCTCGCGATCTCGGCCTTTATTCCGTACTCATCGGCCAGGAGTATGGCCGCATCCATGTCCATGGGCTGGTTCTGGGTGGCCATCACGCCCATGACCATGAGCTTCTTGATCACGTCTCCCACTTTCTGGCCCATGACCTCGGCGAATTCCTTGATGGTGCTCCCTTCCTGGATTTTGACGACCTTCTTCCGGGGCTTGGTGATTTCGGTAAGGTCCGTTGCCTGCTGGGCATGCCGTTCGTCCTTTTTGTGCGGCCGCTTGCCAGCGGGAAGCGTCTTGAGGTCGGGGAGCTTCTTGAAGGACGGCTTTTGGCGGAATTCCCGGTCCTGCTTCTGCTCGTAATCGGTCTTCTTCCCTCGTTTCTTCTTTGAGGGTTTTCCGGGAGCCGGGGCCAGAGATGGCGGCACCTGCGAAGCTTCGAGTACCGGAGTGCCGAAGGTCGGCCTTCCAAACGGCCGTCCGGGCCGCATCGCGCCGCCGGGACGCTGGGGGACCTGTTGGACGCGCCCAGTCGGCACACGACCGGGCCGGGCCGTTTCGGCCGGCGCCGCCTGAGGCGCCTGACCAACGGCAACGGCCTTCTGTTCAGCCGCCGGGGCCGGTTGCGCTGCCTTCATATGGGATGCAGGAGGGATGACCGGCGGAGCGGGCAAGGACGGTTTCGGCGGCGGGGGCACAATCTTCGGCTTTACCCCGGGCTTTTCGAGAGTTGAAGAAAACTTACCAATCAACGCCGCGGCCTTTTTCAGCCGTTCTTCTCTCGCAAGCAGAGGATCGGCAGTTTCTTTTTCCTTCTTGATCTTCTCTTTGTCCTTTTCCTTTTCCTTGCGAATTGCCTTCAATTTATCGATCAGGGATTTGGACTCTTTGTCGTCGAGACCACTGGTCGCGGTTTTTCCCTTCATGCCCATTTTTTCGAGCACGGACACGAGGTCTTTGCTTTCCACTCCCATTTTTTTGGCCAGTTCGTGAACCCTGATTACGGTCATACCTGTCATCTTCCCCCGGAACGTCGTAGATTAATGAAATATTTTACTCTACTCACCGATATTTATCAAGCCTTTTAATCTTTCCGTCTCTTTCCAGAGCGCATCGGCAAGTCCCTTGTCCAAAATCCCGATCACGCCGACCAATTCCCGGCCCAGCAGTCTGCCGAGTTCATCTCGGGTAAAGATTGTTGCCTGGCGAAGCGATGCGGCGTCCGGGCCGCCCACCTTTTCCTTCGTGCCTTCGGAGAAGTCCCGCGCGAACAGGAGCATCTCCACCCGGCCCTTGAGCAATCCGTCGTGAACTGCCGAATACCCTGCCGCCAATTTGTCCGCTTTCGCGGAGATGGCGATGAGGGACTTTATTTTTTCTTCAACGCCCGCCGCGAGCGCGTTCTGAAACTCTTCCGGGGAAGAGACCCTGATCTTGAGGCGGAGCGCTTTTCCTATGACTTCTTTCCGGAGAGCCTTCTGTATGCATGACCGTGTGGGACAGACATAGGCGGCGCGGCCCGGAAGCTTTTCCCGATAGTCGATGACGAGAGAGGCCGGGCCCGCGACGACCCTGATCACTTCATTTTTTTTAAATACGCTCCTGCAACCGATGCAGGTCCTCTCGGGCTGTCGCTTCATAGTATGACCCTCGCGGGTCCGCCTACTTCCCGGCCAGCGCGCGAGCGGACACCAGTATCTTTTGCGCGGACTTTTCCCCGATGCCGGGCACCGCGAGGATCTCTTCATCGGACATGGCCGCGATCTTTTCCACCGTATCGTAGCCCGCCAGCTTGAGCTGCTCGGCGGTCTTCTCCCCCACTCCGTCGATGCTGGTCAGGTCCGGTCCCGTGGCCGATTCTACCGGTGCGGATTCAGAGGCTTGGATTGGCGCGGTTTCGGCGGCCTGGGCCTCCATGCTTTCCGCCGCCTGGGTTTCCTCGGCCATCTTGCGTGTCTCTTCAACGATCGCCGCTTCGATCTCCTGCTCGCGCTCCTTCTGGCGTTCCTGGTCGTATTCGGATTCGCTCAGGATGTCTATTTTCCAGCCGGTGAGCTTGGCCGCGAGCCTCACGTTCTGTCCCTTTTTACCGATGGCGAGCGAAAGCTGTGAATCGGCGACCACGGCCAGCGCCGCGCGGTCTTCCTCGGTCACCCCCACTTTCTCGACCACCGCGGGACTCAATGCCTTGGCGATAAAGATGCGAGGGTCCTCGGACCAGGGGATAATGTCGATTTTCTCCCCGCGCAGCTCGCGGACCACCGCCTGCACGCGCGAACCCTTCATGCCCACGCAGGCGCCGACGGGATCGACCTGGGATTCCTTGGAGGAGACGGCGATCTTGGTCCGGTCGCCCGCCTCGCGGACCACGCCCTTGATCTCCACGATGTTTTCGTAGATCTCCGGCACTTCCATCTCGAACAGCCTGGCGACGAAATCCGGATGGGCCCGTGAGAGCACGACCTGCGGGCCTTTGGAGGTGTCCCGCACTTCGAGCACGTAGGCCCTGACGCGGTCCCCCCGCCGGTAGTTCTCGCGCTGGATCTGCTCGCGGGCGGGTAACACCGCTTC
>JBGOTO010000005.1:0-42791 GCA_041476485.1 Nitrospirota bacterium
CAATATGAAAAATATGGAATAGAAGATATGCAGTATAAGATTCGTGATGAGCTGATTAGGCGGAAAAATATAGACGAGCTTATTCCTACATTTGAAAAACCGATAGACGCATACCAGCAGGAAGTTGTAGCACAGGTTTTGTTCTATATAGGTGACGACAAACTCCACTCTATTTTTAAGAAGTTCATTTCAGGTGAAAAATCTAAAACGATGTATTTTTGCCTGAACTTCTTAGCAAAACGAGGAGACGTGCAGGCATTAAAAATACTTAACGATAATTACTTTAAATATGGTGTGTCTTCCGTTCAATGGGCGGACACAGTCCAATGGTTTGGCAAATATAAATATAAACCGTCTATACCAAACCTCATAAATTCGCTGGACGCAGCTTCCCTCAACTTGGTTGGTGCCGCGCAATATAGTTTGGAACAAATCTTCGACGGCCCGCATCCGAAATTCAAGTCTATCAGTGATATGAAGAATTATTTCAACAAACTGTACAAAGAGCAGCACTAACAAAGCTTTCCGCGCCGATCGCTTCGGGTGTGTGAGACTCATCCTTATCGAAACGAGGTAAGCTGACCAATGAAAATCAAGGCCGTGATATTCGGCGCCACCGGCATGGTCGGCGAGGGCGTTCTCCACGAAGCGCTGAAACATCCAAACGTAGAATCGGTCTTAGTCATAGGCAGGAAGCCGTGCAACGTGGCGCATCCCAAGCTGAAGGAGCTGCTGCATAACGATTTCTTCAACTACTCGAAGATCGAAGCGCGCCTCGGGGGATATAATGCGTGTTACTTCTGCCTCGGGGTCTCTTCCGTGGGCATGAGCGAGCGGGACTATAGCCGGCTTACGTATAACCTTACGATGCAGGCGGCAAAGGCATTGTCCAAACTCAATCCCGGCATGACCTTTTGCCATGTGTCGGGCTCGGGCACCGACAGTACCGAATCAGGTCGCATCATGTGGGCGCGCGTGAAGGGGAAAACGGAAAATCATCTGATGAAGCTGCCGTTCAAAGCAGTATATTTGTTCAGACCGGGATTTATAAAACCCATCAAGGGCCTGAAGAACGCACACAGCATTTCCAAAATAGTCGGGCTGCTGTACCCGCTTTGGAAGGTCCTTTTCCCACGGTATGTTTGCACGCTGGAGGACGTGGGCCTTGTAATGATCCGGGTGACCGCGGAAGGCTATTCAAAGCAGATAATAGAAAACAAGGATATTACACAACTGGCCAAAACCAGATAGGGATTGCTGTTTTACGAATAAAGGATATTTCCGTCTACGGATTTTACCGATGCCGTGCCGGTCAGCAGCACGAGGAAGAACTTTCCTTAGCTTCAAGTCGAGGTTTATTATACATCAGGTCATGATTCGGTTACAGATCAATCTTACGTCCGTCTCTGGCCCAGCGCCATCAGGATAACACCGGCAATGATCACCAGCATCGCCGTTATTCCCGTCGGGGTGATCTTTTCTCCCGCGAGCCACACGCCGAGCGCCACGGCGATAACGGGATTGACATACGCATAGCTCGTGGCGAGCGCCGGACGCACCCGCTTGAGCAGATAGATGAAGGCGGTAAACCCCACGAGCGAGCCGAACAAGGCAAGGTACAGTACCGCTCCCAGCGAATGCCAGGTAGGGACCGTTGCTATCCGCTCGCCGATCACGAAGCTTACAAGGAGCACGACGGCCCCGCCGCAGATCATCTGCGTTGCGCCCGACATCATCCCCGCGGGAAGGGACAGATGCAGGCTCCAGGCGGAGCCGAGCGCCCAGGACGCCGCGGCAAGAAGCAGCGCCGCAGCGCCCGCGGGGTGCGCACGCAAATCGCCGCCGCTGTTCAAGAGCAGTATGCCCGCGAAACCCAGGACCAACCCTGTCCATTCCAGACGCGAGGGCCTGTGTCCCCAGATGCCGGCGAAGAGCACGGTCCAGAGCGGCGTCGTTGCGATCACGAGAGCGGCCAGGCCCGTGGCCACCCACTGTTCGGCGTAGGCCACGCCCGCGCTTCCGCCGAGGAACAAAAGGACGCCGATGGCCGTGGCGTTTGCCCATTGTTTCAACGTGGGCGCAGAAGAGCCCCGCAGGAGGAGGTAACAATAAAGCCCGACGCCGACCAGAAAGAAACGGATGCCCATCATGAAGAACGGCGGCAGCTCGTCGAGCGCTATTCGTATCGCCAGGTACGTGGAGCCCCACGAGAGGTACACCGCGAGGAGCGCTATGATCACGCCGGTCCTGTTTTCTTTTTTGATCATCATATCAGTCATAATAAAATAAAAAGTGATTACTCAGGTCAGCTACCTCAGCAGACCTGAGTAGTTACAATAAAAAGGCCGTGGAATTTACTTTTCCATGGCCTTGCGGGTTGTGCTCATTTTCTTAGAGAACGAAAAAAGGAATAATTTCCCCCTCCCTGCGCGCCATGCGTGGAGCTCGTTGCCTGCCTTTATCTGCCGGGTTCCACGAGAGGATATCCGGCCCGCTTCCAACCATCGACGCCGCCGCCGAGAACTTTGACGTTCGTAAACCCTTTTTCGATATATTCTGCCGCCCGCCGGGCGGCACTCGCCTCCTGGGGTCAGGCGCAATAGAAGATGAGCTCCTGTTTCTTCGCTAACGAGTCTGCCTTGGCCTTAAACTCGTTAAATGAGACAGCGCCTTCGAGATGCATTTTTCTGAACTTCTCCTCGTCCTCATAAGCGCAGACAAAGATCGCCTCGCCGGACAAGACTTTTTCCCTTACCTCTTCGGGCGGAATTCTTAATGGCTCGGCCATGTCTCCCCCTCCCTGTTCCTCTCGCCGAATTCACGGATTAGGTTTTACGATTAGAATTATTATAGCACAAGCGAGAATGACAGAGGAAACCACTTTTCAAAAATCCGAAGCTTGCATTGCAATAGTTCTTTCTGCAAATGGCCTTGCATTTTACGCCCCGTTGTATTATCTTCTGATTCGGAAAAACGGAGGCCGGATACGGGAGACGGCGGCATGAAAAATTACTTCCAGTTCACCAGGTACAATACCAGCTACCGGCAGGAGACGCTGGCAGGGATCACGACCTTTCTCACCATGGCCTACATTATCGTGGTGAACCCGGCGGTCCTTGAGGCGGCCGGCATCCCCAAAGGCCCGTCCATGACCGCCACGATCCTCTCGGCTGCCCTCGGAACGCTGATCATGGGGTTCTACGCGAAGCGGCCCTTCGCCATAGCGCCGTACATGGGCGAGAACGCATTTATCGCGTTCACCGTGGTGAAAGCGTTCGGCTGTCCCTGGCAGACCGCGCTCGGCGCGATCTTTATCGCCGGGGTCCTGTTTACCGCGCTGACGCTGTGCAGGGTGCGCGGATGGATGGCAAACACGCTGCCGCAGTCGCTTAAATACAGTTTTGGCGTCGGGATCGGCCTGTTTCTCACCTTTGTCGGCTTAAGCGCAACGGGGATCGTGTCGCTCGGCGTCCTTGGCGCGCCGGTCAGCCTCGGCAATCTTTCGCGGCCCACGGTCTTGCTCGCCGTGCTCGGCTTTTTTGTTATCGTCTGGCTCATGATAAAACGGGTGCGCGGCGCCATCATCATCGGGATTCTCGTAACAACGGTCGTCTCGTTTCTCTGCGGGCTGACGCCGTGGCCGAAGTCATGGATGGGCCTGCCTCCCGGCCTCGGGTCGCTTGTCATGCAATTGAACATCGCGGACGCCCTGAGTTTGAAGAACCTGCCGGTGGTCCTGATCATTTTCGTGATGGCCTTTGTGGACACCGTCGGGACGCTGATCGGCTTGTCGGCGCGCGGCGGCCTGCTGGACAAAAAAGGCAACCTGCCGGAGATAGAAAAGCCGATGCTCGCGGACGCGGTCTCGAACCTGATCGCCCCGGTCCTCGGCACCACGACAACGGGCGCCTACATCGAGTCCGCGGCCGGGATCGAAGAAGGAGGCCGCACGGGCTTCACCGCCCTGGTCGTCGCCTGCCTTTTCCTGCTCGCGCTGTTCTTTGCGCCGGTCCTGACCGCGGTGCCGCCCCACGCCTACGGCGCGGCGCTCGTCGTGATCGGCATCTTCATGATCAGCCCGATCACGAAAATCAAGTTCGACGACTATACCGAACTCATCCCGGCCTTTCTCACCATCGTGCTGATGGTCTTCACCTACAACATCGGCGTCGGCATTACCGCGGGGCTGCTTTCCTGGCCGGCGCTCAAAATAATGGCCGGCAGATACAAGGAAGTGCCCGCCGGTATGTGGATGTTCGCCGCATTAGCGTTGCTGTTCTATATCTTTTATCCCTACCAGTAAGGTCTTTTCCCCCCACGCCTTCGTTCCATACTCTCTCTATTCATATATTCCCGGGCCGTCAGATGGCTTTGCGCCAGGAGAGGCGCTTTTCCAGCCAGCGGGAAAAAGCGGTGAATATATAACACAAAACAAAATACAGGACCGCGATGAACAGGAATATCTCGGTGGGAAAGACAAAGCTCCGGTTGTTGATCTGTGTACCGACATGAGTAAGCTCCGACACGCCGACGATGAAGGCAAGCGAGGTGTCCTTGATGAGCGAAACGAACTGGTTCACGAAGGAAGGGATCATGTTCCGCAGCCCCTGGGGGAGGACGACGTAGATCATGACCTGAAAATGGTTCAGGCCGGAGGACGCCGCCGCCTCGGTCTGCCCCCGGGGCACGCTCTCGATCCCCGCCCGCACGATCTGCGACATGTAGGCCGACGTAAACAGCGACAAGGCGGCGATGACCGTGCGGTTCTCGGGCACCGGCCTTCCCAGAAGGGCCGGCACGAGGAAATACATCCAGAAAATTACCATAAGCAGCGGCATGCCGCGGACCACGTTCACCACGCCAAGGGACGCAGTGCGGAGGATGGGGTTTTTCGCGACGTTCAGAAGGCCGAGAAACAGGCCTCCCCAGAAAGAAAGAAAACAGGAGGCCACGGCAAGGTAGATCGTCAGGCCGAGGCCGCCGAGCGGGCCGTCGGGATAGCGGCCGATCATGAAGTAGGTGAAGTTGTCTTTGACGACCGTAAAATCCAGTCCCATGTCCCTGCTCCCTATCCGTGCTGCTGGAGTACTTTTTTGCTGTAGAGATTCACCAGGGCGGTGATGACGAACGACATCGCCACATACACGACCGTGGCCGCCGTAAAAGCTTCGAAGCCCTTGAAAGTATAGCTCTCGACCTGCCTCGCCTGGTAGGTGAGTTCGGCCACCCCGATCGTCATTGCCAGCGACGAGTTTTTGGTGAGGTTGAGGAACTGGTTCACGAGAGGGGGCACCGAGATCCTGACTGCCTGGGGCAGGATGATGTACTGCATGGAGCGGAGATAGGAAAAGCCGGAACTCCGCGCGGCCTCCATCTGCTCCCGCGGGATGGCGAGGACGCCGGACCGTATGTCTTCGGCGATGAAGGCCGAGGTGTAGATCGTGAGCGCGATGACCGCCGCGGCGAACTCGAAGTTGGCGGCAGCAAGCCAGTCGTTCACCGCCTTCGGCAGCACCTTATAGGAGCCGAAGTACCAGAAGAAGATCTGGACCAATAGCGGCGTGTTGCGGAAGAACTCAAGGTAGCCCAGGGCGAACCACCTCACGGGCGCGACCCGGCTCATCCGCATCACCGCGATGAGGAGCCCGAGCAGAAAAGCAAGGACAACCGAGATCGCCGAAAGCTGTATGGTGATCTTCACCCCCGAGACGAGCCAATCGAAATACTTCCCGGAGGTGACGATTGTCCAGTCGAAATGGTAGTTCAGCATAGTGCCCTGCTTTGAGGACTATTTCTCCGCTTCGATCCTGAAGGTCCGCGCCATCGGCGTAGGGCTGGACGGGCCGAACCATTTATCGAAGATCTTCTTTGCTTCGCCGCTCTTTTCCATTTCGAGGAGTGTTGCGTTGATCACGGCGAGGAACTTCGTTTCGCCCTTCTTCACCCCGAGTCCATAGGGCTCGTCGGAAATCTTGATGTCGGGAATCTCGAACTCGCCCTTGTTCGGGGCCTTGGCGAGCATGCCCGCAAGGATCGATTCGTCGGTGGTCACGGCAGCGACCTTGCCCTGCTGCAACGCGAGGAAAGCCTGGGGATAATCGTCGAAGGAGAGGACCGTGGCATTCGGGAGCGCCTTAACGGCGTTCTGCTCCGACGTAGAGCCCTTGCTCGTGCCGAGCTTCTTGCCGTTCAGGTCAGCGAGGCCCTTGACCGTGCCTTTCCGGACGAGAAATTTCTGGCCCGTGAGGAAATAGGTGTGGCTGAAGTCTATCTGCTTGGCCCGTTCGGGCGTCTTCGTCATCGTCGCGGCGATGATGTCGATGTTCCCCTCCTGGAGCTGCGGCATGCGGCTTGCCGAGGTGACCGGCTTCAGTTCGAGCTTGACCCCGAGTTTTTTCGCGATGGCCGCGGCGAAATCCACGTCATAGCCGACGATCGCCCGTGTCTTCTCGTCCACGTAACCGAAGGGCGGAGAGGAATCCTTGACCCCGACCACCAGTACGCCCTTTTTCTTGACGGCCTCAAGCGTATCGGCGGCGAAAACAGTTGCCGCCATACCAAGGAGCGTAATACCCGCGATCACCAGACACCAAAATATTTTTCTCATAGTAAGCCTCCTTATTCAGTGTTTGCCCCGGACGTCCCTTTTACGTGCAATGCAGCGGCGAGAGCACCTGTTTCAGGAACTGTTGCGCGCGCTCGTGCTTCGGTTTTCTGAAAAAAATATCAGGCTTCGCTTCCTCAAGGATCACGCCCTCGTCCATAAAGACCACGCGGTCGCAGACCTCCCGGGCAAAGCCCATCTCGTGGGTCACCACGACCATGGTCATGCCGGTATGGGCCAGGTCTTTGATCACGGCAAGGACCTCGCCGATCATCTCGGGATCGAGGGCGGAGGTGGGTTCGTCAAAGAGCATGATGCGGGGCTTCATGGCGAGGGCGCGGGCGATGGCGACGCGCTGCTGCTGGCCGCCGGAGAGTTGGGCCGGATGGGCGTCTCGCTTGTCCGCGAGCCCCACCCGTTCGAGGAGGGCCATGGCCATGGCCTCGGCCTCTCTGACCGCAATCTTTCTCACCTTCACGGGCGCAAGGGTGACGTTTTTCAGGGCCGTCAAATGGGGATAGAGATTGAACTGCTGGAAAACGAACCCGATCTCGGCGCGCAGGGCGTTCATGTCGACCTTCCGGTCCGTTACGTCCCTGCCGTCTACGATGAGTTTTCCCCGGTCGATGGGCTCGAGCTGGTTGATCGTCCGGATGAGAGTGGATTTCCCGGAGCCCGAGGGGCCGCACACCACCACGATCTCGTTCTCCTCAACCCGGAGATTGATGTCGTTCAGCACGTGGAGCTTCTTGAACCATTTGTGGACGCCTTCAAAGCGGATCACTATATTCTCCCTGCCGCTGAATTGCCTCTCTTTTAATATCCGGCAAGGATCATCTTGAGCAGCGCCATGCGCACATACAACCCATTCTCCGCCTGCTCGAAATATTTGGCTCGGGGGTCCTGGTCCACGGCAAAACTAATCTCCGTAATGCGCGGCAGCGGATGCATGATGATCGCTGTTTTCTTCATGAGCCCGAGGGTCTCCCCGGTGATGGCAAACCGCTCGCTTTCCTTCATCACTTTTTCATACGCGCTCTGCTCTTCCTGGAACCGTTCCTTCTGCACCCGCGTCTGGTAGATCACATCGGCCACGGGCGCAGTCGCGCGCAGATCGTCTGTCTCGCTCCACTCGACCTTGTGTTCGGTCAGGTAGGTCTTGATGTCGTCTCCCATCTTCGTCTGGGCCGGGGAAACGAAAATGATACGATTGTCCGGAAAATGCTTGGCAAGAAAATACGAGAGCGACCGGACCGTGCGGCCGTTTGCCAGGTCTCCCACCATGGCCACGGTCAGCCCGCTCACGGCCCCGAACGCTTTTCTGATCGTGTAGAGATCGAGGAGGGCCTGCGTCGGGTGCTGGCCTCTGCCGTCTCCGGCGTTGATGACGGGCACGCGCGAAAACTGCCGGGCGCGTTCTGCGCCGCCTTCCTTGTGATAGCGAAGGACGATCACGTGGCAATAGGCGCTGATGACGCGAATGGAATCTTCGAGGCTTTCTCCTTTTGCTTTTGATGAGAATTGCTGTGCGTTTTCCGTGCTGACGACATCCCCGCCCAGGCGTTTCATCGCCGACTCGAAGCTCAGCCGGGTCCTGGTGCTCGGCTCATAAAACAGGGACGCCATGAGCTTCCCCTGAAGCAGGCGCTGGTCCGGCGCCCGTTCCATGTCCTGCGCGATGCTGAAGATCGTCTTCAGCGTGTCCGAATCGAACTGCTGCGCTTCGATCACGCTACTCAGTTTTTTCATGATGTCACCTCAACGACCTCGTAGTATCAAAAAATCCCCGGCGTATATTGTCAACAATATAGCGTAAGACCGCCCTTTGGTCAAGGATGGCGCGCATGGCAGAGAGACATTTTTCCAGGGAAAAGGATGTTGCCAGCTCTTTTCATTGGGACGTTTCTGTGCTATGATGACTGGCTGGTATGAATAAACGGCGATGAGCATGGCCGGTAGCCGTCATGGTGTCAATGCGCCCTTCGGCCGAATTGTCACTGACGAGTTCCGGTCCCTGGATTCTATTTATTAGCAGAGGAGGAAGAATGAAACAATGTTTGATTGCTTCACTGGTAGTGGCGATTGCAGCTCTGTCCGTATCGTCAAACAGTCTTGCCGAGACCGATAGGTGCGCTGAGTATGTAAGACAAGGGAAAATCGATCAGGCCATTCAAGAATGCACGAAACAAATCAACGGCGAAATAAAGGTAAGCAATGTGGCGGCTGCTTACTTGTCCCGCGGGCTTGCCTATGAGGCGCAGGCCAAGCTCGATCTGGCCATTCTGGATTACAGCAAGGCCATCGAGCTTAACCCGGCGTATGACAAGGCATATAACGACCGGGGGAACGCCTACCTGTTGGAAGGCCAGCCCGACCGGGCCATTGCCGATTTCAATAGAGCGATCAAGCTCAATCCGAAATATGAACACGCGTATTTCAACCGCGGGGCCGCCGAGCAGGCCAAGGGCCAGTTTGATCAGGCCATCGCGGATTACACCAAGGCCATTAAGCTCTATCCGAAATTGTATCAGGCATACTTTTACCGCGGGATCGCCCGACAGTCCCAGGGAAACTTTGACCAGGCTGTTGCCGACTTCGGCAAGGCACTTGAGATCAATCCGGAATATGACCAAGCATACACGAACCGCGGGAACACCTACCTGCTGAAAGGGCGGCCTGATCAAGCCATTGCCGACTTCAGCAAAGCCATCGAGCTGAATCCGAAAGACGGCGAAGTATACAGCAACCGCGGCGCCGCGTATATGGCCAAGGGCCGGCTTGACCAGGCCATTGCCGATTTCAACAAGGCCGTAGAGCTGAACCCGAAACACGTCGGGACCTACGCCAACCGCGGGGCCGCTTATCAAGCCAAAGGGCAGTTCGATCAGGCCATTGCCGATTACCGCAAGGCCATGGAGCTGAATCCCGGAAATGCTTCGGCATATTACAACATGGCGTGCCTCTATTCAGTGAAAAAAAATATTGATGAAGCCTGCGTATGGCTCGAGCGGGCTGTTGATAAAGGATACAATAATTGGGCGCATATAAAGAACGACGCGGACCTCGATGCTGTCCGCGGGGCCGCATGCTATAAGAAGATCATGGAGGGCAAAAAATAAATCCAGTCGTGCCGACGGGAATGCGGGCGAGGAATTTCACATGGAAGAACGAAAGCCAAAAACCAAGCGGATTTACCTGGCGGTCCTCGTGTCGCTTTTCTATGTGAATGATTTCCTGTTCATGCCTGTTCATAATTATCTTGAATGGCTGTCTGTCGATTACGCGGTCAGGATTGCGGCCATCGCCGTAATTCTCCATGTCATAAAAAAGAACATAGCAACGCCGCAAGAATTCGGACTGGTGAAGATCGGTCTGAAGCAAGGCATCATCTGGTCGGTCCTGTTGTCGGTTGTCGGCGTCGCGATCGACCAGTGGGGGGCGGGCTTGTTAAAAAACCTCTCGCCGATCTTCAGGCCCGCAACCTTCCCGACGATAACGAATCCCTATGTCAAAATCTTCGATCTGACCGCGGGCATCGCGCTGGTAAGCGTAACGGAGGAACTGATTTTCAGGGGCTATTTTTATTCGGTCTTGAAGGATATGATAAAAAACCCCGGGGTGATGATTGCGGTTTCCTCGATCTTGTTCGGTCTGAGCCACTGGTCGGGCGGATTGAACATCATCATTACGGCGACGCTGTGGGCGGTCCTGCCCATGTACGTGATGGTGAGAACGGGTTCCGTGGTCCCCGCCCTTATCGCCCATTTTGTCACCGATTTCGTCGCTTTCGTATAGTATGCCGGCGGTTCCTTGACATATCCGGGAATGAACGGTATGGTATGATTATTCAGGTCAACCACTTGGCAGGTTTGCTCAAGCTCTATTTAAGGGAGGAAATACCATGAATAACAAGAGGGGGATTTTTATTGCCGTAATCGCAGTGATGCTATTCAGCGTCGCCGTAAGCAACGGAAGAGCGCAGGACGTAACTTCGGGGAAGTATCTGAGTGAAATAGCCAGCGAACTGAATAAGAACCTCCCAATGATGGTTGATAAAGAGACGGAGTGGATCAGTACCGCGGGTCTGGACGGCGTTATCATCTACAACTATCGCCTTGTGAACTACAACGCAGCCGATCTATCATCAGCGGAGCTCGTCAAGTCGGCGCGTCCGATGTTGACGAACGCCGTCTGCTCTACGCCGGAGACCCGTGACAGTTTTATAAAAAAAGGCATCAGCATGCGGTATGTGTACAATGACAAAAATCGAGTGCACGTGGCTTCGATTGAAATCACCCCGAAGGATTGCGGTTTTTAAATGAAGCGATGCAGGTCTGCAAACAGGCGGGCGAACGGCGGGAAGGAACGCCGTTCGCGTAGTTTCAGCCTATTTTAGGGGGAAATAGCTTTGCCAGCTCTTTCGCGTATTTTTCGGCGGATTCATGTCCGCTGCCGGTCGTTATGCCTTTTAAGTATTCTTCCATATGGCTCTGAAGTTCCGCCAGGGTGTTACATTTCTCCAGGAGCTCTACAAACCCGGAAGCCATGGGCCCCAGGGCGTATAACGTGCTATTGACCATGAACGCCTTCGCCAACGGGAAGCGGCGCTGCTCCTCTTCAGGCGACAGCACGCCGGGCGGGTAGACATCGGTCCTTTTCGCGATGAAACCCTGGCGCTCCAAGTCGTCCAGCGCCGCCGCCGCCCCTTCCATGGCGGCGAACTCGCTGAGAATGGCGCCCTTGGTTAATTTGCCGTCAATGCCAATGAGGATGGAGCGGGGTTTTGGCAAAAGGCCGTATTTCCTGCCCTGAATTTCTTCGGCGCCTTTCCCTGTTTTTTCGTACACTACCCACGAATCCGACTGCTCCTTCTTGCTCTCTGCCATACGGCCTCCTTTGAGTTAGCGTCGTGAAATGCACCTTTATGATATTATATCATAAGAGAAAACAAGGTTGTACTATTTTGAGGGGAATGCCTTATTTTTGTTGCTTCGTCATTTTCCTGACCTTAAGTGGTGCTACAATTAAGTATGCGGAACATTCGGCACGAGAAGAAAGATAAAAAGTCATCGCGTGCGGACACTTTCAACAAAAGTATTCCGGGGGCTTTGCGACCGTGTCGTACGGGCGCGGGCGCGAGAAAGGAAGAGACTCATGAAGGCGGTTGTTATCAATAAATACGGGGGGAATGATGTGGTAGAGGTGAAAGAGATGCCGCGGCCGGCGCCGGGACCCGACGAGGTGCTGATCAGGGTCCGGGCTGCGAGCGTCAATCCCATAGACTGGAAAATGCGCCAGGGCATGTTTCGCGGCATGCTGGGAGAGGTCTTTCCCATCGCGCTCGGCAGGGAGTGCAGCGGCGAGGTGATTGAAACGGGCATCGCGGTGAAGCTCTTCAAGAAGGGGGATGAGGTCGTCGGTGTTCCCAAGATGGGCAGGCTGGGGTCCTTTGCCGAGTACGTCGCCGCGCCCGAGCAAGCGGTCTTTCCCAAGCCGAAGAACATTTCCTTCGAAGAGGCTGCAACGCTCCCGATCGCGGCCCTCACGGCGCTCCGGGCCCTCAGGGACGCCGGTGAGATCAAGACAGGCATGCAGGTGCTCCTGGTCGGCGCCGCCGGCGGAGTGGGCCATTTCGCGGTCCAGGTCGCCAAGGTCTTCGGCGCCGGAGTGACCGCGGTCTGCAAAGGCGCCAATGCCGATTTCGTGAAGGGCCTGGGAGCGGACAAGGTGATTGACTACACGAAGGAAAACTTCACCAAGGGGAATGAAAAGTATGACATTATCTTCGACGCGGTCGCCAAGCATCACTTTGATGAATGCAAGAACGTCCTTACCCCGAAGGGCGTTTACGTCAGCACCCTCCAGATCAGCGGCCACCTGGCCGAAGGAGGCAAGCAGGCCAGGATGGTTTCCGGCGGCCCCACCGCGGAGGACATGGCATGGATGAAGGCGCGAATTGAGGAGGGTAAAATCCGCGTTGCCATCGGGAAGGTCTACGCCCTCGAAAATGCCAGGGAGGCGCTCGCCGAGAGCGAGACGGAACAGGCGCGCGGGAAAATCGTGCTCAAGGCGGCTTGACGGCAGACCGGGGGTTCAGGAGCGAGAGAAGAGTGAAGCTTGAAGGGGACGTTTGAAATAAGCGAGGGCAGGAGCGATGGAATGAGTCGCGGAATAGAAAAAGAGGTCGCCTTCGTTGCTTTTATCTCACCTCCACCTGTATGAAATCCTGCTTTTTCCCGTCCCATAAGTACCCTTTGATTTCGTAAATTTGTTTTTCCTTCACGGCCACCACCACCTGCACGGCGCGAGGATACTCCGGCTCGCCGAAAACGGTCTGGACTTCCTTGTCCAGAGGGGAGAAGTAGGCGCCGCAGTCGATGTGGGAGTGGTAGAAGGCGAGGACCGACTCGCCCTTGCCAGCGGCATCGGCAAGGACCCGCTCCAGCTCGTTCCGGTCCACGGCGTAGGCATTTCGGCTGGTGCGTGGGTGCGTCTCCGGGTCATCGGCGTACAGTTTGTCCTGGATGTTTGTGAGAGCATGGAGGCGCTGGTGTTCGTTCGTGCCGGTCACGATGCCGCAGCACTCCGACGGGTACTCGGCCGCTGCCTGCTTGAAGATGGCGTCGAGAATCTCCCGTGCAAAACGCATGAGCCCAACTCTCCCCTGATGAAAAAATCGTTCCCTTGTTCCCGAGCGCGCCGAAGTCCGATGATCTTCCCGGGCTCACGGCAGCTCGACAAAACTTTCAACTTCCTGGATGTCCGTTAATTCGATGCGGCAGTCTTTCGCCAGAATATGGAATTTCCAGTCAATGCTTTCGGCGAGTTCAAGGAGCTGTGTCTCGTGTGCCCGGACAACATCACTCTCCGCCCCATAGGTCCTTATGAGCTCTTCCCGCATCTCTTCGATCCTCTTCTTCATGGCCGGCAGCTCTTTGTTCACCGCATCGCAATAGCTCTTTCCCTTTACGTTTTTCTTGGTTGCCATAAACGCCTCCTTCTCCCGCTCGTCATGCGGGAATGCGCTTACCCATCATCTCTCTTTTAATTATACCACCTGTGGTTTGCAATGATAAAAAAGAAGCAGCTGGAATGTTGAAAATAGGGGCGGCAAATTTCGCCCTAACCTTTTCCTTGGGCCGCATCGCCTGTGTTTCAGCCTGTCAGAAGTTGAGCCGGACGAATGCGGTCGTGTCCTGCTCTTTTACCCCGCCGGCTTTATCAAATTGACTGTACTCGAGGGCGAACTTGGTGTTCAGCCACGGCAGATAGGCCAGGTTAAGAGTCGGCCCCTTTTTGTCGAGGCTGTCATCCTCCGCGGACTTGATATGGTCGTAGCCGAGGGTGACGCCGTATTTCCTGTTGTAAAAATAGGAAAGCTCAGTGTAATAGCCGTTAAACTTGACGTCGGAAAATCCGCTCCCTCCATCCCATGCGCCACGGTCCTTGGCCGACATATACACGGCAACGGCCTCAATGATATGAGGCGTTGATTCCGTCTGCCACTGGAAATCGACCCCGGCCCTCCTGATCTTGTCCTGGTAGAGAGGACCGGCGGTGGATGTATGGTCATACGTCTGTTGCCCTGTATAGAGGAAGCCCCCGAGGGATGCGGTCGTTTCGCCGGTCAGGGCGTATTCGAACACCAGCCTTCCGAAATAATCCGGCGGATCGCTCGCAACCTCCGCGGCATTGCTGTCGCCGCGGAACATGCCGGCCGCCGCGTAGATCATATTCGAGAAAAATTTCCCGTTTATGACCACCCCTCTGTTCTGGATGTTGTCGGTGTCCGCGAACTGGAAAAGGTCTCCCGAGCCCCTTTCGGCGGTGAATATAGCCGGCTTATTTACGGTGTGATAGGCGCTGAACCGGATGGTATTGTACGGGTCGGCCCCGCCCACGTCGCTCTTCAAAAAGATGACCCCGAGAGTATTGTCTCCGACCCTCGTTGCGCCTACGAGCTTTACCCGGTCGAGCGTGAACTGGCCGGTGTCGCTGTACCATTGGGGAGCGATGAAGGCACCGATATTCGGCGCCATGCGGCCGGCAAAATAAAAGTAGATCTGGTCGGGGATCACCGTTTCGGCGCTCTGCCCGCTGGACTTTGCGTAAGGCAGGCTGATGATGCTTACTGAAATGGGCGGCGAGCTGAGACGCAGGAGATCGAGGTTGTCCGCCTGGATCCTCGGGTAGTCCTCGGCTACATCGGTATAGCCCGAGACCTTGAATTCTCTTCCCGGCGCGAGCAGCCTCGGCCAGATGCTGTGGCAGCCCGAGCACGGCTTGCCCGTCTGTCTTGCAAAACTCGGCACCGCGAGCGCCTCATCGACGACGAAGGCCGCGCAGAGCAGTGATCCGAGGGCGACCGCCGAGAGAGTGAAAAGAAAGCTCTTTTTCATGATGACCTCCCCGCATAAAATTCTACTTTCCGAAGTCTATGCTCACTTGCGTGGCCTTGCCTGGTAAAACGGTCACGATTTTTTCCCACTCTCCGAACGCTTCATGCCAAGCTTTGAGTTTATACGCGCCCGGGGGTACGTCCCTGAGGATGAATTTTCCCCCGGCGTCGGTCACGGCTATGTAGGGATTGTCCGCAAGGTACAGGTAGCTGTGCATGAACGGATGAACGTCGCACCCTATTTCCACGAGGCCCGTTTCGAAAAGCTCTTTTTTTGCCGTCATTCCCTTCCGGGGAAGCGCGGCGTTGAATACCGTCAGCTTGTTGATTCTCATGTGCGCGTTGTGGGGCGCAGGGTCTTCGTTGGTAAACGCGACGGCCTGTCCACGAACCCCCGCCTGGACATGGGGATGAAACGCGCACGCTTTGCTCGTGATCAAGATATCTGTTTTGGAAATCGGCCTGCCTTTCGTGATGCCGTCGATAAAGACGACGACCCACCGCACGCCGCCGTCCGCATTGATGACGTATTTTTCCCTGGAAAGGCTGTTGCCGCAGCGCTGTTGGTCAGTCGAGACGGCAATGGAGTCGTCAAGGGGAAACGGCGCGGAGACTTTTACCGTTCCGGTGATTTCCCCTCCGTTCGCAACCGGCCCGCCTTCGTAGCCCCAGATGCCGGAGGCAAGGATGAGTATGCACGTTACAACAATGGTTGTTTGTTTGACTATCAAGTCGCTTCTTTTTTCCGGCACCATAGCGAGCGGATACTTCGACGACGTGAGACGGCGCCGGCCCTCATGCGTTTATTTTGTGAATTCCACGGCGACCACCGATGAGCCGCTCGGTGCGACAGTGATTTTTTTTGTCTGTTCTCCGAGGGCCTCGTGCCATATCTTCAGCGTATACGCACCCGGCGGAAGATCGGTGATCGAAAAATCGCCTTGTGCGTCCGTTACGGCAACATAAGGATGTTCCGACATATAAAGGTAGCCTTTCATCCAGGGATGGGCATCGCAGGTAAGAGTTATAACGCCCGGCCTGAAGACCGTCCGTTCAAACTCCATTCCTTGTCGCGGCAGGTTGGCGTTAAAGATGGTCATATTGTCGTGATACAGGTGGGTATTGTGGAGTACGGGGTCGTCGTTCCGCAACACCAGGTCCTGCCCTACCATGCCGACCTGGACGTGCGGGTCGAAGGCGCACATCTTATTATCGATTACCATAGCGCTTTTCGGGACCGGTTTTCCGGCGTTAATGCCTTCGACCAGGACCACGGCGTTCTTTATCCCGCCGTCCGCGTTGATGACATACTTTTCCCGTTTGAGAGTTTTGCCGCAGCGCTGGTGGTCCTTCGTGACTACGATTGTTTCGTCCTTCGAAACCGGGCCGATTAGTTTGACCCTCCCTCTGACCTCACCGCCGTTCTTTACCGGCCGCACATCGTATCCCCATGCCGTCGCAACGATGGAGATCGTCATGAATAAAGCCAAAAAAGGTGTTGTTCGCATAGCTTCTCCTCCTGGCCGACTCCGGTCGAGGCTGTCAATAATCCGCTCATAGAGAGTAATTAAAAGTAAGTTTAGCGTGTTTTCCGGAATTGTCAACGGGTCCGTTTCATGATCAAAATCGGGGGAACCGGGGTTGTTGCCGAACGAGTTGAACGAGGCAGCGAGGAAAACAAAAAAGCCCCCTTTTGAAAAGGAGGGCTTGGGGAACGTCGAGCATATCGAAAGCCACGCCTACACCGTCATGATCTCTTTTTCCTTGTGCGCAAGCAGCTCGTCGATTTTCTTGATATGGTTGTCGGTCGTTTTCTGGATATCGTCCGTAAGCTTCTTGATCTCGTCCTCGGACACGTGGGCGTCCTTGTCCTTGCCTTTTTTCTTGATCTCGTCGTTCACGTCTCTGCGGACGTTCCGGACGGCGACGCGGGCGTCCTCGGCGAGCTTCTTCGCCTGTTTCACGATCTGCTGCCTGCGCTCCTCGGTCAGGGCGGGGATGCTGAGGCGAATCACCTTCCCGTCGTTCGAGGGCGTAAGGCCGATGTCCGACTTCAAAATGGCCTTCTCGATCTCGCCGAGCATCTTGGGCTCCCAGGGCTGGATGGTGATCTGGCGCGGGTCGGGCACGGCCATGTTCGCCACCTGGCTGAGCAGCGTGGGGGTGCCGTAGTAGTCCACCATGATCCCGTCGAGCACGCCGAGCGACGCCCTGCCGGTGCGCAAGGTCGTGAAATCCTTCCGGAGCGCCTCGAGCGCCTTGTTCATCCTGTCTTCCGCTCTTTTTTTCTGCTCGCTAATCATGGTTCCTCCCGGTTACGAGCGTCCCCATTTTTTCACCTAAGACGATCTTCTTGATATTACCGGGGACGGTAAGGTTGAAAACGATGATGGGAAGGTTGTTGTCCATGCACAGGGAGATGGCCGTTGCGTCCATGACCCTGAGGTCTTTCTGGAGCACCTCGAGGTAGGTCAATCGTTCGAACTTGGTGGCTTTCTTGTCCTTCAGGGGATCTGCGCTGTAGACGCCGTCCACCTTCGTGGCTTTCATGATGACGTTTGCGCCGATCTCCATGGCCCGCAACGCCGCGGCCGTGTCTGTCGTGAAATAAGGGTTGCCGGTGCCGGCGGCGAAAATGACGACCCGCCCTTTTTCAAGGTGACGCACGGCGCGCCTGCGGATGTATGTTTCAGCGAGCTCGCGCATCTCGATAGCGGACTGCACCCGGGTAACGACGCCTTTGTTTTCGAGAATGTTCTGAAGCGCCAAAGCGTTCAGGACCGTGGCGAGCATGCCCATGTAGTCGGCGCTCGCCCGCTCCATGCCTTTGGAGGCCCCGGACAGGCCCCGGAAAATATTACCGCCGCCGATGACGACGGCGACTTCGACGCCGAGACCGCAGACCTCTTTCACCTCCGACGCGATCGTGTCGAGCACGGCGTTGTCGATGCCGTACCCCTGCTCGCCCATGAGGGCCTCGCCGGAGAGTTTGAGCAGTATGCGCTTGTATCGCGGACTCGTCATATTATTTGAGCTGCGCCGCTACTTCCTCGGCGAAGCATTCCTTCTTCTTCTCGATGCCCTCGCCGAGCTGGTACCGCACGAAACGGCGTACGGCGGCGTTCTTCAGGAAGTTCTTGACCTTGAGTTTGCCGTCAGGGTCCTTGACGTACACCTGCTCCAGGAGGCAGATATCGCCGTAGAACTTTTCCAGCTTGCCGTCAACGATCTTACTGATAACGGCGGCGGGTTTGCCCGTTTCCTTTGCCTGGGCCTCGTAGATGGCCCGCTCGCGCTGGACCGCTTCGACCGGGACCGCCTCTCGGGACAGATAGAGCGGATTGGCGGCCGCAATGTGCATGGCAAGGTCCTTCCCGAGCTGGTCGTCGCCTCCGGTGTAGTCCACCAGGACGCCGATCTTGGCGCCGTGCAGGTAGATGGCGAGCTTGCCGTCCGTCTCGTAACGGACGAAACGGCGGACCGAAAGGTTCTCGCCGATCTTCTGCACCAGAGTCTGGCGCCTTGCCTCAACGTTCTCGCCGTCGATCGTAAGTTGCGAGAGCCCGGCCACGTCCGCCGGCTTCCGGTCTTTGACCAGATCGGCCAGCCCCTGCGCGAATTTCCGGAACTCCTCGTTCTTGGCAACGAAGTCGGTCTCGCTGTTGACCTCGATCAAGACGCCGACGCTTCCCGACAGGGAAGAGGCGATGATTCCTTCAGAAGCGACCCGCGCGGCCTTTTTTGCCGCGGTAGAGAGCCCCTTCTTCCGGAGGACATCAACTGCCTTCTCAAAATCGCCGTCCGCCTCTTCGAGCGCTTTCTTAGCCTCCATCATGCCGACGCCGGTCTTCTCCCGGAGGTCTTTAACTGCGGTTGCAGATATGGTTGCCATTTTGAAAAACCCCTTTCACAGCTTCCTGTGGGTGAAACTCTGTTATACGGTGTCCTCGCTGACGTCTTCAACGTCTTCGACGGCGACAACGGGTTCTGCCACCGCCTGGGTCTCGCCTGCCGCCTTTGCCGCTTCCGCGGCCTCTCCCGCTTCCTTGGCGATGGCTTGCCTGCCTTCGATGACGGCATCGGCGACCTTCGAGGCCATCAGGCGGATCGCGCGGATCGCGTCATCGTTGCCGGGGATGACATAGTCGATGTTATCGGGGTCGCAGTTCGTGTCTACGACGGCGACCACGGGGATGCCGAGTTTGTTCGCCTCATGCACGGCGATGTCTTCCTTCCGCGGATCGATGATGAATAGGACCGACGGCAGACCGGGCATGGTCTTGATGCCGGAAAGGATCTTTTCGAGCTTGGTCCGCTCTTTTTCGAGCCCGGCGACTTCCTTCTTGGTCAGCTTGTCGTACGTGCCGTCTTCCTTCATTTTTTCGATTTTCTTGAGCCGGTCGATGCTTTTTCGGATCGTTGCGAAGTTTGTGAGCATTCCGCCGAGCCAGCGGCTTGAGACATAATACATGCCGCACCGCTTGGCTTCTTCGGTGATGGCGTCCTGGGCCTGCTTCTTCGTGCCCACGAACAGGACGTCTTTCCCCTCGGCAGCCGCGCTGCGGACGAAATCGTAGGCCTCCTTGAACAATTTGAGCGTCTTCTGGAGATCGATGATGTAGATCCCGTTGCGCTCGCCGAAAATGTACTTCTTCATTTTAGGGTTCCAGCGCTTTGCCTGGTGGCCGAAGTGGACCCCTGCTTCCAACAACTCCTTCATCGTGATTGTGGACATGCCGTTCCTCCTGTGGTTTTACCGCCGCGCCGATCGTCCCCGGACGGATCCCGATTCTGCATCGAGACACCCCGCCGCAAGTCCCGGGCGCGTGTGGAATAAGATTCACCCTTCTAATTCTAAAAAGGCGACCCATAAAATACCATACTTAGACGCTGATATCAAGAAAAATATCGCCTGCGCGGCGTTTTTCGAGTCCAGCGCCGGACCAGCCGGGCTGTTTGCATTTTTAAAAGCAATTACCGGTTTTTCTCAGTCCTGCGAAAGGAAAGAAACGGCAGGCCTTATAAAATCAATTGGTTAGGCTTTGGCACGGTTGATGCAACTTACAGGAGTGAAACCAAACGAAAGGGGGACAAAATCATGAAGACTTTAATAGCAAGAAAAGCGACGTATGTAGGAGCCGGCGCAGGGTTGGTCTTGTTCGCGCTGTTCGGTCTTATGCCCGGCAGCCTCCTGGGGGGCGTTGCGGGAATCAATATCGCCGGATGGCTCTTCGGGCTTCCGCTCGAGCCCCGCATCCTGTCGAGGATCATCGTTCTGGCATGCATGCTCATCGGCGTGCTGGTCTCCGGGATTGTCATTACAACGGCAACCTCGACTGTCGGGTGGCTCGTGGGCAAGCTGATTGATTCCGCTGCCCCGCAGAGAGAAGGTCACGGGAGAGAAGCGAAGGTCGTAAGCCGGTAAACCGTGGGACTGCCGGCGAACGAGGGGTGCATGAAACTGCTGAAGAATTCAAAGGAAAACAGCAAAAGACATAAATTCAAAGCTACGGCGGAAAGGAGTTCGTCATGAAGAACGAGGCAATCAAAACAGGGATGAAAATAGGCGCGGCGGTAGGAGGTCTGGTATTTCTGGTGTTCGGAATCATGCCGGGGTTCTACTTCGGCAGCTACGGTACGCTGATCCTGCTCCAGAAACTGATGGGCGGAGCGGTTGAGCCCACACTGTTCGTACGTGCGGCAGTCGTGATGGGCATCGGCGTCGGGATTGCCTGCGCGGCGGCGGTGAGCCTCGTCGTCGGCGGGTTGCTCGGAACGGTCCTGGGCTACATCGTCTCCGTGCCTGCGGCGGCCCGGGCAAAGAAGGCTGCGGAACAAGAAGCTTAAGGGGAGCATCCGGACATCAGGCGCCGGAAGTCACAAAACTGATAAGATACCAGACGTCGGAAACTAACAAAGGCGGTGGATGATCACTGCCTTTGTTTTTTTTGTTTGAAAGGTTAATCGCAATATGTTGATATTTCATGCTATTTGTCTGGCGTCTACTTCGGGGTGCCGTTTGGGATAACCCTGGCGAGTATCTGCACAAAACGCTTGACAAACCGGATGAAATTGTTTATATTCGCTATTCTTAAAAAATAATGCGTATTTAACCAACAAGGCGGGGATTATTTCATGGGGACCTATTCGGCAAAAAAAGAGGACATCAAGAGAGCTTGGCATGTTGTCGACGCGAACGGCAAGACCCTGGGCAGGCTGGCTTCATCCGTCGCATCGGTGCTGAAGGGGAAGACCAAGCCGATCTACACCAAACACGTGGATACTGGCGACTTTGTGATCGTGGTGAACGCGGACAAGGTGCACCTGACCGGGAGGAAGCTCGATCAGAAAACATACTACAGCCATTCGGGGTTTCCCGGCGGCCTGAAGTCGATCACGGCCGGCAAGCTGATGCAGACCAAGCCCGAGGACGTTATCAAGAAAGCGGTCGAGGGCATGCTCCCCAAGACCAGGCTGGGCAAGCAGATGTTGTCCAAGCTCAAGGTGTACGCCGGCGACAAACATCCGCATAGCGCACAGCAGCCTGCGGAAATGAGTGTTAAATAAATAGACGAAAGCGGAAACAGGACCGTTAGGAGGACTGAATGGCAGCGGTAGCAGTATCGAGATACTACGCAACAGGAAAAAGAAAAAATTCCATCGCCCGGGTGTGGATGATGCCCGGAAGCGGCAAGATAACCGTCAATGACCGGCCCCTGGACCAGTACTTCGGCAGGGACGTGCTCAAGATGATTATCCGCCAGCCCTTTGAAGTCACCGACACGCTCAACAAGTTCGACGTGCTCGTGAGCGTTTTGGGCGGCGGCACCTCGGGCCAGGCGGGGGCCATCCGGCACGGGATCTCCAAGGCGCTCCTTGCCGTGGACGCGGAATCTCGAGGCAAGCTTCGTAAGGAAGGGCTTTTGACACGCGATCCGAGGACCAAAGAGCGCAAGAAGTACGGCCAAAAAGGCGCTCGGGCCCGGTTCCAGTTCTCGAAGAGATAGGGGATCCTATACCTAACTGTGTTTTACTGCGTTACAGCTCCTGTTAAACTGTAGGGAAGGTAGAGATGCCTTCCCTTTTATTTTTGCTCGGTGCTCCCTGCTGATGCGTGAGTGTGGTGCTCAATGATGAGCGTTCCGAAACTGAATATAGCGATTGTCGGGTCAAGCGGGTATACGGGCGGCGAACTATTCCGGCTGCTGCTCTATCACCCCAGGGCAACGGTCACGGCGGTGACCTCCGAAAAATCCGCCGGCCAGCCCATTACCGCCGTTTTTCCTCACCTTTCGGGTTTGACCGGACTTTTGTGCGAGCCCCTCGACCCCGAGGCGATAGCGAAAAAGGCGGACCTCGTGTTCCTGGCGCTGCCGCATGTGACGGCCCAGGAAGCGGCATTCCAGTTCCGCAAACTCGGCAAGAAGGTGGTGGACCTTTCGGCGGACTACCGGCTCTCGGACCCCGCGCTCTACGAGCAGTGGTACGAGCACTGCCACCAGCACCCGGAACTGCTCAAGGACGCGGTCTACGGCCTGCCGGAACTGCACCGGGATACAATCAAGAAGGCGCAGCTCATCGCGAACCCGGGCTGCTATCCCACCGGCGCGATTCTGGGGCTTGCGCCGCTTGTCGAAAAGGGATGGATAGACCCTCAGAGCATCATCATCGATTCCAAGTCAGGCGTTTCGGGCGCGGGCCGCAGCCCGTCGCTCGCGCACCACTACCCGGAAGTGAACGAAGGGTTGATGGCGTATAAAATAGGGACGCACCGGCACACGCCTGAGATCGAGCAGGAGCTTTCCGCGCTTTCCGGCGGGAAGCTCGTGGTCTCGTTCACGCCTCATCTTATTCCGATGAACCGGGGCATTCTGACCACGATCTATGCCGACGTGCGGGAAAAAACGGACACCGGCCGGGTGCATTCGCTTTACCGGGAATATTACCGGGACGAGCCGTTCGTGCGGCTACTTCCCGTCGGGCAGTTCCCGAATGTGCGGAACGTGCGGGGCTCGAACTTTTGCGACATCGGGTCCTATGCGGACCCGCGGACCGGCCGTGTCGTCATGGTGACGGCGATCGATAACCTGGTCAAAGGCGCCGCGGGCCAGGCCATTCAAAACATGAATTTGATGGCCGGGTTCGACGAGACGGAAGGGCTCAGGTTTGCGGGACTGTTCCCGTGAGAAAGAGAACATCACACAAGGGGTAGACTGATGCGAAACGTGGACACGAGAAATTTCTCGGTACCGGGCTACAAGGCATGGGGCATTCACTGCGGGATAAAAAAAACCGATAAGAAAGACCTCGCGATCATTTATTCGGACCGCGAGGCCGCGGTCGCCGGCGTCTTCACGAAAAACCGTGTCAAGGCGGCGTCCGTTCTCCTGGACATGGCCCGGGTCAAGTCCGGCAAGGGACAGGCGATCATTGCAAACAGCGGTTGCGCCAACGCTTGCACCGGCAAGCGCGGGTACGGCGACGCGCGCGCTACGGCGGAAATCGCGGCGCGGGAGCTCGGCATCAAGCCCGATGCCGTGTATGTGGCGTCGACCGGCGTGATCGGCGAGTTCCTGCCCATGCCGAAGATTGCGACGGGCATTTCGACCGCGGCCGGGCTCTTGTCCGCAACGGGCTGGGAGCAGGCGGCAGAGGCCGTCATGACGACGGACATCTATCCCAAGCTGGCGGCCGTGCAGGAAGAGATCGGCGGGAAAACGGTCACCGTGGCCGGCATCGCCAAGGGCTCCGGCATGATCCACCCGAACATGGCTACCATGCTCTGCTTTATCGTGACCGACGCGAGCATCTCGGCGCCCATGCTCAAGAAGGCCCTGCTTACGTCCACGGAAAGGTCCTTCAACAACATTACCGTGGACGGCGACACGAGCACGAACGACCTGGTGTTGTGCATGGCGAACGGGGCGGCCGGGAACAAGCGGCCGGCAGCAGGCAGCAAGGACAGCAAAAAATTCCAAGCCTGCCTCGATGCCGTTGCGAGCTTGTTGGCGAAACAGATTGTGCGAGACGGTGAGGGCGCTACGAAGTTCGTGGAGATCGAGGTGCGCAATGCCAAGACGCCGGTCGAGGCGAAGCGGGCCGCCGTGACCGTTGCCGGGTCCAGCCTGGTGAAGACCGCGCTCTTTGGAGAAGACGCCAACTGGGGCAGGATCATGGCCGCCCTCGGGCATTCCGGCGTGGAGATGGATGAGGCGCGGACGGACATTTATTTTGGGAAATCCAAGCTCGTCGAAAAAGGTCTTGCGACCGGCAAGCATGCCGAGCGCGACGCAATGCTCGCGCTCAAGCAGCGGGAAGTGCAGATCATCATTGATCTGCACAAGGGAAAAGGCAACGCCACGGTCTGGACGTGCGATCTGTCCTGCGAATATGTAAAAATCAACGCCGCCTACCGGAGTTGACGCCTGATTGACGGTAAATTTCTCTTGACAATCAGAGGTGGAGTTGTTAATTTTAATGATTATGCCGCGATTACGTCTCTCTTGATTATTTTAGCGTCGGCAGCATAACAAGGCAATTTTACCATCAGGGAAAAGCATACTATAACAACAGGATACATCAGGAGGGGGGTGTAGTAAGTGCCCAGTGTCAGAATGCGGGAGAACGAGCCTTTCGAGGCCACGCTCCGGAGATTCAAAAAAAACATAGAAAAAGAGGGCGTGCTTTCGGAGGTCAAAAAACGGGAGCATTACGAAAAGCCGAGCGTAAAGCGCAAGAAAAAGGCGCTGGCGGCCCGGAAAAAGGCAGCCAAGACAGCCCGGATTTTCAGGTCCTCAGACAGAGCAAGGTAAGAAAGCGCATCCAGCCGCAATAATTATCAGTGCTGAAACCCGGTGTGAAAAATAAGTGATTATCAAAAAGAGGCGGAATGGAATTACGGGAGAGAATTGAAGCTGATGCGAAAACCGCCCTCAAGGCCGGAGCCAAGGAAAAGCTGTCCACGCTCCGGATGCTGAACGCGGCGCTCAAGAACAAGCAGATCGACAAGAGGCGGCCGCTCACCGAGGAAGAGGTGCTCGAGACCGTCCGCTCCCTCATCAAACAGCGCAAGGATTCCATCGAACAGTTTGCCAAGGGTAACCGGCAGGACCTTGTGGACAAGGAAACGGCCGAGGTATCGGTGCTCGAAGCCTATCTGCCGGCCCAACTCTCCCGCGCGGAGCTCGAAGCGATGGTACGTGACGCCGTGGCCCAAACCGGGGCCCAGGGCGCCCGGGACATGGGCAAGGTCATGAAGGCGCTCATCCCCATGCTGGGCGGCCGTGCAGACGGAAAACTGGTCAGCGAGCTGGTAAAAAGTGCGCTGGGGTAAACAACGTATTGCAATGAAGGCCACGAACGTTTTATCATTCCAGGGTTGAAACAGGGGGCCGTAAAGACCGGGGCCCCCTGATTTTTTAGGAGTTCCCCCCGTTGAAACTTCAAGAATTTTTTGCAGTGGCTATCCACGCCGGTATCGATGCCGACCCGCGCGGCAGAGCGGCCGTCGAAAAAGAGCTGCGCGACCTGCGCAGCTCTTACGATGAGCTGAAACCCGATGAGAAGACGGTCTTCGATCCCGAAAAGTTCGAGAACCCCTATGCAGACAGCAGGATCCTGCACGGCTCTCCGGACCGGGAAGTCAAAAAAATTCTCGCCGGGATCGACATCGAAGCGCCCGAACTCCTCCTTGCGGACCGCTTGAACCAGAAGGGCGCCGGCTTCGATCTGGTGGTCGCCCATCACCCGGAGGGCCGCGCGTTTGCCAACTTTTACGAAGTCATGAAAATGCAGGCCGATATCCTGAACCGTTTCGGCGTGCCGATCAACGTTGCCGAAAATCTTCTCGGAGACCGGATGAAGGAAGTCGAGCGCAAGCTCCTGCCGGTGAACCATACCCGGCCGGTGGATGCGGCCCGCCTTCTTGATATCCCCTTCGTCTGCCTGCACACCCCGGCCGACAACATGGTCGCGGGACACCTTCAGGAGCTCTTTGTGCGGGAGAAGCCGGAGCGGCTCAGAGACGTGCTGGGCCTCCTGAAAAAAATTCCGGAATATCAAGAAGCAATCAAGAACAACGCGGGACCGAAAATACTCCTGGGCGGGGGCGACCAGCGCTGCGGCAAGGTGTTCGTCGACATGACCGGCGGCACCGAGGGATCGAAAGACATCATGGCGAGCCTCTCACAGTCCGGCGTGGGGACCATGGTGGCCATGCACTTGACCGACGAGCACCGGAAAGAGGCGGAGAAACACCATATCCACGTGGTGATCGCGGGCCATATCTCGAGCGATACGCTTGGCATGAACCTCCTGCTCGACAAGATAGAATCGCGCGAACCGCTTCAGATCGTCGAATGTTCGGGATTCAAGCGGATAAAACGGTCTGCATGAAGACGGCGTCACGGTTTCACGATTTATGAATGAACATACCCTGCGGGTGCTTGAATACGACAAGGTAACAGGCATCGTCGCCGGATACGCGGCATCAGAGCCCGGAAGGGCGGCCGTCCTTGCGCTTCTTCCGTCGGTTGATGCGGTGCTTGTAGAGACCAGGCTTCAGGAGACTAGGGAATTTATCCGGGTTCTGGAAGGCGGAGATGCTCCGCCGCTCGACGGCATCCTGGGCATCGGACCGGCAATTCAAAAGCTCGGGGTTGCGGGCAGCGTGCTCTTCCCGGCCGAGCTTCTGAATACGGCGTTGACGCTCGGCGCCGGCAGGCGGGTCAAACGGTTTTTCCAGCGGTTCGAGGAAAAGGGGGCACTACCCCGGTTCTCGTCACCGCTTTTGTGCGCCAAGGCAACGACCATTCAGTTGCTCACGCATATCGAGGACGCGGTTGCTTCCGCGATTGATGAAAAGGCCGAGGTCAAAGACTCGGCCAGCCCGGCGCTCCGGAAAATACGCAGGCAGATCTCGAAGACCCGCGAGGACATCCTGGGCCGCATGTCTAGCATCCTGCAGGACAGCGGATTTCAGAAAATTATTCAAGAGCCGGTGATCACGGTCCGCGATGACCGGTATGTGCTGCCGCTCAAGCCGAACTTCAGGCAGAGTCTGAAGGGCGTGGTGCACGGACAGTCCGGCTCTCGGTCCACGCTTTTTGTGGAGCCGCTCGAGGTGCTGGAGCAGAACAACCGCCTTGCGGAACTCCGCATGGACGAGCAAGAAGAAATCGAGCGTATCCTGCGGGAGCTTACCGCTCTCATGGCGCAGCAGGCGCCGGCGATAACAGCAACAGTCGCTGCGCTCGCGGAGCTCGACGCAATATACGCCCGGGCACGGTTCGGCATCGAGTTCAAGGGTGTTGTGCCGTCAATATCCACCGAAGGGCACATCCGTCTTCGTGCCGCCAGGCACCCGCTGCTCGTGGGTAAGTACAAGAGCGCTCCTGGCGACAAAAGCGTTACCCCGAATGATATAAACCTCGGCGCCCATGAACGGGCGTTGATCGTGAGCGGGCCGAACGCGGGCGGCAAGACGGTGGTCCTGAAAACCATGGGGCTTCTCTCTCTTATGGCGCAGTCCGGCCTGCCGGTGACCGCGGCCGAAGGGAGCGAGCTGCCCTGCTTCAGTTCGGTGTTCGCCGATATCGGCGACGAGCAGAGCCTGGAACAGGACTTGAGCACCTTCTCGTCGCACGTCAGCCAGATCGCAGAGATCCTCCAGCGTGCGGAAAAGGGCTCTCTGGTCCTTTTGGATGAACTCGGGGCAGGCACTGATCCGGGTGAAGGTGCAGCGCTCGGCGCCGCAGTGCTCGAAGGATTGATCGAGCGCGGCGTTATCACGCTTGTCACAACGCACCATAATGCGCTCAAACTTTTCGGCTCGCAGACAAGCGGCGCCGTGAATGCGGCAATGGAATTCGACCTCCAGACGCTCAAACCCACGTACCGGCTGATAGCAGGCAGGCCGGGCAGGAGTTATGGGCTGGATATGGCCACGAGGCTCGGGGTCCCGGATGAAGTGGTCCAGAAGGCACGCGGCCGGATGGACGCGGACGATACGAGACTCGAAGACCTGCTTAAGCAGGTGGAGAATGAGTCTCATCTGCTTCTGTTGGAACGGGAAACGCTGAAGCAGGAGCTTTCAATTGCCGGACAGGAACGGAACGAAGCTTCGACGCTCCTGTCAGCGGCACAAGACGAAGCCCGTGTCGTAAAATCAAAAGCACGGCAAGAATCGCGGGACATCGTGGCGGCGCTCCGGCAGAAGCTGCGCGAGCTTTCCCGCGTGGCGGCGTTTGACCGAACAGAAATTAATCAGACATCCGCGGAGGTTGAGGCGCTCGCAGGCAAACTCGCTCCGGGAGCGGCTGAGAACAAGAGAGATTCCGGGAACGTTCATGAGTACAGCGCGGGCGACCGGGTGCGGATCCAGAGTGTGAACAAGACCGGCACGGTGCTCTCTTCACAGCGGGGCATGATCGAGATCGAGCTTGGCAATAAGACAATAAAGGTATCCGCCAACGAGGTTGCGTTGGTTGTGCCTGTTTTGCATGTGCAGAAAATACACGCTGCCCCTGGCTGGGGCGCTGATCTCCACGAGAACGAAGGCGCGCCGGACCGGCTGAATATTCTCGGTCTTCGCGTGGACGAAGGACTTGCCGAAGTAGACCGCTTTATCGACCGGGCCGGCATTGCAGGTCTCTCAATCGTGACCATTGTCCACGGCCTGGGTACGGGCGCGCTCAAGAAGGCAGTGACGGAATTTATGAAAAATCATCCCCTGATCGCAGCCATACGGCCCGGAGAAGCGGCTGAGGGAGGCGCAGGGGTGACAGTGGCGGAGCTGAAGAAGTAACGTGTTCACCGAAGATCTCATAAGCCGGGTCAGGGACAGCGTCGATATCGTCGAGCTGATATCCGGCTACCTCTCTCTCAGGAAGACGGGGAAAAACCACATAGGGCTCTGCCCCTTTCACGCGGAGAAGACCCCGTCGTTCAACGTAAACCCGGACAAGCAGATCTTCCACTGCTTCGGGTGCGGCGTGGGCGGAGACGCGTTCAAGTTTCTCGAATTGCAGGAGGGGCTGAACTTTCCTGAAGCAGTAAAGAGTTTGGCAGGCAGGGCGGGAATACCGCTTCCCGCGGACAGCGCGTCTCGGAGACAGGACAAAAATGCCGAGGACGAGCGCAAGGCGCTGCTCACGATTGTTGCAGATGCCGCGGACTATTTTCGGAAAGAGCTTGCCGGACCAGCCGGCAGCGCGGCGCGGGCGTACCTTGCGAAGCGGGGCGTCAGCGACATTATTGTCCAGGAGTTTTCGCTCGGGTATGCCAAGCCCGAGTGGGACGGCCTGCTTCGTCATTTGAAGCAGAAGGGATATGCCCCGGGCCTGATGGAAAAGGCAGGGCTCATCGTCAAGCGGAGCGAGGGCGAGGGCCACTACGACCGGTTCCGTGGAAGGATCATCTTCCCGATCCGGGACATATCGGGAAGCGTGATCGCGTTCGGCGGCAGAGTGATGGACGATTCGCTGCCCAAGTACCTGAACTCTCCGGAAACGCCTCTTTACAGCAAGAGCAATGTTCTCTACTGCCTGGACAGGGCCAAGGAGCAGGGCCGCAGGCAGGGGTATTTCATCATCGTTGAAGGCTATCTCGATGCGCTTGCGTGCCATCAGTACGGCGTCAAGAATGCGATCGCCACGCTCGGCACGGCGCTTACGGAAGGCCACCTTCGGCTGCTGCATCGGTTCGCGCAGAAGATCGTGCTGATCTTCGACCCCGATCCGGCCGGCGTCAAGGCGGCCATGCGAGGCCTCGACCTTTTCGTGGCGAGCGGCATGAAGGTAAACGTGGTCTCGCTCCCCGACGGGGACGACCCGGACACTTTTTTACAGAAGCGCGGACCGGAAGCCTTCTCCGCCCGGCTGCGCGAGTCGGTCAAGTTCATGGATTTCGTACTTGGCCAGGTGGTACAAGGCGGGCCCCCGGCCTCCATCGATGAGAAGGTGGAGAAGGCCGGAGAGATGCTCGGGTTCATCGCGAAACTCCCGAGCGGCATCGAGCGGAACCATTACCTGAAGCGGACTGCGGAAGCGCTGGACCTGGACGAGAGTGAGCTGAGGCAGGAGATGCCTAAGCAGACAAAGCGCCCATCGACTGCTCCCGCTGAAAAGAAAACAGCGGTCACGGCGCGCGGGCGCCGGCCCCGTGCCGAAGAGATCCTGATCCACCTCATGCTGAAGGACGAGGTGACGGCGCTGAGTTTGAAAGACCAGATCCGGCCGCAGGATTTCACCGATCCCCTGTATCGGCGCGCGGCGGAGAAAATTGTTGAGTCCCTCGATGCGAACGGCAAGCTTGATATCAGCGCGTTGCTCACGGAAGGGGACGAAGAACTCAACCATCTGATTTCCCATTATTCCGTGCTCGAGATGGAATATGAAGATCCACAAAAGCACTGCCGGGACTGCGTGGACCTGATCAAGCAGCAAGACCCTGAAAAAAAGATGAAGCTGCTGTATAAAGCTATCCAGGAAGCAGAGGCGCGGGGCGATTCAGCAACCACTGCGCGGCTCATGGAAGAACAGCAGGAGTTGAGCAGGCGGCCGGGGAGAAAGATCCCGGGCAGGTAGATTAACCCGGCAAGCAGCAGGGCTATCGACCCGTTCTCTCATTAGATAACAGCGAGTAGCTGAACGTATAGTGCAAAAGGAGCAGCAGGGTATGGCAAAGCGGGGCAAGACAGAAGATTCGAAAAAACCGGCTTCGACCGGCAAAGAGCGGAATTTTGCGCCCTTCGAGGAGGCCGGCGACACGATCCCTCACGAAGACGTTTCACCGGAACAGCTCGACAGCATAATCCATCTGTTCGGCGACGGCGAACTGGATATCGACATCGCCGGCTCGCGACATGACGGCAAGGCGCGGCAGCCCGCCGAGGACGAGCTGGAAGACGGCGTCGAGCAGGACGAGGCGGCCGTTGAAGAGGCCGCCGAGGAGGAGGCCGAGGAGGAGGAAGTCGAGGTCGGCGTCGGCAAGACCGACGATCCCGTCCGCCTCTATCTCAAGGAGATGGGCACGGTGCCGCTTCTCTCCAAGGAAGGCGAGGTGGCGATCGCCAAGCGGATCGAGGAGGGCAAGCGCGAGGCCGCCCAGATTCTGTACAGCCTTCCTTTTTCGCTCCAGGACGTGCGCGAGCTGGGCGACAAGCTGCGGAAGGGCAAGATCAGCATTCACGAGGTCGTTCACGCCGGGGAGGACGATTTCGACGACCTGCAGACCCAGAACGAGGAAGAGCTCCATGCCCGGGTCATCAAGCTTATCACCGAGATCGACAAGTACAGCAGGGAGCTGAAGACCCTCACGACGTCCATTCTGGGCGGCCGGTGCAGCGAGGCGCGGAAAAAAGGGCTGCGCGAGAAGATTCTGGCGACGCGGTACGCCCTTTTCAGCAAGCTCGAAGCGCTGAACATCCACTGCCGCCAGACCGATCGGCTGGTCGCGAAACTGCGGGAAATGGTGAGCGAGATACACCAGTCGGAGCGCGAGGTCAACGGCATCGTACGGAAAATGGGGATGGAGGCGGCCGCGTTCAAGGACGTGTTCAAAAAAATGCGGCTGGGAGAGCGGGAGCTTAAGAACGCCGCCCGCAGGCTCGAGATGAAACAGGAGATGCTCCTGGGGCTGGAGAAGACTTACCGGCACGCCGTCAAGCAGGTGAGGAAGATCGAGACGGACAGCGGCGTTTCCGCCGAGGACCTCAAGAAAGCGCTCCGGGCCTATGAACGGGCGGAAGAGCGCGCAAAATTCGCCAAGAGCGAACTCGTGGAAGCGAACTTGCGGCTCGTCGTCTCCATCGCAAAAAAATACACCAACCGCGGGCTCCAGTTCCTCGACCTGATCCAGGAAGGGAACATCGGCCTTATGAAGGCCGTCGACAAGTTCGAATGGCAGCGGGGGTACAAATTCAGCACCTACGCCACGTGGTGGATCAGGCAGGCGATCACGCGGGCGATCGCCGATCAGGCGCGTACGATCCGCATACCCGTGCACATGATCGAGACCATGAACAAGCTCATCCGCACCTCGCGCGGCCTCGTGCAGGACCTCGGCAGGGAGCCGACCACCGAAGAGGTCGCGTCGTCCATGAAGCTGCCGGTCGAGAAGGTCCGGAAGATCATGAAGATCGCGAAGGAGCCGATCTCGCTCGAAACGCCCATCGGCGAGGAAGAGGACAGCCACCTGGGCGACTTCATCGAGGACAAGAAGGTGGCGTCGCCGCTCGATTCGGCGATCCGCAAGAACCTCCACCAGCAGGTCAGGAAAGTGCTGAACACGCTGACGGAGCGCGAAGAGAAGGTGCTTCGCTGGCGGTTCGGCATCGGCGAGAACACGGACCACACGCTTGAGGAAGTGGGGCAGGAGTTCGACGTGACGCGCGAGCGCATCCGCCAGATCGAGGCCAAGGCCCTCAGAAAGCTCCGCCATCCGAGCAGGAGCAAGCAGCTCAAGAGTTTTATGGAGTAAGGGCCGCGCTTGACATTTGGGGGCAGTTCTGACATTATAGGCACCTACGCGCGGGAAAAACGCAAGCGCGATTCGTAATTTGAGATTTCAAATTTGGAGTTTGCAGCAGACAAGGGCCCATAGCTCAGCTGGTAGAGCTACCGGCTCATAACCGGTTGGTCCCAGGTTCGAGTCCTGGTGGGCCCACCAACCATTTTGCACCGGATGCGACGAATGGGAAGCTGCGGGTGATGGGGACGTTGATCATGCGGAAACAAAACACAGACCTCAGGCCGATCAAAGGACGAGCAGGAACGATTGCATAAAAAAATGCGCCAACAGGCGCATTTTTTATTTTGGAGGCGGGATGGAAGAACAACTGAGCTTGCTGATACAGCTCCAGGAAATCGACACGAGAATACGCGCCTATACCGAGAAAAAAAACCGTTTGCCGGAGGTCCTGGCGGCACTTGAACGCAAACGCGCCGCGAATAAAGAAAATCTGGACGCGGTGAACGAGGGGCTTCAGACGGCGCAGAAAAACAAGCGGGACCGGGACCAGGCCCTGGAGGCCGGCGTCCAGAAGGTCGAACGGCTCAAGGCGCGCACCTCTGAGATCAAGAACAATAAAGAGTACCAGGCATTGCTCAAGGAGATCGAGGCCGGGGAGCAGGAGAACAAGGCCGTTGAGGACGATATCCTCACGCTCATGGAAAAGATCGATGCGGCCGCGGCGGCCATTACCGCGGCCGAGAAAAATTCCCGCGAAGAAGACGCGGCAATCGCGGCGGAGCAAAAAGAGCACGAAGCCGCCATTGCTAAGGTTGAAGAGGAACTCAAGGCAGCGGAACGGGAAAAACAGGAAAAGGCCGCGCGCATCGAGCCGTCCGTGTTTGCCCGCTATCAGCGGCTGCTGTTAACCAAGGCCGGCACGGCCATTGTCGAAGTCCGCGGAGAGTCCTGCTCCGGGTGCTTTATGAGCATACCTCCCCAGGTGTTCGTGAACGTAAAAAAGAACGAAAGCATCATCACGTGCCCCCAGTGCTACCGCATTCTGTATTACAAAGGATAACGACACCATGAAAGAGCCGGGACAGGAACTCACCATTTATACCGACGGCGCATCGCGAAACAACCCGGGAGAAGCCGGCGCCGGCGTCTATATTCTCCAGGACAATAAGCCGGTTGGAGAGATAGCCCAATACCTGGGCAAGACGACGAACAACATTGCCGAATATAAGGCCGCTATTCTCGGATTGGAACACGCGGTAAAGCAGGGCGCCACGAGGGTCAATCTTTTTGCCGATTCGGAACTGCTCGTGAAGCAGCTGAACGGGGACTATAAAGTGAAGAACGAAGGCCTGAAACCGCTGCATGGAAAGGCGAAGGAATTGATTGGGAAAATCGGCAGCGTTCAGGTAAGATATATTAGAAGGGAAATGAACAAGGAAGCGGACGCTCTCGCCAATAAAGCCATTGACGAGAAAATCCTAAATTCTAATCTCTAAATACTAAATAAATCCAAATATCGAATTTCTCAGAATGTTTCGGATTTAGAGCTTAGAATTTGGAGTTTGCAGCAATCAGAGCGGGTGAGGTGATCGCTCCCTGGAAACAGGGGGAGGAAAGTCCGAGCTCCGCAGGGCAAGGCGGTCCCGAAACGGGACAGGGGGCGACCCCATGGACAGTGCCACAGAAAAGAAGACCGCCCGCAAGGGCAAGGGTGAAACGGTGGGGTAAGAGCCCACCAGGTCCGGCAGCGATGCCGGATGCTTGGAAAACCCCGCCTGGAGCAAGGCCACATAGGGAAGCGTCCCCCGCAAGGGGGTAAGGACGGCCCGTCCGAGACTTCCGGGTAGGTCGCTCGTGCCGTCGGGCAACCGACGGCCCAGATAAATGATCACCGCCCCGGGCAACCGGGGAGACAGAACTCGGCTTACGGCCCGCTCTGATTTTTTGTTTGAACAAGCCCATGCTAGTTATTCGGCATGGGCTTTTCTCTTTCCTGCAGCACGCATCAGCGAAACCTCCTATCGCCTCAACGCGGCGATAAATCGGTGCGCTGTATGCCCCGCTGAGAAAAATGAGTTGACTAAAAAAGGCGAATATTGTATATAGATTCGTCGGGTTTGATTATGCTGAAACGCTTTGCACTCATATGCATCGTCCTTATGCTCGCCTCCGTTCCGGCGACCGCTCTTCACGTTCACGATGACGGCGCAGCGCATGACGACTGCCCCGTTTGTGTTGCAAGTTATCACCAGCCCGCAACCGGCCACTCGGCGGCTGCTCAAATCGGCGCTCCCTGCTTCGTGGAAACAACGCTCATTCCGTCTTCTTCGGTCTTTACCGAAAAAGTCTTCATCTCTTTTCTGAACCCCCGCGCACCTCCAGCATAGATACTTTTCAATCTCAGCAATCCCCATAAGTTGATACGCGATACAAACAGGTCATAATTTTCTCTTCTCTCTTTGATTTGTGAGAGATGTGTTTAGTACATGAAAGTCTTGCCATGTCTATTCACGCGTATATTTATACTATCCCATGGAGGCCCTATGAAGCGATTACTATGCATTATATGCATATTTATCTACTGGTCATCAGGCTCAACGGTTTTTGCCGAAGATACGGACCAGCGGCTGAAAAAACTCGAAGTGACCGTACAAGACCAACAGCAAACTATTGACGCATTAAAGAAGGACGTGGAAAAGAAAGGAAGTCAGAACGAAACGCAGGCAACACAGGCCCCCTCGTCGCCGAAAGCGGGCGGTCTGTTCGGCGGCAGCGCCTTTACGAACCCCAACCTGTCCCTGGTGCTCGACACCTTTGCCTATTCATCAAACCTCAAAAACGAGGAATTGAAAAGCCGCGGGATCCCCGCTTTTACCACGAACGGGTTGGACCGAAGCAACGGGTTCAACCTCGATTCAGCCGAACTGTTTATTTTTTCCCCCGTTGATCCTTATTCAAACCTGTATGTGAATCTTCCGGTGACTGCCGACGGGATCGAGATCGAAGAAGCCTACGTCGTGACCACGGACCTTCCGGCGGGATGGCAGATCAAGGGCGGCAAGTTTAAGAGCAACTATAGCCGGCTCGACGCCCAGCATCCCCATGCCTGGGACTTTTTCGATATAGCACTGCCCTATCGGGCGTTCCTGGGCGACGAGGGCCTGGGCGGAGAAAAAGGCGTTCAGCTCACGTATCTCCCGGCTTTGCCGGTCTACACTCAATTCGGCGTTGAAGTTCTCCAGGGAGAGAACGACCTGCTGTTCGGCGCGGATGCGGCAGAGGGCCCCCATGCTTTTACGTTCTTCGTGAAAAGTTCCGTTGATACCAGTGATTATTCGACGCTCTATTTCGGCCCCTCCGTGCTTTTCGGCAAGACCAGAAATAAGAATATCGTCCAGGGCTCCGTTCCCGCCCTCGGAGCCGAGTTTGCAGGAAAGAGCGCACTCTATGGATTGGAAGCGGTCTGGAAGTGGAAACCGACCAGCCGTGAAGCGTTGACCATACAAAGCGAATATCTGCTCCTCACGCAAAAGGGAGACGTGACGGACCTCTCGACCATGGCCGTTGATTCATTGGAGCGGAAACAGGATGGGTTCTACGTCCAGGGGATCTATCGGAAAAATCGCTGGGGGGTCGGCGTACGGTACGATACGCTCAATGTATTCTCCGACACCTTCAGGCAAGCGGGTGTGCAGCATGACTTCGGCAAGCCCTGGCGCGAGACCGCGAGTCTTGAATATAACCCCAGCGAATTCACCCGCATACGGCTTCAGGCGAGTCACGATCGATCGGACCCCAGCGGACGGACGAATGACGAGGCGATCCTGCAATTTAATTTCAGCGTCGGTGCGCATCCGGCCCATACGTTTTAGGAGAACAAAATGAAAAAAATAATCGTTTCTTTACTGCTGACACTGGTTTTTGCAACCCCGGCCCTTGCCGGGATGAACGTTGTCGCGACGCTTCCCTGGATCGGGAGCCTGGCGCGTGAGCTCGGCAAGGACAAGATCACCGTGACCGTCCTGGTAAAACCGAACCAGGACGCCCACTTTCTCGAAGCGAAGCCGAGCATGATCCTGGCCGCGCGAAAAGCAGACGTCCTCATGTTTAACGGTCTCGACCTCGAGATCGGCTATCTGCCGCTCATCATCGAGTCCTCCAAAAATCCGAAGCTCATGCCCGGCAAGTCCGGCAATTTCGACTGCTCACAATTCATAACAGTCATTAAAAAATATGCCATGGTGGACAGAAGCATGGGAGACGTGCATCCTCTCGGCGATCCCCATTACCATTTTTCTCCTTCAAACATACTCCGTGTTGCCGAAGGGATGGCGCGTTTTTTTGCCGAAGCGGATAGGGACAATGCGGGTTTTTATCAGGCAAATTATAAAGCCTTTGCAGAGCGTCTGAGAGAAAAGCAAAAGCAGTGGCGTGCGTTGCCGCTCAAGGGCAAAAAATTCGTTGCCAACCATGAGTACTTCGAATATCTTGCGAAGGAATTCGGCTTTCAGTTCGTCGGATACATGGAGCCGAAGCCGGGCATTCCCCCGTCCGCGGCGCATATTGAAAGTCTGATAGAGGCCATGAAGCAGACGAAGCCGAGCGGGATACTCATTTCACCCGCGTACAGCCTCCATGAAGCAGAGTCGCTTTCAGCGAAGACCGGCGTGAAGGTCATCGTGGTTCCTCACGATGTCGGCTAGATGGACGGGACCGATGATCTGATTTCTTTTTGGGACAAGGTCATTACGTTATTGAAGTAATTAAACAGCTTGCCCCGTTAGAGAACAGCAGACTTACGCAGTGTGCCTGCTCTGTGCATAGGATATTCCAAAAGCCGGCAACGTAAAATGTTCTCTAACGGGGTTTCCCGTTCTGTAAAAAACGGGCATCTTATTATTCCGGCATAACGGAGGAACAATGGAAGCTTTCCAATTTTTGATATACCCATTTCTGGCGTGTCTTCTCCTGATCGTGATCCACGCTTATTTCGGCATTCATATCCTGCAGCGCGGGATCATCTTCGTCGATCTCGCTCTTGCCCAGTTCATCGGCATCGGCATCGCGTTGTCGTTCCTGCTGGGAGAGGAGCACGGCACGATACTTGCGCTTGCGTTTGCAATGCTCGGGGCCTTCATCCTGTCGCTTTCAAAGCGGGTCGCGCGGCTCGTCAATATCGAGGCGTTTATCGGTGTGCTGTACATATTTTCCGTATGCGCGGCCATCCTGATCCTCGACCGGTCGCCTCACGGGCTGGAAGAATTCAAGACGATCCTGAACGGCAACATCATCTGGGTCACTCCCCTCGAGGTTTTCACGACATTCCTCGTGTATGGCGTTGTCGGAATTCTGCATGGTGTCCTGCGAAAGCAGTTTCTCGCTCTGTCCTATGAAGGCAAAGGCACCGCATTTCTTGAATTCCTGTTCTTCGCGAGTTTTGCGATCATCCTGGTAAAATCGGTCAAAATGGCCGGCGTCCTCCAGGTCTTTTCGTTCCTCGTGATACCGGCCCTCATCGGCCGCCTTTATTCCCGGAAGCCCTTCATGATTCTCATGGTCGGTTGGGGCGTCGGGGTGCTCGTAACTGTTGCCGGAATGGCCCTTTCCTACAAGCTTGATGAGCCGACCGCGCCGGTGATCGTCGCCGGGTTGGCGTCCGTATTTTTTGTCCTGCTGGCGATCAGGCATTTTACGCAAAAGTACGGGCAGGCATAAGGGTGATCATCGCATCCTCATTATGCTTGCTCTTTGCCGAGTTTTGTAGTATTTTCTTCTAAAAGCCGAGCGCCGGAGGTAAACAACATGCATCCAACGTTACAATCACTTGACAGGATATTGTCGCATTATGAAAAAAAAGAATACGCCAGCGCCGAGAAGCTGACAGACGAGCTCCTTGCCGCTAATCCGGATTTCTATCGGGCGTTGTTCCTCAAAGCCGTGATTCTCGAAGAGACGGGGAGGGCCTCCGACGCGGAACCCTATTACGTCAAGTCGGGGAACCGGTACACCCTCTGGGGGCGGCTTGCGGTGCAGCTTCACGATATCGACCCGGAACGGGCGCTTACCTATTACGAGCGGGTGAGTGCGATGGACCCAAACAACAACTTGATCTGGTTTAATATGGGGGCCTTGTATGAAAAAATGGGCAGGCTCGACAAAGCCAGGGCCAGTTTCAGAAACCTTGAGCCGGGGCGGGAAATCCTCTCGAGAATCGTGATTCCCCTGGGGTTCATGATCTTCCTGATCAGCGGCGCAATTATGATGATCAGGCGGGGTGAAACAGGGCTTACGGCCGTGGTCATCGCATCGGCGATCTTCTGTATCTTCTGGATCAAGCGGGACGCCGGCAGGACCATACAGATGCTGATGAAGAAGAACAAGTATAAATAAAAAACCGGTTCATGCGTCTATCGCAAAACTGTTTTGGCTGCACGTTGTAACGGCAGGCATTGCCGAATCCTCAGGTAAAGGCATCACTGTGCAAAAATATTCGCGCGCCGTTGCATCATGAAGAAGGCCCTCACTCCCCGCACCCGGTTGCCGCAAAGCGGAACCAGGCTGTCTCCTGCGCGGGTCCGATCGTTCCGGAAAAAAATTTACGCTCATTACCGTGATAAAGGCCGCGTCCTCCCCTGGAGAAAAACGCGCAACCCCTACCGCGTGCTTGTCTCGGAGATCATGCTCCAGCAAACGCAGGTGGAGCGGGTGATTGAGAAGTACAAGGAATTTCTCGCCGCATTTCCGGATTTTTCTTCGCTCGCACTGGCGCCGCTCGCAAAACTTCTCAAACTATGGTCCGGCCTGGGCTACAATCGCCGGGCGCTGTCGCTCCGGGCCCTTGCACGGACCGTGGTGGACGAGCATGACGGCAAGTTGCCGTCAGGTCCCGAAGAACTGATGCGTCTTCCGGGAATCGGAAAGTACACGGCGGGAGCGGTCGCTGCCTTTGCGTTCAACAAGCCGGTGCTGTTCCTCGACACGAACATCCGGCGGGTGTTCATCCACGAATTTTTCCACGACAAAGAAAGCATCAGGGACGAAGACATCTATCCCCTGATCGAGCAGACCCTCAACAAGGCGGACCCGCGCTCCTGGTACAACGCGCTTATGGATTACGGGGCCATGCTTAAGAAAGAGCAGGGGAACCCGAACCGAAGGAGCGCACACTACACGAAGCAAAGCCCATTTGAAAATTCCAACCGGCAAGTTCGGGGAGGGATTTTAAAAGCGCTCGTGAAGGAAACATCTTTGAGCGAGGCGCAGATTGTGAAGAGAACGAGCATGGACCCGGAGCGGGTGAAGAAAAATCTCGTCCAGTTGGAGAAGGAAGGGTTTATCAGAAGGAAAGGCAAAACCTTTTTGCTGGGGCACGGATAAACCCTGTTACATTCTGCTGCTTTCCTTTAGCCGTTCCAGGGCATTATGGGCGATGAGGATCTGGCCTTCCAATTCCTTGACAATTCCCTTTGTTGAAAGCACCTTCATGCATTTTGAGACGGCTTCCCGCGAAGACCCGATTCGCGCCGCGAGGTCTTTGTGAGTTATTTTTCCCGCATTCAAAAAGCCCGCGGAATCCGCACCAGCGGCGGCCGCGCCGTCGAGCAGCATCCGGACAAGCCGCTCGCCGACTTCGAGGAAAGCGAGGGACTCGATCATCTCGTCGGCCTTGCGCAGCCGCTCCACGAGCGTGGTCATGAGCTCGACGGAGATTTGGGGGTTCTTGTAAAGCAGGTCGAGGAACACGTCCTGCTTCAGGACGGCGAGGTCGGAATCCGTGTCGGCGATAATGGTGGCGGACCGTCCTTTTTTGTCGAGCAGGCTCAGCTCGCCGAAGAACGCGCCTTTTTCGAACTGGGCCAGCACCATTTCGCCGCCTTCGTCGTCCGTCAACACGGCCTTGAGCTTCCCGGAATTTACAATATAGAGGTCCGTGCTCAGGTCGGTTTTATAAAAGACCACATCGCCCTTTTTGTACTGGACGTTCTTGCACCGCGCGGCTATTTCCTTGAGCTGGGTTACCTTGAGGTGGTTAAAAAGCGGTATGTTCTTTAAATAGTCGACGAGCATAGGCATCAAGATAACATCCTTAGGTGATAAAATCAAGCAGATTGCGTGTACAGTTATCCGCCGATTTTCTCTCAATCTTCCGACATTGTCATGGGTAAAATTTTTTGGTAGAATGATGCCAGCATGCCCGAGTCGTTCAAAATAAAAGCCATTCGCTGGGGCTTCAATTTTTTTCCTGCTTACCGCGGGACAGGCGCGCGCGTCACGTACATTGCGGGCGACTGGCGCGAGGTGCGCATCAAGCTGCCCTTGAGCTGGAAGACGAGGAACTACGTAGGCACGATCTACGGCGGCAGCATGTACGGCGCGGTGGACCCCATCTACATGGTGATGCTCATCAATATCCTCGGACCGGAGTACGTCGTCTGGGACAAGGCGGCCTCTATCCGCTTCAAGAAACCGGGAATAAGCACGCTCTACACGAAGTTTGTGATCGCGGATGAAGAGATACACACCATCAAGACGGCGCTTGAGAGCTCTCCGTCGGTTGAGCGGATATATCATATCGAACTTGCCGATGCGGAAGGCGTCGTGCATGCTTTTGTCGAGAAGACAATCTATATTCGAAAGAAAGATTCGTCAGCGGGAGTGCATGCCAAACGTTGAGACGGGCAGGGGCAGCGGGAGCGATAGGAGCAAGGCAGATCAAGTTGTCACTGTCTGTGAGTAGTCAGAAAGCCTCACGAAGCTAACCGGCCGCCTGTTTCTTGGCGGCCCGCATTGAGCGCTTGGTTGCGTGAGTGGTGGGAACGAGCTTGACCTCCAGGCGACAACCGACCGCCCGCGCATACTTCTTGAGCGTAGTCAACGACGGAGCATGCTTTCCCGTAGCTTCCAGGCGTGACACCGCACTTTTCGTCGTACCCATCAATTCTGCAACGGCTTCCTGTGTGAGGCCGAACTTCGAACGTGCGGCAAGCATCTCACGCGTAAGCCGGTACTCTTCTTCCAGATCCCCATATGCTTTCCTGAACTCTTTCCGTTTTGAGGCTTTCTTGAGAAAAGCCTCATGGTCATGGGAAACGGGTTTATACTTTATATCAGCCATTTCTAACCTCCTTCATTCTTTTCCTGGCAAGGCGTAATTCTTTCTCCGGAGTTTCCTGGGTTTTCTTTACAAACGCATGAAGCATCACAATCCGCTGACCTTCAATATAACAGTATAAAGCGCGTCCGATGCCTTCGCGCCCGCGCGGCCTCAACTCAAACAGACCATCACCCATCGCACGCGAATGCGGCATTCGCAGATTCGGTCCGAACTCCATCAAGAGTTCCGCCAACCGCGCATAATCCGCCAATATACCATCCGGCCAGTTTTCCATATCGCTCTTTACGCGGATATGGAAGTACTCGATGGCATATTGCATGTTCGACATGTTAGCAAATTTGAGAACATCTGTCAAGCCCTTTTCCTGCGATAGGGTTATGGAAGGTAGGTGTTTCTTAGAAGCGCGAGGTCAGGACGTAGCGGTCTTCTGCATTTCTCTTTTGAACTCCGAGGTGAAGTGGAATTTGACTTCGGGGTACGCTTCGATCATGTTTCTCAAGACCCATTCGGATTCGGCGAGGAAGACGATGTTGCCGTCCTTGTCCGTGGCGATGCGGTCCGACTTGAACCTGCAAAACTTCTCCATTTCCTGCTTGTCGTCCGCCGTGATCCAGCACGCTTTGTAAATGGCCATGGGCTCGAACCGGCAGGTCGCGCCGTATTCATGCTCCAGCCGGTACTGAAGCACGTCGAACTGGAGCTGGCCCACGGTGCCGACGATCTTCCGGTTTCCCTGCTGCTGGGTGAAGAGCTGGGCCACGCCCTCGTCGGTGAGCTGTTCGATGCCTTTTGAAAGCTGCTTGGACTTGGAGGGGTTGAGGTTCACGAGCTCTTTGAACACTTCGGGCGAAAAAGTCGGGATGCCCTGGAACATGACCTCTTCGCCTTCGGTCAGCGTGTCGCCGATCTTGAAATTTCCCGTATCATAGAGTCCGATCACGTCGCCGGGGAACGCCTCGTCGATAATGCTCTTCCGCGCGCCCAGGAAGCTCGCCGGGCTGGTGAAGCGAATGTTCTTGTTCAAGCGCACGTGATGGAACATCTTGTTCCGTTCGAACTTGCCTGAACAGATGCGGATAAAGGCGATGCGGTCTCGGTGTCTCGGGTCCAGGTTCGCGTGGATCTTGAAGACGAACCCGGTGAAGTCTTTTTCATCGGGATTGACCAGGCGCTTGTCCGTGGGACGGCCTTGAGGCGTGGGCGCG
>JBGOTO010000006.1:0-40539 GCA_041476485.1 Nitrospirota bacterium
AAGCAGCGGAAGCCATTCTCGCCATGAATCAGCGAACAACTCAAGGCTTGTAGTTCATTGTTGCATACCGATCCATTACCCCATCTGGTTCTATCGTCCCCGCGTCAGCTTCGCGGTCAAAAAAACCATCGTGATAAATGTCAGCGATAAATGCTGCAATAATGCTTGACTTATGGCCGCTCATGTGGCATTATAATCACCAGAAGTTCCGGAAGTTTTTTGTATGCAGGACCGCAAAGACTTTTCGCTTTGCGGTTTTTTGTTACGCATTTCCGTCAGCTTCAATACCAAAGAAGGAGGTAGCTCATCATGGAAAACGGAACCGTAAAGTGGTTCAATGATTCCAAAGGATTTGGATTCATTACCCGTGAAAAAGGCGGAGATGTGTTCGTTCACTTCGGCGATATCCAAGACAGCGGTTTCAAGTCGCTTGCCGAAGGCCAGCAAGTGCAGTTCGACGTTGTCGACTCGCCCAAGGGCCCCAAGGCGGCCAACGTCGTAAAGCTCTAAGCCTAAGCAAACCTACTAAAGCAGGCCCCGGAGACCCGGAGCCTGCTTTTTTCTTTTTGCCTCGATGCACACTGTTCTCCCTAGTGAGTTTTTCCCTCCCTGACCCTTGCCTAATTCCTCAATTTGTAGTACGCTCTTTACATCGGGAGGACGAGACCGTCCGCATCATCACGAAACAACGAGCAGAAACCCGAGGCGGCTTTTCCGAGGAGGGAGACATGGATCTTTTCGAGGCAATCAAGACGCGGAGGAGTGTTCGCAAATATTCTGACAAGCCGGTGGAGGAGGAGAAACTCCAGGCCGTGCTCGAAGCAGTCCGCCAGGCCCCTTCGTGGGCGAACATGCAATGCTGGCGCATGGTGGTGGTGAGGGACCAGGCCGCGAAGCAGAAGCTCAGCGAGCTCTCTTACGTGGAGTCCTATTTCGCGACCAAAGGGTACAAGTCGAACCCCTCGATGAAGGCGCTCGCCGCCGCGCCGGTGGTGATCATCCTGTGCGCGGACCCCATGCAATCAGGCGCGATCTGGGGGCAGAACTACTACCTCACTGACACAGGGTTGGCCGCCGGGAATTTAATGCTGGCGGCCCGCGGCCAGGGGCTCGGCACCGTGTTCGTCGGCATCTACGATGAAGAGAAGATAAAGACCCTGCTGAAGATCCCCGCCGAAATCAGGGTTGTTGGGCTCTTTCCCCTGGGCTACCCGCTCGAGGAGAAGAAAGAAGGCCCTGCCCGAAAGCCGCTTCAAGACATCTGCTTTTACGAGCAATGGAGATAATCAGTTAGGCGGTCGAGTCCGACGCGCAGAAGGCGCATGTTTTATCTCCGCATTCTGCATGTCGCGGAAATTTCGGCAATCACGATTGACTACCTTTCATGAACTCGTATCCCATCGACAGCATTCTTCCGAAACTCAAAGATGCGTTGCTTCATAACCCGTCCGTCATCCTGCACGCGCCGCCGGGGGCGGGGAAGACCACGCGTGTCCCGCTTGCGCTGCTTGACGTTTTTCCGCCTGAGCGGGGTCGGATCACGATGCTCGAACCGCGGAGGATTGCCGCTGTCTCCGCCGCGCGCTGGATGGCGAAATCGCTCAATGAGCAGCCGGGCGAGACCGTGGGGTACGCCATACGCTTCGACACGAAGATAACCGAAAAGACCCGCATCGAGGTCGTGACCGAGGGTGTGCTCACCCGCCGCATCCAGGCGAACCCCGGCCTCGAAAACACGGCGCTGGTCATTTTCGATGAGTTTCACGAGCGGAGCATCCATGCCGACCTGGCGCTTGCGCTCTGCCTCGACATCCGGAAAGGCCTGCGGCCGGACTTGAAAATCCTCATCATGTCAGCCACCCTGGACTACGGCCCCATTGCCTCGCTTTTGGGAGGCGCGCCGGTGATCTCTTCCACGGGAAAGGCCTTCCCTGTCGAAGAACGCTATATCGAGGAGAAGGCTGGCCCGCTTCCCGCGCGCATCGTCCGGGCCGTCAAGACTGCTTTGCACGAGACCGCGGGCGATGTCCTCGCGTTCCTTCCCGGAGCAGGCGAGATACGGGCCGCGGCCGGTGAGCTTCAAAGCGCGCTGAATATGACCGAAGAGCGCCTCTCCTTCCACGCGCTGTACGGAGATCTTCCCTTCGAGGAGCAGGAGCGGGCCATACTGCCGTCTCCAGACAAACGAAAGATCGTGCTTGCCACGAACATCGCGGAGACGAGCCTTACCATCGAGGGCGTGCGGGTCGTTGTGGACAGCGGCCTGACCCGCGTGCTCCGCTACGACCCGAAGACGGGCATGAACCGCCTTGTGACCGCGCCCGTTTCCCGGGCATCTGCGGAGCAGCGCAAGGGCAGGGCAGGCCGCCTCGGCCCGGGAGTGTGCTACCGTCTTTACGGGAGCCAGGACCTCAAAGGCATGCCTCCCTTTACCCAGCCGGAAATACTTGTTTCCGATCTTTCAGCGCTGGTCCTCGAGCTTGCCGCCTGGGGCGTGAAAGACCCGCAGGCGTTGTCATGGCTCGACGCGCCGCCTGCCGCGGCCTGGGAATCCGGAGTCCGGCTGCTTCAAGACCTCGGCGCTCTTGATTCTTCCGGCTCAATCACTCCACCGGGCAGGCTGATGTCCCTTCTTCCGCTCCATCCGAGACTCTCGCGTCTCCTGGTGAGATCACAGGAGCTAAGATGCTTGAGCCTGGGAGCGGACCTTGCCGCCCTTCTTACGGAGCGGGATATTTTTCGCCGGAGCGCGGAAGAGCGCAGTATTGCCGGGCCTGACCTTTCCGACCGGATCGAAGTGCTGCAAAAAGCGCGGCAAGGAAGAGACGCAGGCGCGGGTACGGACGCCTCGGCGCTCCGCGCGGTTACGAGGACTGCGGCACAACTCATGCGCCTGATGTCCGGGACAAAGGAAGTTTCCGGAAAAGATACAGTCGATCCCGGCACGATCTCGCGGCTGCTGCTTTCGTCCTTTCCGGACCGCATCTGCAAGCAGCGGCCGGAAGGCGGCGGCCGCTTTGTCCATATGCAGGGACGGGGCGTACGCCTCTCCCGGGACAGCCATCTGGGAAAAAGCCTCTATATCATTGCGGTGAATGTCGATGCAGGCGAGAAGACCGAAGGCTTTGTGCATATGGCGGCGCCGGTCACGGAGGAGCTTATCAGGAGCGAATGCGCTGACAGGATCGAGACCAGGAGGCGAGTGGAGTGGGACCGGGAAGAAGGCAGGATCATTGCAGCAAGAGAAGAGCGCATCGGGGCACTGCTTCTTTCGAGCCGTACCTTCACTCCGAGTGATGAAGAGGCAGCGCCTATTCTGGTGGATGTCATCCGGACCACGCCGGGCATCCTGATGTTCAGCAAAGAGGCGCGGCAGTTTCAGAGCAGGGTGGGGCTTTTGAAGAAGGCTTTTCCCGAGGAGCCCTGGCCGGACCTTTCGGATGAGCGCCTTTTCTCCAAACCGGAAGAATGGCTTCTGCCCTGGCTTTCGAACATTCGAAGCACAGAGAGACTAGCCGGCTTGAACGTCCTTCCGGCGTTGAAAGCGAAACTTTCCCGGGAACAGGCGCGGCTTCTGGACGAACGCGCGCCGATTTCAATACTCGTGCCGAGCGGGAGCCGCGCGGCCCTCGATTATGTTTCGGGCGAGCTGCCGATACTTGCGGTGAAACTCCAGGAGATGTTCGGCCTTGCCGACACGCCGGTGATAGCGGCAGGCAGAATAAAGGTGCTGCTTCATCTTCTTTCGCCCGCCCGCAGGCCGGTCCAGATCACGCAAGACCTGAAAGGGTTTTGGAACAATGCCTATCAGCAGGTAAAAAAAGACCTCAAGGGCCGCTATCCCAGGCACCCCTGGCCGGATGATCCGTGGAACGCCGTTCCGACTCGCCGTACGACCTCACGCGGGAGATGAACGTATTGTGACTCCCCATGCATCTTGTACGGTACCGGCCCGCTCGGCCATCTCGTTCTCTTTCTTCACGATGTCGCAAAAAACCATCCTTCCATGACAAGGGCTGTTGAAAGAGCTATATTTGAAACAGGGCGAAAATTTTTTCCCGGACTTGTCGCCTCCGGAGGAGAAGATTATGACGAAGAAGGAAAGCTATGAAGTCATCATTATCGGGGCAGGCCCTGCCGGACTTGCCGCCGGAATCTACTGCAAACGCGCGGGGCTGAAAACAGCCCTGTTCGAGAGAGGATTGACCGGCGGCCAGATTGCCGTATCAAAAGAGGTGGAGAACTACCCAGGAGTGGAGGGCATAACCGGGTTCGATCTCGCGGAGAAAATGGTCAACCACGCCCGGTCCTTCGGCCTGGAAGTCATCCAGAAAGAGGTCGTGGGGATAAGCGCCGGGCCCGAGCTTCACGCCGTGCGGCTTGCCGACGGCGAAGAGCTTCAGACCGCCGCCTTGATCCTTGCCGAGGGCGGGGCCGTGCGAAAGCTCGACATCCCCGGTGAAGCGGAATACCTCGGCAGAGGCGTTTCCTATTGCGCTACGTGCGACGGGTTCTTCTTCAGAGACAAGACTGTCGTTGTCGTGGGAGGAGGGGACACGGCCGTCGAGGAGGCAATTTATCTTTCGCGACTGGCAAGGAAGGTGCATCTCGTGCACCGGAAAAATGCGTTCCGGGCGAACAGGTTGCTCCAAAGCCGTCTCACGGCCGAGCCCAAGATCGAGGTTATCTGGAACACGATTGTTACTGAAATCAAGGGAGACGGGAGCGCGGTCGTCGCGCTCACGCTCGAAAATACTGAAACGGGGGCAACAAGAGTCTTTCCCGCGGACGGGGTCTTTATTTTTATCGGGTATTCTCCGAATAATCAATTGGTCCCGTTGGGGATCCGCCTGGACGAACTGGGCTACGTCATCACCGATGAGAAGAATGAGACGAGCGTTCCCGGCATCTTCGCGGCGGGAGATTTGCGGCAGAAGTACGCAAACCAGATTGTGGTCGCGGCCGCAGACGGGTGCATAGCCGCGCTGGGAGCGGCGCGGTATGTGGAAGTGCAGAAGAACGGCGGCAGGCCTGAGAAAAAATAGAATCGGTTATGACCGGATCATCACGAGCAGCATCTTATACTTCGTCACGGCCTTTAACGCATGCGGCCGGCCCCCCGGCATGACGATCATTTCGCCGCCTTTCAGCCGATACGGTTTCCCGGAAATGGAAATCTCCACTTCGCCTTCCAGGACGTAGACCATGGCATCGAAAGGGGCCGTGTGCTCGCTCAGTCCCTGTCCTTGGTCGAAGGCGAAGAGGGTGACGTTGCCGGTCTCTTTTTTTATGATCTGCTTGCTCACCACGGACTGGTCCTGGTAATTGATTCCATCGCTTAAGGAAACGACACTCGGCCCCGCGACCTCTACCTTTATTTTTAAATCCTTCCCTGACGTCATCGTATCCCTCCTTATTTGTTCGATCAAACCGATTAGCTCTTCCTTGTAAAGGAGTATACGGCACGGTCTGCGGGTTGTCAACGCGTCTGCCGCTGCGCGCTTGACATTCTTGGCCGTCTGCGCGAAGATAAATCTATGAAGACAATCTGGAAATATGCTTCTCTTTCGGCCGCTTTTGCGCTGCTTATTTCCTGCGCTCCGGTCCTGGATCGCCGGTATATAGCGGAAAGGGGAGCGTGAGGTTTCCTTCCAGGCGCTCCGGGAAAATCTCGACCCTCAAGGAAAAACGCGACAAAGCGGACTTGTCACTTCGGGAGGCGTCAAAGCTGGCCGGAGTGCAAGAAGGCGTACGCGGACCATACGCGGAACGGCAGAGGGCTTGTCCGCTTCTGCGAGGCGCAGATGGTCTGGGACAAGACCATGGCCTGGAACACAATTCAATTTTTAAAGAAGAACCCCGGCAGGACGTTGGTCGTCCTCGCCGGGGTCGGTCACGCGTGGAAGCGGGGGATTCCCGAACAGGTCGCGCGGCAGTCGCCCTTTGCCTACAAGGTAATCATGCCGATCGTTCCTGATCAGGTTGAGAAAAAGACCGTCACGATTCAGGATGCCGATTACGTCCTATTGCGATAAGGGGGATCACGGAATTGCTCACCGCATCATTTCACTTTCTTGACGAAGTCCTCGATCGCCAGTGCAGGGAGCGTCATGAGCTGAACGGAACCCCGTGAACCGATTTCTACGGACATCTTCATGATGGTCTCGTTATTGGGGGCCTCGACAATGTTCACGAAATCGAATTGTCCGAGCAGCGCATACTGTTTGTGGACTTTTATGCCCATCGCCTCGATCTCTTTGTTCACTTCGATGATCCTTTCCGGTTTCTGCTTGATCGTTCTCCGTCCCTCGTCCGTCAGCGTGCTCAGAATCAGATAGTGCGGCATAGCGTATCCTCCTTTTTCAGAGTATTGGATTGTACTACTTTGGCATTATTGACGTTTTTTGCTTTTTTGATCGGCAACGATATGATTTTTATTATACTTTATTTTTTCGCGACTGTGTGATAAATTGCGCGTATGTTTCGCCCTGCTGCTCTTTTCCTGGCTTCATTCTTGATGATGGCCCTTTTATTTTCACCTGCCGCTGCGTTCGAGGGACCCTTGCAGGTCAAGAACCAGTTTCCCCTTTTCCTGCATATCGACGCGCCGTACCTGGAAAGCGCATATCCCGAAGATTCATTCTCCGCGAGCCTGTCGCATTCGAGCGTATTTATGCTGAAACAGTCTGCCCACTGGACCGTTGAGCTCGATCTGGAGCTGACCGAATTGAACCTCCGGTACAAGAAAACCATGCCGAACTTTTTCGAAGCCGGAGTGGACGTGCCTGTCATGAGGCTTGAGGCGGGATTTATGGACGGCCCTCTGGGCTGGTACCACTCCACGTTCAACTTTCCCGATTACGGAAGGAGCACGAGGCCGAAGAACGAGTTCTTGTATGAAGTGAGGAAGGACGGCGTGCCCGTCATACAAGGCGCGAAGGACAAGACCGAGCTCGGCGATGTCAGGCTCAGCCTCAAAAAAATGCTCCTTAAAAACGATCCGGCCGTGAGCCTCATGGGTACGCTGGAACTGCCGACCGGAGACGCGCGAACCGGCTACGGCAGCGGAAGCGTTGATTGGGGGTTGGCTGTTCTTGTTGATAAAACCTTCGAGGAGTGGCTGCGGACATACGGCAACGTCGGCGCGGTCTTTCCCGGCGCGTTCAAAGGATATGAGACAATTCCCCTGAAAAATTATTATTACGGCGGCATCGGCGCCGAAGCCGCGCTCTGGCGACACATAAGCCTCCTCGGTCAGGTCTTTGTCCAGACCTCTCCGTTTCCGACCATGGATATCTCCGTGGTAGACGGCACTGCGGTGCTGCTGGTACTGGGCGGACGGTACTCCTCAGGCGATCACCACTTTGAACTTTCCCTGACGGAAGATTTGAACACTACCGGCGCGCCCGATTTTATCTTAAATTTCACCTATAAACTGAAACTGTAGACCATCTCGCGACCGGCTGATCGGCGCATTCTTCAGGGGAAATGGTGTCCTTTTCTCACAAGCATAAACTATTTATGCTACACTAAAAAAGTTCGTTTTGATTCGTTATGTATACGATAGGATCAGCAATCTCGAAAGGGGGAGAAAATTATGAAGTCAAGGATTTTGAAGGTTCTGTGCGTTTGTTGCTGCTGTATCGGCCTCATGGCCGCAGCCGGCGTCCGGGCAGAAGCGAAAGGCAAGGAGTTCGCCGGCTCGGAAGCCTGTATGAAATGCCATGAAGCCGAATTCAAGAGCTGGAAGGAAACGTATCACAGCAAAATGGTCCGCACGAGGGACGACGGCATCCTGAAAGGGGTAGTCGAGAAATGGGCCACCGACGGGACGAACCCCGGCCCCACCACCGGAAACGTGACCGGCAAGCAGTTTGCCATGCAGGATGTGGAATACGTACTCGGCTCCAAGTGGAAGCAGCGGTTCCTCGTCAAGGACGATACGACCGGCGGCTACCAGTTTCTGAACAAGCAGTATAACCGCATGAGCGGCAAGTGGGAGAATTACGGCAACAAGAACGACTGGGACACCATGTGCGCCACGTGTCACACGACCGGCTACCGTCTGACCAAGTATGACGAGGCCAACCCCAAAACACAGAAGGCCGAGTGGAGCGAGCTGAATGTCGGTTGCGAAAGCTGCCATGGTCCCGGCGCCAAGCACGTAAAGAGCAAGTCCAGGAAGGACATCTGGACCTTTACCGGCAGGACGAAGGCTGAGCAGGCGCGGGCCTGCGGCTACTGCCACATCAGGATCGAGAACGAGCTGTACAAGTCTGCCCAGGGCAATGCCCGCGAGGACCTGCCTGCGCCCAAGGTCGGCAACACCTACAAAGCCGGCGACGACTGGACCACGTGGTATCCTAAAAAGATCGTCATGCCCGGCATTCAGCCCGAGGACAAAATCGACGCCGATTACGCCGGGGACCTGAAGGGCCTGTTCATAAAGGACGACGTCTCCAAGGCGATGGGCGCCTATGATTCGGCCAAGCACCATCAGGAGTATCAGGACCTTATCCAGTCCAAGCACTATAAAAACAATCTCCTGAGCTGCGTTGACTGCCATTCCGGCCATGCGGGCAAGACGAGCGCCATGAAAGATCCCAGGGCGAGCTGCGCCAACTGCCACGACGCGTCGTACACGGTGGACAAGTATATGCCCGGCACCGGCAAGACCGCCGACAACCTGTTCGTGAGATCGCACACCTTCAACAGGGGCCAGAGCCGGACCGGCGGACCGACCGCAACGGGCGAGCCCGAATATAACAAGAAGTAATCAGCATCCTGAAAGTAAAAAGGCGGGGGAAGGGCGCATGGTTAAACCTTTCAGGCCCAAGCGGGTCTCATACTACGTATTAAGATTTTAAAAAAAGACCGCATCGCGGCCCATGACCAAAAGGAGGAACCATGAAAAACGCACTACTCGCAGCAGCAGTATTGTCGCTGGCCTTGGCAGCACCGGCATTCGCAGCAGACGACAAACAGCCGCCGAATCCGTCAGGCCGGACTTTTGAGCAGAGGCAGGCGCACATTCTGAAGATACTCGATGAGCGTATTGCCGGCCTTCAAGAGGGAAAGGCGTGCGTGCAGGCGGCAAAGAGCGACGACGACCTCAGAGCGTGCAGGCAGAAGCACATGGCCGAGATGAGGGAAAAGCACGGGGACATGAAAATGCAAGGCGGCCCGGGCGGCCCGCAACGCGGCATGATGGGCGGCCAGCAGGGCCAGTAGTTTATGTTCTGAGCGAGTTTCGTTACACGGCGGGACGGTCGAAAGGCTATCCCGCTTTTTTTTGTTATCGCTGGCCGCGATATTTCTTTCAGAAATATTTTTACAAATCCCGTAGTTTTTGCTACAATCGCGCTGTTCGCATCATTCCATTGTCAGGTATGACTTTCATAACGCATAAGAGAGGAAGAATTACGCATGTTAAATATGGCTGTTCCCTGGTGGGAACTGATTTTCAGAGGCGTGGTAGTGTATGCCTTTCTTCTCGCACTGCTGCGCATAACCGGAAAGAGACAAGTGGGCCAGCTGGCGCCGTTCGATCTGGTCCTGCTTCTCGTGCTGGCAAATGCCGTCCAAAATTCGATGAATGCAGGCGACAATTCCCTGGTTGGAGGGCTCATCTCCGCGGCCACGCTGATAGGTTTGAACTTTTTGGTGGGCCTCGTGACCCATCGGAACAAGAAGCTGGAGGCCGTCATCGAGGGAAGGCCGCAGATACTGATTCATAACGGAAAGCTGTTCGAGGAAGTGATGGCAAAAGCGCAACTCACGCACCATGAGCTGAATGCAGCCCTTCGCCGGTCCGGGTGTACCTCTGTTGCAGAGGTCCACTCCGCCATCCTGGAGAACAACGGAGCAATATCCGTCGTCGCGGTTAAGGACAAGGCGGCCGAGGGCAGTAGTGGAAGTTCGTAACGGACTGTGATGAGCGACCAACAACATAAAGATCCTCTTCATGGCGTCACGCTGGAAATGATGCTTACCCAGCTGGTGGAGCATCAGGGGTGGGAGAAAATGGGACAGATCATCGATATCAGATGCTTTAATAATAACCCGAGCATCAAGTCCAGCCTGCAGTTCCTGAGAAGGACCCCTTGGGCGAGAGCGAAGGTAGAAGAGCTATACTTGAAGTACAGAAGGAATTCCTTGAAAAAGAAGAAACCCGGTTAAGACGCCGATATCGGGAGGGAATTCAATAAGGAGTTGCCAATGCAGATAACCACAGTTGCTCATCTCATACCGGTCATGCAGACCGCGATAGGACCGGCTATACTTATCTCCGGCGTCGGGTTGTTATTGCTGATGATGACGAACAGGTTCGGCAGGATCGTTGATCGCACCAGGGTCCTCTCTATGGAAACTTGCAAGGCTGAGGGCGCTCTCGATGCGCAACTCGCAACCATGCTGAACAGGGCCAGATTTATACGACTTGCGATCATACTCGCATCCATGAGCGCCCTCTCCGCCGCAACGCTTATCATTGTCTTATTCTTCGTTGCGTTGATGGACCTGGAGGCCGCGTGGCTGTTGGGCGCGCTTTTCATTGTCTGCCTCTCGTGCCTGATAGGATCGCTTATCGTATTTATCAGGGACATCAACATATCGCTTGTGGCGCTTAAGCTTGAGCTGCAAAGCGATAAAGAGGGAGATTCATAGAGGAAAGGGGGTTAAGATGAAAAGATTTGTCCCGCTTGTCGCCCTTTGTATTCTGCTGGCCTCCGCTCTCGGTTGCCATAAAGAGACCGAGCAGGACAAGGTGAAAAAAATCATCACGACTGTTCAAGCGGCTGCCGAAGACAAGGACATTAGAAAGATCATCAACACCCTCTCCAGGACCTACAGCGACCAGCAGGGATATACTTACGACACGATCAAGGGTCTCCTGCTCGGCTATTTTTTCAGGCACCAGAAAATCTCCGTGTACGTAACCAATCTCGACATCTCCGTTGAAGGAGCTTCCGCGAAGGCCCTCTTTCAGGCCGTGTTGACAGGCAGGGGAACGAGCGAATCCACGCCCGCGCTCCTGCCGGAGTCGCTCGGCATGTACGCATTCGACGTAACGTTTACGAAAGAATCTGATGAGTGGAAAGTTGCTTCCGCGAAGTGGGAGCGGGTAGCGGAGAAAGGCGGTTCATAGCTCGCGGCAACTGAGCTGCCGCTATGAACTGCTTATTTTGCGCTTTCGCGGCAAACGGTATTTCTCTTCCCTCTCCCGTTGCATCAGGACTCTGCTTGTAATCCCGCCCTTTTTGTGGGATAATCGCACCTCGTTATGAACCTTCTCTCTGAACCGCTCAAAAAATACGTCGGCATATTTGTCCTCCCTCTCTGGGCGGGACTGCTCATGCTTCCGTTCGGCGGCGTTGGAAATGCAGTGGTGGTTGTCCTCGCCGCGGGTGCGTGCATGGTCCTGTGGCGGGTTTCCCGGAGCGAAACCGCAACGGTGTCCGGCAGTTCGCTTGTTCAAAAACGTTTATCTCTGAAAACCTCGTCCGTTTTTATTGCCAAATACGCCTATGCGCCCCTTACGCTTGCATGCCTGGCGGCCCTCCTGCTCTTCCTGCCTTTTTTTTTGAACGATTATTATCTCGATATCATGACGCTGACCGGCATGTACATCATCCTCGCCCTCGGCCTGAATATTATCGTAGGGCAGGCGGGTCTTTTGAACCTGGGGTATGTGGCGTTCTACGCAATCGGCGCCTATACCTACGCCATCCTGTCGACCACCTTCGGCCTGTCGTTCTGGCCCGGGCTCGTTGCGGGCGCGTTGTCGGCGGCGGGCTTTGCCGTGCTCGTCGGCGTGCCGACCTTGCGGCTGCGGGGGGACTACTTCGCGATCGTCACCCTGGGCCTGGGCGAAATCACCCGGATCATCCTGAACAACTGGGACAGCATGACCGGCGGGCCGAACGGCATCTCGAAGATCGGCAGGCCGGCGATTGCGGGCCATGAACTGCACACCACCTTTGCTTTTTATTACCTGGTCCTGTTCATCGTCATCGTCACGGTCTTTGCCATGCACCGCCTGATCTCGTCGCGCATCGGCAGGGCCTGGATCGCCATCCGCGAAGACGAGCGGGCCGCCGAGGCCATGGGGATCGACACCTTTAAATTGAAGCTGCTCGCCTTCGTGCTGGGGTCGGCATGGGCGGGATTGACCGGTGTTGTTTTTGCCGCGAAGATGGCCTTTGTTTCTCCCGAGAGTTTCACCTTTTCTGAATCGGTCCTGGTCCTCTGCATGGTGGTACTCGGCGGCATGGGGAGCATTCCGGGCATCATCCTGGGCGCGCTCCTTCTGATCACGCTGCCGGAGGTGTTTCGTGATTTTCAGGATTACCGGATGCTGGCATTCGGCGCGGCGCTCGTTGTTATGATGGTATTCAGGCCCCAGGGCCTGCTGGGCACGGTGAAGAAAACGAATTAAGCAGTTCAAACCGCTTATGTTATTATTAGAGACTAAAAACCTGACCAAATACTTCGGCGGGCTCAGGGCCCTCGACGGCATCGACCTGCGGGTCGAGCGGGAGAGGATCGTGAGCATCATCGGGCCGAACGGCGCCGGGAAGACCACGTTCTTCAACTGCATCACCGGCATGTATCAGCCCACGAAAGGCATGTCCCTCTTTCACGACCGCGACATCACGGGTATGCCGCCGCACGAGATAACGGCCATGGGCATCGCGCGGACATTCCAGAACATCAGGCTGTTCGGCGGCATGACCTGCCTTGAAAACGTCATGGTGGCGGCGCACTGCCGAACCCGGGCCGGGGTGTTCGGCGCGATATTCCGGCCGGGCAAGGTGAAGAAGGAAGAGCGGGACATGGGCTACCGCGCCGTGGACATACTCAAATTTGTCGGGATCGAAAACAAACAGGGCGAGTTGGCGACCAACCTTTCCTACGGCGATCAGCGCAGGCTCGAGATCGCGCGGGCGCTCGGCACGGAGCCCCACCTTTTGCTCCTCGATGAACCGGCGGCCGGCATGAACCCGCAGGAGACCGGAGACCTCATGGCCCTAATACGCAAGATCCGAGACAACGGCGTGGCCATCGTCTTGATCGAACACGATATGAAGGTCGTCATGGGGATCTCGGACCGTGTGATCGTCCTGGACCACGGCGTGAAAATCGCAGAAGGCGCGCCCAGGGACATCCAGGAGAACGCAGCCGTGATCGAGGCCTACCTCGGCAAGGAGAGTGCACATGCTTGACGGCTTCGTAAAAAGTCCGTCTGCAGCGTTGCGCATCGTCCTTCGTCACTGCGGCGTACGGAAAAGTACGCCGCATTCCTCAGTACGCGCGCGCCTTGCATCCGGAGCTTTTTGCTTTGCCGTTTATTCACCAGCCCATCTCGGGTTTTTAGGGGGCGTGCATGCTTGAGCTCCGCGATGTCACCATATCGTACGGCATGATCGATGCGCTCAAGGGCGTCAGCCTCACCGTGAAGGAGGGAGAGATCGCGGCGCTGATCGGGGCGAATGGAGCGGGCAAGTCCACGACCCTGATGTCGATTTCCGGCGTCGCTCCCTTGCGGTCAGGCAGGGTGATCTACGACGGCGTGGACCTGTCGGGCCGTCGTATCCACGAGATCGTACAACTCGGCATTTCCCAGGTCCCCGAGGGAAGGCGCATCTTCCCGAGGATGACGGTGCGCGAAAACCTGGAAATGGGGGCTTTTTTCAGGAAAAAACAGGAGATTTCCGCGGGTATCGCGCGGGTATTCGACCTGTTCCCGGCGCTTTCCGACAGGAGCGGACAGCTCGGCGGCACTCTTTCGGGAGGAGAACAGCAGATGCTGGCGATCGGCAGGGCGCTCATGTCGAGGCCGAAGCTCCTTCTCCTCGACGAGCCGTCTCTCGGTCTCGCGCCGATCATCGTGAGCAGGATTTTCAAGATCATCAAGGAGATCAACCAGCAGGGAACGACCATTCTCCTCGTGGAACAAAATGCAAAAGCCGCGCTCCGTCTTGCGAAACGGGCCTATGTGATGGAGACTGGAAAGATCGTGATGCAAGGCGAGGCGTCTCTTTTGGAAAAAGACCCGGGGATCAAGAAAGCGTACCTCGGGGAATGAATCGAATGCGGAATGCGGAGTGCGGAATGCGGATTTCGAAGTGATGGGAATGCGAAACATCAAACTCATTCTAGAATACGACGGCACGAATTATCACGGCTGGCAGTCGCAGGCCGGGAGCGGGAAGCCGACGATCCAAGAGACACTCGAACAGGCGATCAAAACACTCACCAGCGAAGACGGCAAGACGTATTCCTCGGGGAGGACCGACGCGGGGGTGCATGCCTTCGGCCATGTCGCCAACTTCAGGACCGGGAGCACGGTCCCGTCAGAGGCATGGGCCCCGGCGCTGAACCATCTGCTTCCGCGCGACATCAGGGTGTTGTCGTCCGAAGAAGCGCCGGAGGACTTCCATGCCCGCTACAACGCCCTGAAAAAAATCTATACATACCGGATTCTGAACAGGCGAGAACCGACTGCTCTTTACCGCAATTATGCCTGGCAGGTGAACCTGCGGCTGAATCTGAAAAACATGAGGCTGGCGGCCGCTCCGCTTGTCGGAAAACACGACTTCTCGGCCTTTCGCGGGGCCGGTTGCAGCGCAAAGTCTCCGGTAAGGACGATCACGTCGGTGACCGTAAAAAAAACGGGAGCTTTTATCGAAATAGCAATCGAGGCGGATGCCTTTCTTCAATACATGGCGAGAAACATTGCCGGAACGCTGGTGGAAGTCGGTCTCGGAAGATTCAGGCCCGAGGATGTTAAACGTATGCTTAAGTCCCGCGACCGGGCCACGGCAGGCCGGACAGCGCCGTCGCAGGGACTCTACCTGGTAAAAGTTTTCTACGAAGAGTAATAATCCGTCGTAGTTCGCAAATGTGATACAATATGCGCATCAATTCTCACTAGTGCGAAAAGGTAGTTTGATGGTTGTAAAGGGAAATCAACGGCTTAGTCTTGGCATGATACCTGCAATCTCCTTGGTTGGAACAGTCAGTTTCGTCGAGCTTGCAAAAATCATCCGTATGATACCGTAGTATTTAACTTTGGAAGGAGACTGGAGAGTTATGAGGAAATGGGTGAATGCTGCAGGGGTGCTCTTGCTCGTCTTCACTTTGACGCAGGCAGCGAGCGCAGCGCCCGATTCGGCGATATGCCTTGGCTGCCATGGGGCGTTCGAGGGGCCGGCCAACGTAAGCCAGGAAAAATTTTCAAAATCCGTGCATGGAGGTTTCGAGTGCGTCGCCTGCCACATGACCTTAAAAGGGGCTCAGCACTTCGGGCTGTCGGGTAAAATAGACAAGGCGACCAAAGCCCTTGCCGCCTCCCTCTCCGCCAAAGGCAACATCGACCTCATTGCCCAGGCCGCCTGCGCCCAGTGCCATCCCGATAGTTATCAGTCCTATAAGGCCGGCGTGCACGGGCAAAACATCATTGCCAAAAAGTCTTCGGACGGTCCGGTCTGCACGGGCTGCCACGGCTCCCCGCACTACATCCAGCCCAAGGCCGATAAACAGTCGGCAGTAAATCATTTTAACGTGGTCCAGACCTGCGGCAAGTGCCACGAAGAGAAGCGTATCGCCGAGAAGTACGGGTTCTCGCCGCATGTCATGGAACGGTACAAAGAAAGTTTCCACGGCAGGAAGCTCAAGGTCGGCCACGGCGGCGCGCCGTCGTGCGATAGTTGCCACGGCTCACACGACATCAAAAGCGCAAAAGACCCCGCCTCGCCGGTCGCCGGGCAGAATAAGATTTCGACCTGTAAGAAATGCCATGCAGGCGCAACGCCCAAGTTCGTGGCGTCCATCACCCACAAGCCGCTCCATCCCATAGCGCACTACACTGAAATCGGCTTGATCATCCTCACCGTGGGCGTGTTCCTTTTCGTGATCATCCACGTGCTTCTGGATATCTACGCGGACATCAGGGACCGTTTGTTCAGGAAGGGAGGAAAACCATGAGTAAGACTATTCCAGCGGAGATCGAGCGGTTCGACCTCTCGGCGCGGGTCCAGCACATTATCATGTTCACGACGTTTTTGTTCCTGACGTTCACCGGCTGGGGGTTGAAGTACGCGTACGCCGAACCGGCGAGCGCGTGGATCAGGATGTGGGGCGGCGCCAAAAGCGCGGGAATTATCCACCGCGTGGCCGGCATCATCATGCTTCTCGATTTTGCCTATCACCAGTTTTACCTGCTCAATCTGGCGCGCAAGAAAGACCTGCGAGCGAGCATCGTCCCGGGGCCCAAGGATATCGTGGATTTTTTCCAGAACATCGGTTACTTTTTGGGCATTACCCGGAACAAGCCCTACTTCGGAAAATTCACGTACATGCAGAAATTCGACTATTGGGCGGTCTACTGGGGCATGTTCATCATCGGGACCTCCGGCCTCTTCCTTACGTTCCCGGTCCTGGTTTCATACCTTTTTCCGTCATGGTCGCTCTCGTGGATATGGGACGTGCTCTTCATCATGCACAGCGATGAGGCGCTCCTGGCAATCGTGTTCATCCTCATAGCCCACTTCTATAACGAGCATTTGCGGGCCGAGGTGTTCCCCATGAGCTGGGTCTGGATCACCGGGAAGATGCCGATCGAGGAACTGAAGCATCAACATCCCGCGGAGTACGATTATCTCTACGGTAAAAAGAAGAAAGAATAACAGAAGACATGAAATCGCAGGTCGATAAGAAAAAGGCGCCCGCAAGGGGCGCCTTTTTTATTGTCTATACCGTATACGGTTACTGCTGACGGGATGAAAGCTGGTAACGACGCGACCTTAACTGACCTTTTTTACTTTGCCCGAACGGATGCAGCGCGTACAGACCTGCATGCGCACATGGGCGCCGTTCGGTCCCACTGTCTTGATGGACTGCAGGTTCGGTTTTGACATTTTTTTGGTTTTATTGTTGGAATGGCTCACCTGGTTGCCGCTGAGCTTGCCTTTTCCGCAAATTTTGCACGTACCTGCCATTGTAAAAACCCTCCTTGAACGAAAATGAGCATTGGTAGAAAAAAAGACGAGCCGAAAGACGAGCCGTACAATACCATAAGAGCGGGGCATGCGCAAGGGGAAAATAGGGCCCGGGGTAACCTTCGTTCCGGGCGAGACAGGCGCCAGGAGAGCAATTCCTTCGCACTGCCGGCACCACGCCTGCTGTGTGGCGCTCGACTGTTGCACAGAAACTGCCCGACTCGGCTGAAAACCGGAGGTATGGCCGCATGCATTTTCGCTTGACATCGGCCCGGTTCTGATATAATGTAAGTACATACTTACAATTATGAAGACTATGAAGACGACGACTCAACACAAATTGCTGGAAGCAACGCTCAAGCTTATCTCCGAGAAGGGCTATCTGGGCGCCACGACCAGGGAGATCGCCAAGGAAGCCGGTGTGACCGAACTGACCCTGTTTCGGCATTTCGGCTCGAAAGAAAAACTCTTCGAAGAGGTCTTGAACAGCTATACCTTTTTGCCGACGCTCAGGGAACTCTTGCCGCATTTGGACGACCTGTCCTGCGAGGAGGCCCTCACGCAGGTGGCTACGAAGTTTTTGCTGACCATGAAGAAACGAAAGTCGATGGTCAAGATCATGCTCTCCGAGGTCACACGCTATCCGGAAAAAATCAGGGCGGTGTACAGCAAGCTCGTGGACGATGTGAGATCGGCCCTGGCCCAGTATTTCCGGTCCCTGCAGCAGAAGGGGATGTTCAGGGAGGTGTCTCCGGAAACCGCCGCGCGAGTTTTTCTGAGTATTCTGTTTGCCTATTTCAGGAACGAGGAGATCGTCCGGGGACAGGAAATCACCAGGGCCAAGATGCAGAAGAATGTGCGGGAATTCGTCGATATTTTCATGTACGGGACGGTTAACAGCCGTCAGTAATACTTACCGGGAGAGTGGTATGCGGGGAAATAGCAGATTCAAGAAATGGGGAATCGCATTTGTAACTGTATGGGGATGCATGCTGACGATTGTCGTTTCCACGCCGCGGCTCTTTGCGGAAGAGACGCAACCGACGGACCAGATCAACTCAACCCCGACACCGACGGTGCAGAAGACCACTCAACCCACTGAGACGGAACAGGTCAGGCCCTCACCGGCGCAGACGGTCGAGAGCAGGCCTACGACAACAATAAACAAGCCTGTGCCGGCGCAGACGGACAAGAAGGACCGATCGGGCGGAGGCATAATAGCAAAGGACGAGATGCTGGTCCTGGGCCGGTGCATCGAGATTGCGCTTAAGCAAAACCAGAGTATTATTGCAGCCGTGAGTACCGTGGAGGTCAATCGCAGCAGGGTCGGCGAGTCGCGTTCCGCCTATTATCCGCAACTCAGCGCGTCGGGGAATTACAGCAGGATTAAACCCATCCCGGGAACGCCAGCCGGTCCTGCACAGTACAACGATTATTCGGGCACCGCTACCCTCAACCAGACCATCTACGATTTTGGGAAGACGTCGTCATCGGTCGGTATTTCAAAGTATAATCTCGAGGCCTCCCGCTCTGACCTTACGTTTACGCAAGATACAATAATTCTGAATGTCAAGCAGGCGTACTACGGCGTGCTCCAGGCCAAGAGGAATCTGGAGGTGGCCGCGGACGTTATAAAACAGTTCCAGTTGCACCTGGACCAGGCGAAGGGCTTTTATGAAGTCGGCACGAAGGCGAAAATCGACGTCATCAAAGCGGAAGTCGATTTGAGCAACGCGAAACTCAGCCTCATCAATGCGGACAATGCGCTCAAAATCGCCCAGGTGACCCTGAATAATGCGATGGGGGTCCCTGATGCGCCCGAGTACACCGTTGAAGACAACCTTTCCTTCCAGCAGTACGCGGTCACCCTGGAAGAAGCGACGGCGCGGGCCTTCGAAAACAGGCCTGATCTCAAATCGACCATCGCGAAAAGGCAGGCCGCGGAGGAAAATATCAGTTTACAACGGTCGGGCTATCTTCCCGTTTTTTCAGCAAGTGCAACCTATACCACATCGGGTGCGGAGGTCTCGCCCAATCAACTGAATAACAGCTGGAATGCCGGCGTGACCCTGACCATCCCGTTGTTTAACGGATTTTTGACGACCCACCAGGTGGCGGAGGCCAAGTCCAACCTCTACGTCTTCAGGGCAAACGAAGAAGCGATACGACAGCGGATACTCCTCGATGTGCGCCAGGCGTACTTGAACTTACAGGCAACGGAGGCCAGCATCTCGACGGCCGAACTCGCTTCCAAGCAGGCCCAGGAGAACCTGGACCTTGCGAACGGCAGGTACGCGGCCGGAGTGGGGAGCCCCATCGAAGTTTCGGACGCGTTCGCGACGTACGTCACTGCGCGGGCGACGTATACCAACACGTTGTATAGTTACAAGATCGCCCAGGCAAACATCGAAAAAGCAACGGGTTCGCGGTGAAAGGTAGATTAAGGAGGCCGGAAGAGACATGAAATCCACAAAATATTTTGAGATGGGCATGCGGTCCGCCCTTCTGGTTTTCCTCGTCCTCCTTATCTGCTCGTGCTCCAACAGCAAGGCGAAGCAAGCGCAACGAGTGGTGCCGGTGAAAATAGGGGACGTGATTCAGCAGAATGTCCCACTGCAGATCAATGCCATCGGCAATGTCGAGGCATACAATACCGTGTCGGTGAAAGCCATGGTCGGCGGGGAAGTGATGGCCGTGCATTTTAAGGAAGGGCAGGATGTCAAGCAGGACGCCCTGCTCTTTCAGATAGACCCGCGTCCCTACGAGGCCGCCCTTAAGCAGGCCGTAGCGCAACTTGCCAGGGATGTCGCCCAAGCCAAGAGCGCGGAAGAGCAAGCCAAACGGTATGAAATCCTGGTCAAAAAAGACTATGTTTCCAAAGATCAATACGATCAACTTCGGGCAAACGCGGACGCGATGGCGGCCGTGGTGGATGCGGACAGAGCCAACGTCGAAAACAGCCGTCTCCAGCTTGCTTACTGCACCATCAAGTCCCCGATCGACGGCCGCGTCGGGAGCGTCCTGATCAACAAAGGCAATGTCATCAAGGCGAACGATCTGGTGATGGTCACCATTACCAAGATTATACCGATTTATGTTACCTTTTCCATCCCCGAACAGAACCTTTCGGACATTAAGAAATATATGGCGCTGGGGAAATTGATGGTAGATGCAATTATCCCCGGAGACGAGAAGCGACCGGCACAGGGCGTGCTTACCTTTATCAACAATGCGGTGGACTCTACGACGGGGACCATTCAGCTCAAAGGCACGTTCGAGAACAAAGACAAGAGACTCTGGCCTGGCCAGTTCGTGAACGTGGCGTTAACGCTCACGACCCAGAAAAACGCCGTACTCATGCCGTCCTCGGCCCTTCAGGCAGGGCAGCAGGGACAGTACGTCTTTGTGGTAAAGCCCGATTTTACCGTGGAGTCCCGGACGGTGACGGTGGCGCGCACGTATGGCGAGTTCACCGTTATCGCTCAAGGGGTGAAGCCGGGAGAGAAGGTGGTCACTGACGGCCAACTGCAATTGGTCCCCGGCGTACGGGTGGAAGTGAAAAATGAACAGGGGAAACCGGAAGGTGGGAAGATAGGAAAGTGAGAAGATAGGTAGGAAGGGCAGAGCTCAGCACAAGGGAAAAATAATGCATATCGCAGAACCTTTCATACGCAGACCGATCATGACTACTCTGGTCATGATCGCGATACTTTTGTTCGGCATGATGGCGTACCAGCTTCTGCCGGTGAGCGATCTGCCGAACGTGGACTTCCCGAACATCGTGGTGAATGCCACGCTTCCCGGAGCGAGCCCGAAGACCATGGCCTCTGCCGTGGCGACCCCGCTCGAAAGCCAGTTCTCGACCATAGCCGGCCTCTCGAACATGACGTCGGTGAGCGGGTTGGGGGCCACGACGATCAACCTTGAATTTACCCTGAGCCGGAACATAGACGCCGCGGCCCAGGACGTCCAGGCCATGATCGCCAAGGCCGCGCGCCTGCTCCCGCCCACCATGCCGACCCCGCCTACGTACCAGAAGGTCAACCCCGCGGACCAGCCGGTCATATATCTCGCGCTCAGCTCTCCTACGCTCCCGCTCTCGTCGGTTGATGAATACGCCCAGACCACGATCGCCCAACGCGTTTCGATGATAAGCGGCGTGGCCCAGGTGCAGGTTTTCGGTTCCCAGAAGTACGCAGTCCGCACTCAGCTCGATCCGCGCGCCCTTGCCTCGCGCGGGATCGGGATAGACGAAGTATCGAGCGCCATACAGAACAGCAACGTCAATCTGCCGACCGGGACGCTGCAAGGGTCTACGAAGGCATTTACCATAGAGGCGAGCGGCCAGCTCATGGACGCGGCGGCCTACCGTCCTCTTATTGTGGCGTACCGCAACGGGAACCCCGTGCGGCTCCAGGAGCTCGGCAGGGTCACCGACAGTGTGGAGAACAACAAGATAGCGAGCTGGATCTATAAAACCGCCACCAAGACGAACCCCCGGTCCATTGTCCTGGCCATCCTGCGCCAGCCCGGCACCAATACGATCGAGGTGGTGGATTCCGTGAAGCGGCTTCTGCCGGTATTCCGGAAAGAGATGCCCGCGTCGGTGGACCTCGATATCGTCTACGACCGCTCCGTGTCCATACGGGAATCAGTCGGCGACGTCAAATTTACCCTGGGGCTGGCGATCGTTCTCGTCGTGCTCGTCATATTCCTGTTTTTACGCAACCTCTCGGCAACGATCATCCCGAGCCTTGCCCTGCCCATGTCGCTTATCGGCACGTTTACGGCCATGTATGCGCTCGGCCACAGCATCGACAACCTTTCCCTTATGGCAATGATCCTCGCCGTGGGATTCGTGGTCGACGACGCCATCGTGATGCTCGAAAACATCGTCCGCCACATGGAGCACGGGGAGCCGGTGCTGCAGGCAGCGCTGAACGGTTCGAAAGAAATCGGCTTTACCATTCTGTCGATGACGATCTCGCTGGTCGCGGTGTTCATTCCGGTGCTTTTCATGGGCGGCATCATGGGGCGCCTGCTGCACGAATTTGCCGTCGTGATCAGCGCGTCCATCCTGATTTCCGGCGTGGTGTCTCTTACGCTCACCCCCATGCTCTGCAGCCGCTTCCTTCGTCCGGCGGGCCAGGAAAAACACGGCGCGTTCTATATGAAGCTCGAACATTTTTTCGAGAGCATGCGCAGCGCTTATGAACGGAGCCTGCACTGGGTGCTCAAGTATCGCTTGACGACTCTGGCAGTCACGACGGGGCTGTTCTTTCTGACGATCTTCTTGTTTTGGTATATGCCGAAGGGTTTTCTCCCGACCGAAGACCAGGGCCTGATTTTCGCTTTTACCGAGGCCCAGCAGGGAATATCCTTTGACGATATGGCCAAACATCAGGGTGAGCTGGCCGATATCATCGCCAACGATCCGAACGTGGAGCAGTTTATGTCGAGCATCGGCGCCAGCGGCCCGAATGCCGCGGCGAACACCGGCCGCATGTTCCTCAAGCTGAAACCGCGTTCAGAGCGCAAGTTGAGCGCCGACCAGATCATCCAGGAACTGCGCGGGAAAACCGCGGGCGTCGTCGGCATCAGGATGTTCATGCAGAACCTGCCGCCCATCCGCATCGGCGGCGTGCTTACCAAGAGCCAGTATCAATACACGCTCCAGGGCCCGGACACGGACGAGCTTTATAAAGTCGCCCCGGTGCTCGAAGCGAAACTGCGGGTTTTGCCGCAGCTCCAGGACGTGACCACCGACCTTTTGGTCAAAAATCCGCAGGTGAACCTCGCAATAGACCGCGACAAGGCGGCTGCGCTCGGCGTCTCCGCGCAGCAGATCGAAACCGCACTGAGCGCCGCCTACAGCACGCTCCAGATATCCACCATCCTGGCGCCGAACAACCAGTACCAGGTCATCATGGAACTCTTGCCCCAATATCAGATGGACCCGTCCTCACTTTCCATGCTGTACGTTCGCTCGTCCTCCGGAAAACTGGTGCCGATCAATGTAGTCACGAAGCAGTCAGTGGCAACCGGTCCACTCCTCGTCAATCATCTGGGACAGCTTCCGGCGGTGACCATTTCTTTTAACTTGAAGCCGGGCGTGTCTCTGGGAGAAGCCGTTGCGGTAGTGGACAAAATTTCCAGGGATGTGCTTCCGCCTACCATAACGACCAGCTTCCAGGGGGCGGCCCAGGCGTTTCAGTCATCCACGCAGGGCCTGTTCCTCCTCTTGATCACGGCGATCATCGTTATCTATATCGTCCTCGGCATCCTGTACGAGAGCTTCATCCATCCGTTCACAATCCTTTCCGGTCTGCCGGCTGCCGGGGTCGGGGCCCTGCTGACCCTCCTGCTATTTGGGAAGGAACTGAACATCTACGGTTTTGTGGGCGTGATCATGCTCATCGGCATCGTGAAAAAGAACGCGATCATGATGATCGACTTCGCGCTCGAAGCGGAGCGGAAAGAAGGCAAAACTCCCCAGGATGCAATCTTGGAGGGCGCTTTGATCAGGTTCCGCCCGATCATGATGACCACCATGTCCGCGCTCATGGGCACGCTTCCGATTGCGCTCGGGTTCGGCGCCGGCGCCGAGGCTCGGCGTCCGCTCGGGCTCGCCGTGGTCGGTGGCCTGATCTTTTCGCAGTTGCTGACGCTCTATATTACGCCGGTGATCTATACTTACATGGACACGTTCCAGCAGAGGTTCGGAAAGCTCGCTATCTTCCGCACCAGGGCGTAGGCCAGAGCATAGGATAGAAAAGAAAGCAGAACGGCATTTGAAAATTTGGACCTTTGTCAGTTGAATTCTTTCCGCGGCATCAAAAGGAGCGTATGCTCAATAATAAGAAAATCATAATCGGTTCGGTCGTCGTTCTCATTCTTATTGTGATTACGGTCTTCGCCTTCAGTCGAAAGGGGAACGGTCCGGAATACAGGGCCGAGCCGGTGACCCGGGGAGACATCCGGCAAACTATCACGGCAACAGGGACCGTCAATGCGGTGACCACGGTCCTGGTCGGCACCCAGGTGTCGGGCACGATAAAAAGTCTCTTCGCCGATTTTAATTCTCGCGTCAAAAAAGGGCAGCTCATCGCCCAAATCGACCCGGCTGTCTTCGAGGCCCAGGTGCAGCAGTCGCAGGCGAACTTGCTTTCGGCGCAGGCCGGCCTTGACAAAGCGAACGCATCGCTCGTGGACGCAAAAAGGTCCTTCGAGCGGAACAAGGCATTGTTCGAAAAAAATCTCATCCCGAGAAGCGACCTCGACACGGCGGAGACGAATTACGAGACCGCCAAGGCCCAGGTTGGTTCCGCCAAGGCGCAGATCGAGCAGGCAAAGGCCTCCCTTGCACTGGACCAGACGAACCTCAAGCACACCAGGATCATCTCTCCGGTCGACGGGGTGGTGATATCCCGGAACGTGGACGTCGGACAGACCCTTGCCGCAAGTTTCCAGACGCCTACGCTCTTTACGATCGCCGAGGACCTCACGAAGATGCAGATCGACACGAACGTGGCCGAGTCGGACATCGGCGTGGTAAAAGTCGGGCAGGAGGTTGAGTTTTCCGTCGATGCTTATCCCGACATAACGTTCAAGGGGAAGGTTTGGCAAATCAGGAAGGCCCCCATAACCGTACAGAACGTGGTCACCTACGACGTGGTGATCCAGGTGAATAACAAAGACCTTAAGCTCATGCCGGGCATGACCGCCAACGTTTCGGTCATTATCACGACGAGACAGGACGTGCTCCGGATCACGAATGCGGGGCTTCGGTTTCGCTTCTCCGACAAGCCCGCGGGCGCCGGTGGAGCCGGCACGGCCGAGAAGAAGGGACCGGTGGTCTGGGTCCTCGAACAGGGAAAGCCGAAACGTGTTAGTATTACCCCCGGCATCAGCGACGGAAACTATACCGAGGTCGTTTCGGGCGATTTGAAAGAAGGCGAACAATTGCTCGTAGAGGTGCTGCGGAAAGGCAAAGGCCCGTCACCAACCGCTCCGAGGATGTTCTAAGATGGCGCTCATCGAGGTGAGAAATATCGGCAAGGTGTATCATCTCGGCGATATCGATCTGGAAGTATTGAAATCGGTTTCCACGACCATCGACAAGGGAGAGTTCGTCGCCATCATGGGGCCGTCGGGCTCGGGCAAGTCTACGTTTATGAATATTTTGGGCTGCCTTGACCAGCCCACGAGCGGCACGCATCTCCTGGAAGGAACGGATGTGGGCCGTCTTTCCCGCGACGAGCTCGCCGAGATTCGAAACAAAAAAATCGGCTTCGTGTTCCAGGGGTTCAACCTCCTTTCAAGGACCTCCGCCATCGAGAATGTCGAGCTCCCGATGCTCTACGACGGCCACCCTGCGCACGAACGCCGCAAGCGGGCGCTGGCGGCGCTCAAAAGCGTCGGACTGGAGGGTAGGGAAGACCACCATCCGAACCAGCTTTCAGGCGGTCAGCAGCAGCGGGTTGCGATCGCCAGGGCGCTCGTGAACGAGGCGCCGATCATCCTGGCGGACGAGCCGACGGGTAACCTCGACACCAAGACGAGCGCCGAGATCATGGATCTCTTTGTGAAACTAAATAGCGAATCGGGCATTACGGTCATCGTCGTGACCCATGAGCCGGATATTGCGTCGTACAGTAAGCGGATCATAAAATTCCTGGACGGTAAACTGGTGAGTGACACGTTGACGAATGCGGAATTCGGAATGCGGAGTGCGGAATGAAAAGCCTGACGGTCATCATTTCTCCAATCTCGGGAAAATCGGGCCATGCTCTGAGTGTCATCAGAGAGGTATGATGTTTCTCCAGCGTTTAAATTCTGCATTCCGAATTCCGCATTCCGCATTTGGTGCATAATGATAAACATTCCTTCCACCATAAAGATCTCCTTCCGCGCCTTGTGGGTGAACAAGATGCGCTCCTCCCTCACCATGCTCGGCATCATCATCGGCGTCGGCGCCGTGATCGCTATGGTCGCCATCGGCAGCGGCGCAAGCCAAAAGATTTCCGAACAGATATCGAGCATGGGAAGCAACCTCCTGATCATTCTGCCCGGCGCCACCTCGTCCGGGGGCGTAAGGATGGGGGCGGGCACGCAGCCTACACTCAGCATGGGAGATGCCGACGCCATATTGAAGGAATGCCCGGCAGTGGAAGAAGTGGGTCCTGTCCTGGGAGGCGCAGCACAGGTGGTGTTCGGACATTTAAACTGGTCAACCATTGTTACCGGGACGACGCCGGGCATGTTGACGGTGCGGGACTGGCCTTTGGCTTCGGGTCGGCCATTTACGGATCAGGACGTGAAGAGCGCCACCAAGGTCGCGCTGGTCGGCCAGACCGTGGTGGACAATCTTTTTGGAGAGCAAAACCCTCTTGGCCAGTCCATCAGGATCAAGAACGTTCCCTTTACCGTGATCGGAACGCTTTCGCCGAAGGGCCAATCGGCGCAGGGCCAGGACCAGGATGACGTTATCTATATTCCCGTCACCACGTCACAGAAAAAGATTTTCGGGACCCAGTTTCCCGGCATGGTAAGGATCATCATGGTCAAGGCAAAGAGCGCTGAAGATTTGTCGCCAGCCGAGAAACAGATTAACGAGCTAATCAGGCAACGGCACCACATAGGCCAGAAACAGGACAGCGATTTTTCGGTGCGGAACCTCACCCAGATCATGCAGGCAGCCGAGCAGTCCACACGGGTCATGACGATGTTGCTCGGGGCCATCGCCTCCGTCTCGCTCCTCGTCGGCGGGATCGGGATCATGAACATCATGCTGGTAAGCGTTACCGAGCGCACCCGCGAGATCGGCATCCGCATGGCAATAGGCGCGAAGACGTGGGACATCCGGCTCCAGTTCATTATCGAGGCGCTCACGCTTTCTCTCATCGGGGGCGTCATCGGCATCATCTTCGGCGTGTCCACTTCGGTCATCCTCTCGTCTCTCTCAGGCTGGCCCACCGTGGTGTCGGTCCTTTCCATTCTACTGGCGTTCAGCTTTTCCGGACTTATCGGGATCTTCTTCGGCTTTTATCCCGCCTACAAGGCCTCCCTTCTCAATCCCATCGACGCATTAAGATACGAGTAGACAGAACGATGCCGCCTGCACTATGGGTCTTGCATCCGGTATTCGTCATCGCGTCAACCCTCACTCTCATGCCGTCCCTGATTCTCCTGAAATCGTATGGACGCGGGGATTGACAGCCCTGTTCTCGTACTATATAATTACCCTACCTTTTCACGACACAGCGTTTTGCTGATTATAGGTTATCGGTAACTACTCAGGTCAGCTGCTTCGCTTTGCGCAAGGCGCGCCGGATAATTAAAAGAATTTCGAAGTCGACCACAAGCCCCGCCTTGCTTGATGTCCGTGCATCGGTCGCCGCGCGCTTCATTGCGCCCGCGCTCTGCAGCAGACCTGAGTAGTTACGGTTATCGCTAAAACGCGGCAACGTATTTCCTGCTTGTTTTTCACCGATAGGGGGCACGGGCGATGAGGAAGTACGGGACAGGGAACCGTAAAAAATGCAAGGCCCATTTTCAGTCAGGATGCAACAGGACTGAGGACGGGCTTTTTTATTGAAGGCATTCTTTATGCGGAAAGGAGGTGAAAACAATGGAAAAATTGAAGCGAGTCACGGAGATCAGTGTAAAAACCGCAGATTCAATCAAAGGCGGCAAAGACTGCAGTTGCTCTTGCCAGACGGACAATGAAAAAGCCGCAACTACGCTTAATACGTTTGCCTCTTAGTTTGTTTACCGCGTATTAAGTTTTCGTTCATACCCATATTCCCTGTATGTGAGTAAGGGGAATATGGGTATGAAATGGTTTTGTGTGTCAGCCATTGGTACTGCATAATGAAGGAGTTATTTTTAAATGGACACCGCGAATGTGGGTAACCCGATTAAAAATCATGTTGTGTCCTTTTTTGAAAGAGAGTATCCGTTAGTTAAACTTTTTGAGTACGGAAAAGAAATTCTTGTTTATGATGCAAAACCGCATTTTGCCTTTATCCTATCCAATGAAGAAATGGATGTGCTCATCGATTTTTTAATCGAAAAACCGGAAAAAGAAATAATAAAAATACATTCCGCCCAGTTCAGCGCGGAGTACACTAAAAAACTTTTCGCAAAATTCAACGAGTTAAAACAAGGTGGAATGCTTGTCAGGGGACCAGTTGTAGAAATATCTCCCGTGGACAGAGATGCCATAAAAGAACAACTAATGTATTATGATGAAAACATTTTATTAAGAAAATTTTGCTTGGAAGTTACCGAAGACTGCAATTATAGGTGCACGTATTGCAAAAAAACGGTCGCAAAAGATTATAAAGGACACTCGAGGAACAACTTAAGCGAAGAAAACGCTTATCAAGGGATTAATTATTATTTCAATAAATATACGGCTTTTTTTCGAAAATTATCCGAAGAAAAAAAAGAATTATTATTGCAAAGTGTTCCGCCGGGCTTATCGTGGTATGGTGGCGAGCCTTTTTTGAATTTTGAGCTGATTAAGAAAACCGCGGACTATTTTAAAAAGTTGCCGTGGGACAAATATTCTATAAAAGTAAGCGATCTTCGGTTTACTTCAAACACCAATTTGTCCATCATGAATGAAGAGATACTTAATTTTTTAGTGGATAACAGGGTTAATTTATACGCAAGTCTTGATGGGCCGGCTGAAGAACACGATAAATGCCGGGTTTTCAAAAATGGAGGAGGCACCTTTCAATCCGCATATCATAATTTATTGAAAATCAAAAAATTCAATGAGACGTATTTCAGAGAGCAAGTTTCCATCTTTGGAGTATATACCGATAAGCATGATTATGATCAATGCGTCAAGTTCACCGGCAGTATCGGAGCTTTGCGTTGCCAGCATTTTCCTGCCGAATACGTGGGGACTTTTGTCGCCAATTTGGACTCTGCATTGGATGCTTACGGCAATTCATTAAAGAAGCGTTTGATGGATTTCAAAAAGAAGGCGTTAGCAGAGTCAATGAATCATTCCGTTAAAATGGAGTATTTTGCGAATTTGTTTCCCTTTGCAAAACTTAATTACGATCATCCTAAGGGGAAAAATTCGCTACAGATTTTGCTTACGTGCCCCATGGGATTCGACAATTTAATGGTTGCCGCCAACGGAGATTTTTTGATTTGCCATAAAGTGGATGATTGCATGCCTATCGGCAATTGTGATTCCGGTTTGGATCTTAAAAAACTCATCGATCTAAATCAACGATATAATTCTTCAATTAACAATAATGAGTGCAAGAGCTGTTGGAACGTAAATTTTTGCAGCGTATGCGCGGCAAGCAGGATGGCTCAAGGTCGTTTTGTCAATCCTACGAAGAAGGAATGCGATTTTTTCCGGTTGCGCGCAACCTATAATTTTCTCTGTTTCATTCATCTTTCTTTAGAGCACCCCGAGCTTCTGGAGAAAATTTTTGATTACAGAAATAATCGAAAACAGTATATTACGGTTATTGATATAAATGAATTTTAAAAACAAATTTCCGTTTTATAAACAATACGACGCGATGGATTGCGGTCCGGCATGTTTGCGCATGATAGCGAAATACTACGGCAAACTGTATTCTTTCCAGTATCTAAGGGACAAGAGCTATGTGTCAAGAGAAGGCGCTTCATTACTCGGTCTGCGCGATGCCGCCGATTCAATCGGCCTGTCGGCAAAGTGCGTTCTCTCTTCGCTGGATTACCTCATGTGCGGTGCAAAATTGCCCTGTATCGTCCATTGGGGGAATGATCATTTTATCGTTGTTTATAAAATTAAAAATAATCATATTTATGTCGCCGATCCCGCCTACGGGAAAGCAAAATACAAAAAAGACATTTTTTTATCTCAGTGGGCGGCTGCAGGCGACGAAGGGTATGCTCTTCTCCTCGAACCTACCGAAGGATTCTATGTAAAGCAGGAAGCTGCCACGTCCAAAAAGGGTTTCTTTTTATTGTTTTCCTATCTGAAGCCTTACCGGCGCCTGTTAATCCAGCTTTTGTTGGCCATGCTGCTTGGCAGCCTCATTCAGCTGGTATTGCCGTTTTTGACCCAGATGATCGTTGATAAGGGGATCGACAGGAAAGATATCGGCCTTTTACAAATGATTTTAATGGGGCAATTTTTGTTAATAACAAGCCGTGTCTTTGTCAATTTCATCAGAGGCTGGATTCTCTTTTATATAAGCACCCCGATAAATATAACTCTCGTATATGATTTTCTGGTTAAACTGACCAAACTCCCCCTTGGATTTTTTGACGTGAAAATGATCGGGGACACGTTACAGCGCATTAACGACCATCAGCGCGTAGAATCATTTATAACCTCAACGGTTTTGAGTATTTTTCTTACAATCATTAATATCCTGGTTTTCGGCATAGTATTGGTGATCTACAATGGACAAATATTTCTTGTATTCTCAGCAGGAACAATCCTATATTTATTATGGATTCGACTATTTCTCGCAAAACGAAGGGAGATGGATTTCAGCAAATTCAAGCAAATGGGGAGGAACCAGAGCGCTCTTATTCAATTGATTATGGGGATGCAGGAAATCAGACTCAACAATTGTGAAAAGAAAAAAATAACAGGCTGGATAAAAATACAGGACGACTTGTTTTCCATCAGCAAGAAAAGTCTGTCGTTGACGCAAAACCAGCAGTCGGGCTGTTTTTTATTGCAAGAAACACAGTATATTGTCATCACCTATTGTGCGGCCCGGTTTGTTATCAACGGCAATATTACTTTAGGCATGATGCTCGCGATCCAGTTCATTCTTGGGCAGTTACACGGTCCTATTGAACAATTGGTCCATTTTATAGCCGCCGCCCAGGATGCTAAAATAAGTTCTGAACGGATTGAAGAAATTCACACTATGCAGAACGAAGAAAACGCCGATGAAATCAGGACGGGAGATGTCCCCAAAGAGGCGGACATTGTCGTCTCTGATGTATCTTTTCAATACCGTGGCCCCTATTCGGAAAAAGTCTTAAGAAACGTATCCCTTGTCCTGCCAAATAAGAAGACAACGGCAATCGTAGGCACAAGCGGGAGCGGCAAAACAACACTTTTAAAGCTGTTACTCGGAGTTTATCGGCCTGTGGACGGCACTATCCTGATCGGGAATCTTCCGATGACGGAAATAGTAAGCAGCTCATGGAGAAAAAAATGCGGCCTTGTTATGCAGGATGGGTATATATTCTCGGATACCATTGCGGACAATATTGCCTTGAGCGACGAGGTTATTGATGAAGACAAATTGAAACAGTCGGCTGTGATTGCAAACATAGACGAGTTTATCGGATCTCTGCCGTCAGGCTATAAAACGAGGATTGGGGCTGAAGGCCACGGATTAAGCCAGGGACAGAAACAACGGATATTGATAGCGAGGGCCGTATACAAAGACCCGGAATACATTTTTTTTGACGAAGCGACCAATTCCCTGGATGCGAGCAATGAATACATCATCATGAAAAATCTGGACCGTTTTTTCAAAAACAGAACTGTTGTCGTTGTTGCGCACAGATTGAGCACCGTGAGAAATGCCGACCAGATTATCGTATTGGATAAAGGAGCGATCGTTGAAACCGGAACTCATAGTGAGTTGGCAATGCGAAAGGGGATATATTTTAATCTTGTAAAAAATCAACTGGAACTAGGAGTATAATTATGATCGAAAACGGTAAAATACGAGTTGAATTAAATTTAATTTTAGAAAAGAAGCCTGGTTTTTTTATTCGATGGAGTTTGACGGCATTCGTTATGGCTGCCATTCTTCTCGTCCTTCTTGCGCATTATGCAGGATATGACATACTCCCTTTATTCGGCAAAAGATGACCCCCCCGGCAAAACGGGCAACCGGGGTATTGTGTGTCAGGCGCAAGATTGCTGGCGCAGCCACATCGCCGAATAGACGCCGTCTTGAGCTAAGAGCGACGTATGGCCGCCCCGTTCGACCACGCGGCCATCGACCAATACCAGGATCTCGTCAGCATTCATGATCGTTGACAGGCGATGAGTGATAAACAAAGTCGTGGTATTATGTGATAGTTTTTCAATGTTCTGCCGAATAAGACTTTCAGTGATACTGTCCAGCGATGACGTTGCTTCGTCAAATATAAAAATACGCGGACGCTTAAGCACAGCCCGTGCAATTGCAATCCGCTGTCTTTCACCGCCGGAGAGTTTAAGACCCCGTTCTCCCACGATTGTGTCGTAGCCCCTGGGCAGCGATGCAATGAAGTCGGCTATTCCGGCAAGCTTTGCGGCGTCTTCAATTTCCTTGAAACTGCAATTCGGTTTGGCAATACCGATGTTGAGGGCCAAGGTGTCGTTGAACAGCACCACGTCCTGCGGTACGACAGCGATGGCCGCCCGTATACTTTCCAAGGTCATCTCATCAAGTTCATTGCCGTCTATCCGGATATGACCTCCGGTAACATCATAGAAACGGAATAGCAGTCTTGACAGGGTCGACTTGCCGGCGCCGGTGGGACCGACAACGGCCAAGGTGCGACCAGGGGGAATGCAAAAGCTGATATCATCTAAAACAGGGTGATCGACATGATACTGAAATCGGACCTTGTCAAACTCGACTTGACCGCGTCCCGGCGGCAATGCCTTCGCGCGCGGCATCGTCTTAATTTCGGACCGTTCGTCCATAAGTTCGAGCATCTGTTCGATAAAAGTGATTCCGGTTTTAATCTCGCGATACGCCAAACTAAACGCTTCCAGCGGACGCAATAACTGCAGTAAATAGGAAACGACCAGCACGAACCCGCCCACGGTCATGGCGCCTTCCGCCACATCGAACGTCGCTAAAACGAGGGTGGCTGATAACGCCAGCAGCAAGCAGAGTGTCTGGGCCAGACCGGTAGTGGTACGGCGCCCGTAATACCGTATCCAGCCGTCTTCACTGCGCTTCAATGACTGGTTCAGACGATCGCGAATTAACTGTTCACATCCGAAATACTTGATTGTTTCATAATTCAGGTAACTATCAGCAACCACGCCGGCTGCTTCAACCTGAGCGAGGGCAGCTTCACGTTGCGGCACCCGTTGTCTATTGATGCCCTGGATGGTCACCGCGATATACAACAGAGCAGTTACGATAAGAATATAGACGAATACCGGCTTGCCTAATGCGATGATGACACAACCCATCAGCACCAATTCGAAGACCAGCGGAATCACGACGTATAATGCATTTTGTAGTAAGAGACAATAACCAAGAAGCCCGTTTCCTACGACTTGCTGGAGGGCGCCGGTTTTTCGCTCCAGATGAAAACGCAATGAAAGCGTATGCACGTGATCGAATATGCGCAGCGCCAATTGTCGCGTAATCCGCTGCTCGATGCGGCCGTAAATGCGCCATCGAAGCTCACTTCCAATTTTGCCTAAACCTTGAACGGCGATATACGCGCCGATCAGAAGGACCGGAATGGCGCTTGGGGAAGCCACCAAATGGTCGATGAGATATTTAAAAAATACCGGGGTTATGGTGCTGAAAACCGCTATCGCCAGGACGATCAGCACCATCCGGAGTAAAGACAATCGTAAGCCGGTCTCCAACAAGGTCCAGACCAGAGACAGCAAGTCTTTGAGAATGCGAAAATCTTTTTTATAACGCGCCAGCGCTTCTCTCATGTCACCCTTCAATTTTCATTTCAACTTCCTTGCGAATGCGGAGCAAAGTAATTTACCCCGGCTCACTTGCATTGAACCGGTAATTCCTGCAGCTTGCTCCAGGGCGGCTCATCCTGCAGCGGAGAAACGAAGGAAGGGAATTGAATGCAAGGCGGTATCCGGAGAAATTTCTTCAACAACCTTCTGGAGCAGCCCATAGCGACCTTCGGTATCAAGCCAGGCCCATTCGCCATTGGTGTTTACCTCGAGAAAGTAATAGCCGTCCGTTCCCCATAAAAAATCAAGCCGGCCGAAATGGAGCCCCATCTCTTTCATAAAACCGAATATCCCGGATGCTACAGTATCCGGCAACTGATGGGGTCGCCAATCGCCCTCTTCCCAGTCAGAAGGTAATTCGCGCCAGTCAGTTACCTGATCAACAAATCCCTTTCGATCAAGTTCAAAAGCGAACAACTGGTCATAGACGAACGCCACAGTGATATCTTTTTGAGCGCTGACATAATGCTGGACCATCCATGGGCAATCCGCGGATATTGAACTGTCCGCGACCTTTGTGGTAAAGAGTAATTCCCGCGAATCTTCGTCACCCACCGGCTCCATCGTGAGACTCTTCACCACCGTTTCCTCATTCGCAGGGAAAATGCTTTGCGCCCTCCGGCGGAATTGATATTGTGGGACCTGGAAATGAGCTGCGGCAATTCGCAGTTGTACGAATTTGCCGGCATGAATCTCGGCAAAAGGTTCGACAAGCACAACTTTCCCATCTAACCATAATAGATTTACCAGTTCACGCAAGGCGTAGAGCATCTCGCCATCGTAATAACGGTCTTCGCTGGTGCGAGAAGCAGGGCGGTAGGCCCGTCGGCTCCATGGTTTACGCCATAAAACTTTGGCCACATCCTCGCTTGTGATCTCACGTCCGGTCGGATCGGCAAGGGAAAAACCATTCGCGGTAATTTCAAAACGATAGTCATGCCAAATATCAAAATTAAACCGGAATACCTTATCTGCTCCCAGCCGAAATACCAAAAGATCTGCGGTTGTATCATAGGAATTGGAAACCACCAGCAGAATGCGCTCTTTCATTTATCCTACTCCATAAAAGAATTATCGAATACGGCCGAGAATGCTGAAAAGCATATAAAAAAATCGCCCACTGTGAAGAGAACCACAGTGAGCGATTTCGAGTCTCGCAGACCGTTCCTCAATCGGGGTCCTTGCTTTCGCCGTCAAATTGCGTATCGCTCTTCATAGACCACTGGATGAGGGAGGCATCCTGTCCCACCCATCGACGCTGCTGGGTGTGATCATAACTACTCCCGGACTCAAATAGAGCTGAACCCTCCGTTGGCATTTTGCGCTTCGCCAGATTTTTCGCGGTTACCATTTTGTTCACCCCCTTTCTTTAAAAAAATCAAATAGGTGCATCAAATCCTGTGTAAATGTTATCATAAAGTGGAAGGGAAAACAAGGGTACACCACATATTTATTGAGGTTTCTTCGCATACTTCGCGCCTTCGTGGCAATACGAACCATCTGGTCATTTTTGTTGCAATTACCTCTCCGACGATTTTCAGTCAAGTTCCGACCGCACTCATTCGACTACCAATCCTTATCAATGGCGACTTTTTCTCGACAAACCTCTTAAAATAATCTAATATTGTCCAGGCTTATGGACGACCTCAAGACCATCCTCGACAGGATAAAAAAGCCTCTGGCCTTCGCGGCGAGGGACAGCTTCGCCCATCTCAAGAGTCTTGCGGCACTTGAGCCGTTCATGCGGGCGCAGCTTGAAGCGCTGAGAAAAGTGCAGCAGGGCCGGAGCGAGCTGATCGAGCTTGAAAAGCTTTTTTCCGGTTTCGACGGCCTTACCCCGGACCAAAAGAAAGATCGCATTCTCAAGGCGTCGGCCCTGGTCGATTCTTTCGAACAGAGCCCAAGCGGGCCGTCTCCAAAAATCGTTGCAGCATCTCATCCAGCCATATCACCGCCGTTATCTCACGAACCGCACGCTTCTCTGAAACTCGATACCCCCATACAATACTGCAAAGGCATCGGCCCTAAGCGGGCTGAACTTTTGAAGAAGCTCGGCATCTTCACCGTCGAAGACGCGCTCTTCTATCTCCCCTGGCGTTATGAAGACCGGGGGAACTTCAAGAAGATCGGCAGGATCGCTTACGGCTCGTACGAGACGGTGTCGGGCAAAGTCGTCTCTGCCGAGGTGGCCTCGACCAGGAGACAGCGGGTCAAGATATTCGAGCTCGTTATCACCGACGGGAGCGGGATGCTCGTCGGCTCCTGGTTCAACCAGCCTTTTATGCAAAAGGCGTTCAGGCCGGGCCAGAACGTGATCCTTTCGGGGATCGTCAAGTCGAACCCGTATAAAAGCGGCCTGCCGCAGATAGACAATCCGGACTACGAGATCATGGACGAGAGCGAGCCGGACCACCTGATCCACACCGGCAGGACCGTTCCGATCTATCGTACGACCGCCGGTCTTTCCGTGCGCTACCTCCGGAGCATGATCAAGGCGGTCCTCGATTCCTGCGGCGCCGCGGCGCCTGACGCATTGCCGGACCATCTTATACATAAATACTCCCTCATTCCTTTTGCCCTGGCCCTGTCCGAGGTCCACTTCCCGACAACGGAGAAGGACATCGCCGTTCTGAACCGCGGGATGAGCGCGGCGCACCGGAGATTGAGTTTCGAGGAGCTTTTCGCGCTTGAGCTGGGACTCGCCCTCAAGAAGCAAGGCGTTGTTGTGGAAAAGAAGGGGATTTCGTTTAAATCAGCCGGAGCGCTCGAAGCGAAACTGAGAAAGAGCCTGCCGTTCACCTTGACCAAGGCGCAGGAGCGGGTGATAGCCGAGATCAAGCGCGACATGACCACGGAGCGGCCGATGAACCGGCTGGTGCAGGGAGACGTGGGCTGCGGCAAGACCGTGGTCGCCATGACCGCTTCGCTCATGGCCGTGGAGAGCGGGTATCAGGCCTGCATCATGGCGCCGACGGAGATCCTCGCGGAGCAGCACTTCAGGAATATTTCAGCCATGGCGCTGCCGCTCGGCATCACGGTCCGGTCGCTCACCGGCCGCAAGAAGAAGAAGGAAAAAGATATGTTGCTCGCCGAGATAGAATCCGGCTCGGCGCAGATCGTGATCGGCACGCACGCGCTGATCGAGGAAAATGTGAAGTTCAAGCGGCTCGGGCTCGCCGTCATCGACGAACAGCACCGCTTCGGCGTGATGCAGCGCTCCACGCTCACCTCGAAGGGATACGAACCCGACGTGCTCGTGATGACCGCCACGCCCATCCCCCGGACTCTGGCGCTCACGGTCTACGGCGACCTCGACGTTTCCGTGATCGACGAGATGCCTCCGGACAGGATCCCCATCGTTACGAAGATCTATTTCGAGAGCCGCCGTGGGGAAGCGTACCAGTTTATCGAGAGCGAGATCAAGAAAGGCCGGCAGGTGTACGTGGTCTATCCATTGGTGGAAGAGAGCGAGAAGGTCGACCTCAAGGCCGCGACCGAAATGGCCGCGCACTTGCAGGAAGACATCTTCTCCAGCCGGAAGATCGGGCTCCTGCACGGCAGGATGAAATCGGACGAAAAAGAAGCGGCCATGGCCTCCTTCAAATCAGGAGAGACCGATATCCTTGTTTCGACCACGGTGATCGAGGTCGGCGTGGACGTGCCGAACGCAACGGCCATGGTGATAGAGCATCCCGAACGGTTCGGCCTGGCGCAGCTGCATCAACTCCGGGGACGCGTGGGCAGGGGGACGCACCAGTCCTACTGCATTCTGATGGGGCCGCGGATGTTTGCTCCCGAGGCGCGGGAGCGCCTGACTGCCTTCGCGCGCACGAACGACGGTTTCAAAATAGCAGAGGAAGACCTGAAACTGCGGGGACCGGGTGAGTTCTTCGGCACGCGTCAGTCCGGCCTTCCGGACCTGCGCGCGGCGAACATCATCCGCGACCAGGACCTGCTCGAAAAAGCGAGGACGGAAGCGTTCGACCTCGCCGCGCAAGACCCGAAGCTTGCGCAGTATCCGCTGCTCCGTGAACTGCTCCGGAGAAAGTGGCAGGGAAGGCTCGGGCTGATCAGCGTGGGTTGATATTTTTGTCGTATTCTGATAGAGTATTTTCAAAATCAGGGTCATAGGTCAAGGACGAGATAACATTTTAATTGACCTCCGACCTTTGACATCGCAGTCAGGAGATGTAATGACTATCTGGGAAAAAGCGGTCGTGAACATGCAGAAGGGCGCTCAGAAGATCAATGCCGCTGCCTCTGTTTTTTCCGAGCGCGTAAAGGCCGAGCTCGCCATCGTCCGGCTGAGGATAAGGATCGACGAGGTGCAGGAGCACATTGACGAACAGCACCGCGCTATCGGCCGCAAAATAGTCGAGCTTCACAGAAAGGGCGCGTTGCCGAAAGAGAGCGAACAGTTGTTCACGGATGAAGACACGGCCACGATTATGAACGAACTCGCGGCCGCGGAAAAAGAGATCGAGGACCTGAAAAACGAGATCAAAAACGGGCGAGAAGCGCTTCGGCCTGACGCGAAGCGATCGGAGGACACCGGTCTATGATTACTGCCGCGGTACTTGTCTTCGGTCTCGTCGTCGGGAGCTTCCTGAACGTCTGCATACTCCGCCTTCCGCGCGGCCGTTCCATCGTCACCCCTCCTTCCCACTGTCCCCGGTGCCGGGCCCCCATCAAGTTTTACGACAACGTTCCGGTCGTCAGTTTTCTGCTGCTCCGGGGAAAGTGCCGGAATTGCGGCGAGCCCATCTCCTGGCGGTATCCTGCCGTGGAACTCATGAACGGCCTCCTGTATGTCTGGATCATCCGGGAATTCCCGTTCGGCGGCGAAGCCTTCCTTCTGATGGCGCTTTGCTCTTCCCTCATCGTCATCACCTTTATCGATTTCGATCATCAAATCATTCCCGACGTCATCACCCTGCCGGGGATGCTCGTGGGACTTTCGCTCGCGCCGTTCTTCATGGAAGCGCTCGGCGGCCCGCTCCCGTTCCGCCTCGACAGTCTCCTGCCCCATGCCGGGCCGTACCTCACGGGGTTCCTCAATTCGCTCATCGGCCTGCTCATGGGCGCCGGACCGCTTTTTGCCATCGGATGGGCATGGGAGAAACTCCGGCACGTCGAGGCCATGGGCGGCGGCGACGTGAAGCTCATGGGCATGGTAGGAAGCTTCCTCGGATGGAAGGGCGCGCTTCTAACCATCATGCTCGGCGCGCTCGTCGGGTCTGTCGCGGGCCTCACCCTCATCGTGCTCAAGCGGCATAAAATGGAAAAGGTCATTCCCTTCGGGCCGTTCCTGGCCCTCGGGGCCGTGGCAACGGCCTTCTACGGTCCCGATATCATCTCGTGGTATCTCGGCCTGATCCGAATATGACCGGTCTTATCTTTTCCATAGCAGTTCCCGGCATCCTGGTCCTCCTGTTCGGCGCGGCCCTGCTATGGGTCGCGGCGCGGCGCTACCGCGGTCTGTCCGGCGTCGGAAAAGAGACGGAGGAGAAAGCGACCGAGACCGCATTCATCATCAACGCGTTCCACGAGGTGACGAAACAGCTCAAGGAAAAGGAAAAAGAGCTGGAGCGGCTTAAGGCGCTCGCGGAACAGCGCGCCGAGAACGTCGAGAGCTACAACGAGAACATTCTCCGGTGCGTCACCAGCGGGGTGATGACCTTCGACAGGGACCGCTTCTTGACCACGATCAACCGGGCGGCCGAAGAGATACTCGGCATCGAACGAGAACAGGTGCTCGGCAAAAGCTGCCGGGATTTACTCGGCGAGAACGACATTATGAGCGCGCTCCAGGATACCCTTGAGAGGAAAGCGCCGTCTGCCAGAACAGAGGCACTGCTCGAACGTCTCTCGGGGAAACTCTGGCTCGGGTTCAATACCGCGGTGTTGCTCGACCGCCAAAACTCGGTCCTCGGCGTGATTCTCTCGTTTTCCGACCTTACCGAGGTGAAGCGGCTTCAGGAGCAGGTGGAGCTCAGGGAGCGGTTGACCGCGCTCGGCGAGATGTCCGCGGGCATTGCTCACGAAATCCGGAACCCGATGGCGGTGATCAGCGGTTACCTGAACCTCCTGTCGAAAAAAGCGAGCAAGGAGCACCAGACGATCATCCAAAATATTGCAGCCGAGATCAACGGCATGAACCGGATCATCGGCGACCTTTTGACCTTCGCGCGGCCCGCGTCGCTCAACCGGGTGAAGGTCAATATCAAAGAAATGATCGAGGGGTGTGTTGCGAGCGCCATGCAGGCGTCAGGCGAAGGGGCCCGGATCACGACGATTTTGGACCTGGAAACGATTGAAGCCGTTGTAGACGAAACGCTCATGCGGCAGGCTTTTACCAACCTGGTCCAGAACGCCGTCGAGTCGATGCCGGAGGGCGGGACCCTTGCCATTCAGGCCAAAATTCTTAAGAAGGAGTTCTCGGTCGCTATACGCGATACGGGAACCGGCATTTCCCGGGACAGCCTGAAAAAAATATTTCTCCCTTTCTTTACGACAAAAGATAAAGGAGTCGGGATGGGCCTCGCGCTTGCCCACAAGGTCATCACCTCCCACGGCGGGAGGATCGAGGTCCAAAACCGGGAAGGAAAGGGAACGGCGTTTACGGTGACGCTGCCCCTGAGGTAAGTTTTTATGACTGACACTATTCTCGTCATCGAAGACAAAGAAAGCATGCTCGACATGCTGAAGCAGACGCTCGAAGCGGAAGGCTACGAGGTGGTCCTTGCCAAGGACGGCGCCGAAGGGATCAAGAAACTCTCCGGCGAACGCATTGCTCTGGTGCTTACCGACCTCAAGCTCCCGAAGAAG
>JBGOTO010000007.1:0-39288 GCA_041476485.1 Nitrospirota bacterium
ACATTTATCACGATGGTTTTTTTGACCGCGAAGCTGACGCGGGGACGATAGAACCAGATGGGGTAATGGATCGGTATGCAACAATGAACTACAAGCCTTGAGTTGTTCGCTGATTCATGGCGAGAATGGCTTCCGCTGCTTCCGCGGTCACGGGCCTGCATAAATAAAACCCCTGGACCATATCGCACCCCAGCTCGTGCAGGGTTTTCAACTGTTCCGCGGTCTCGACGCCTTCGGCAATGGTCTTCAGCCGCAGGTTGTGCGCCATGGACACGATGCTCGAAACAATGGCGCCGTCGTCGGTGTTGCTGGTGATGTCCTTGACGAAAGAGATATCGATCTTGAGGTTGTCCAGCGGCAGGTTTTTGAGGTAACTCAGGGACGAGTAGCCGGTGCCGAAGTCGTCGGTGCTGATGGATATCCCGAGCTTCTTGAGCCGGGTGAGCAAGAGCCTGATTTTTTCCGGGTTCTCCATCATCGTGCTTTCCGTCAGCTCGAAGGCCAGATTTCTCGGGTCGATGCCGGATTCCCTGACGGTTGTTTCGATAAAATCTCCCACGTCCGCCTGCTTGAACTGGACCGCGGAAAGGTTCGTCGTGACGGGCACCATCGCATATCCTTTGTCCTGCCACTCCCTGATCTGCCTGCACGCCTCATGCACGACCCACTGGCCCACCTGGATGATCATCCGGGTGTCTTCGAGCGAGGGGATGAAGTTTGTCGGGTAGATGAAGCCGTGTTCGGGGCTGTTCCAGCGGATCAGGCACTCGATGCCGGCAAGCGTCCGCGTGGCGACGTTGAAATAGGGCTGGTAATGGAGCACGAACTCGTTGTTGGTAAGCGCCTGGAGCAGGCTTTTCTGGAACACGGCGAAGTTCGACGCTAATTGGTTCATCTCGGAGGTGAAAAACTGGTAGGAGTTCAGTCCCTGGTACCGGGCTTTGGCCACGGCAATCTCCGAGTTCGCCATGAGCTGCACGGCATCCATCGTGTCCTGGGGAGACACGGAGATCCCGATGTACAGGTTGACGGCGATGTCGGCGCCCATGACCCGGAGGGGGCGCTCCAGGGCGCTGAAAATTCTGGTCACGACGAATACGATGTCCCGGGACTGGGCAACGTCGACGAGCAGGACGCCGAAATGGTCCCGCCCGAGACGCGCCACGGTGTCTCCATCGCGCACGACCGAGGACAGCCTTCGCCCCACCTCCCGCAGGACTTCGTCTCCGGATTCCGTACCGAACGTTTCGTTGATGAACGAAAAACGGTCGATATTGACGGTCAGGACGGCGACCTGCCGTTTGCGGTATTCGGTCCGCGGGAGTTCCTGTTTGATCCGGTCGAGGAACAGGGTCATGTTCGGCAGGTCCGTCAGGTGGTCGTAATAAGCAAGATGATTGACCCGCTCTTCGAGGAGACGTTGCCGGGTCAGGTCCTTTGACGTGGCGACGAAGTGCGTGATCTCTCCCGCTTCGTTCTTGAGCGGCGTAATGGTGTGATACACTTCGAACAGTTCGCCGTTCTTTTTCCGGTTCGTGATGATGTTGTGGTAGGTCCGGCCGGCGTGGACCGTGTCCCACATGTCCTTATAGAACGCGGCGTCATGCTTGCCGGATTTGAATATCTCCGGGTTTCGTCCGATCAGCTCTTCCCTGCTGTAGCCGCTCATTTCCCGGACGGCGTTATTCACATATTCGATGGTCCCGCTCCGCTCGGTGATGTATATGGAGTCGGACGCGTCCTCTACGGCCAGAGACAGTTTCCGCAGGGCCGCGTTGGCCGCTTCGAGCTCTTTCGTGCGCAGGGCGATGCGATGTGAACACTCGGCGTCGCGGGCCTCAAGCTCCCGGACCTTTTTCTCCAGCTCGGCAACGGTATGTGCGCGGCGAGGGCCGGACTTGTCGGCTCGTTTCATGAAATATACTATAGCAGATGAGTATGCCGGGGACAAGGTAAAAGTCGATGAGCAATGGCTTTGTGCTGAATTTCAGGGAATACGCCGTTAAAGATCAGTAAAAACCCCGGTCTTTTTCTTCCGGCGCCATAACCGATAGGGACCGGACGACAAATAAAGTGGTCTATGGTATACTGTAGTAAAAATATCCGTTTCAAAGAAAGGGAGGAACAGTCCATGAAAAAAACGTCTGCGGCGCTTTGCGCGGCACTGCTGCTTTGCCTGGCATCATCTTCGTTTTCCGCGGAAAACGGGGTGACGGACAACCAAATCGTGGTCGGCATGTCCACCGTATTGACCGGGCCGGCCTCTTTTCTCGGGACCAGTTTCAAGACCGGGGCCGAGGCCTATTTCAAGACCGTGAATGAGAAAGGCGGGGTGAACAACAGAAAGATAAAACTCATCGCGTATGATGATGGATATGAGCCGGCGAAGGCCGTTCCGAACGCCGAGAAACTGGTAAAAGAAGACAAGGTATTTTGCCTTTTCGGCAACGTGGGCACCCCGACTGCAATGGCGATCAAGCCGTTCCTCGAGCGGGAGAAGGTCCCTCTCTTTGCCCCCTTTACCGGAGCAGAGCCGCTGAGACGCCCGGTGGCGAAATACATCCTGAATTACCGGGCAAGCTATAACCAGGAAGCGGAGGAATTCGTCAAAGGCATGGTGGACGTACTCCATCTCAAAAAAATAGCCGTGTTTTACCAGGATGATCCTTACGGAAGGGTCGTGCTGGAGGCAACGAGACTCGCCCTCGAAAGAAGGGGCATTCTTACGCCGATCGTGACCGGCATATATACACGGAATACGGAAAATATCGATCTAGGCCTCGCTGCTATCATGGCGGGCAAACCTGACGCAGTGGTCATGGTGGGGACCTATGCTGCGTGCGCGAAGTTTATCATCAGGGGAAAAGAAAAAGGGTTCAATCCGGTGTACATGAACGTTTCTTTTGTCGGTCCTGACAAGCTTGCCGAGCTCCTCGGCAAGTCCGGCGATGGGGTGGTGGTCACTAATGTAGTGCCGCCGTTTTACGGCGACGCCGCAGAAAAGTATGCCGGCGTCCGCGAATACCTGGAATTGATGAAAAAGCATTTTCCTGGGACCAAGCCGAGTATTGTGGGACTGGAAGGCTTTCTTGCCGCGAAGGTTTTCGCGGAGGGGCTCAAACGGGCGGGAAAGGGACTGACCCGCGAATCCTTCATCAACGCCGTTGAAGGCATCAAGGACCTGGATATCGGGGCCGGAAACAAAATCAGCTTCTCCAGGGACAACCACCAGGGCTCTCAGAAAGTATATCCAACAGTGATCAGAAACGGGCGATACCAACTCATAAAGGACTGGAGCGCATTACAGTAGCCGCGCGCTTTTTTTCTACTGCTTTTGTGCTACAGACGCGGAAACCGTACCTTGACAGTTTCCCCTATTGGCGGATATACTTGAAACACGAAACAGAATTATAAATCCGAACAAAAGGAGGCATGATATGAAAACGGTAAAATTGGTTTTGTTCGCAGCATTCGCGGTCGTTCTGACCATGTCGCTCGGAGCGGCGGCAGGTACCGGCTTCAAGGCAACACTCACGGGCCCGCAGGAAGTACCGGCGGTAACAACAACGGCGGAAGGCGAGGCCGCGTTCGAGTTGGGCGGCAAAGAGCTTACCTTCGTCCTTACCGTGAAAGACATCGAAAATGTCATGGCAGCGCATATCCACGCGGGCAAGCCCGGTGAAAACGGCGGGGTCGTGGCTGGCCTCTTTGCGGGACCGAAGAAGGACGGCAAGTTCAGCGGAGTGCTTGCCAAAGGCGCCATCACCGACAAGGACCTCGTCGGCGCTTTGGCCGGGAAAACGATTGACGACCTCGTAAAACTGATCAAAGAGGGGGGCGCCTACGTCAACGTCCATACCGAAAAGAACAAGCCGGGAGAGATCCGCGGTCTGCTCAAATAACGTTTAACGTCACAAATAATTTTCCTGATACATAGTGGGGCCGTATCTTCAGGCAGGTAATGAATGACCTAAGATGCGGCCCCTTTTTTGTGCTTTATCGCCTCCTCTTAAGATTCCCCGGGGATAGGAAAAAAACCATGTCTTACCCAGCTCGCCTGAAGAAATAGGACAAAAAAGGTGGTATATTTAGTACATAGAAGCCGGAAAGAAAAACGAGGTGGTGCGATGAGAGAAAACTGCACGTCAATAGATTGCCTCACGCGCGGGACGGAAGAAAAACGGAGGGAGACTGGAATAGTGGAAATCAGCGGCGATACAGCGTTGCCGTCGATAAAGCAAATCAGGCATGACCAGCTTATCGAGGCGCTTCCCGACGCCATGGTGATAGTCGGGCGGGCTGGGAGAATCGTACAAATAAATACCCAGTTGGGAAACCTGTTCGGCTACGCGCCGGAGGAACTGATCGGGGAAAATCTCGAGACGTTGATGCCGGAGCGTTTTCGCGCCCGCCATCGGGGAAACGTATCGGACTACCTGTCCCGTCCCCGCACTCGTCCCATGGGCTCCGGGCTTCAGTTGTTCGGCTTGAAAAAGGACGGCACGGAATTCCCGGTAGATATCAGCTTGAGTTACCTGACGGTGGAGGGAGAACTGCTGGCAATGGCCGCCGTCAGGGACATTACGGACAGAATACAGGCCGAGCACAGGATCGAGCTGAACTACCAGATCCAAAAGGCCATCAGTTCCATACTGAAAATATCGTTGGATTCCCTGCCGCTCGAAGAACAGCTCAACCGCGTCCTCGAAGTGGTCCTCACCATTCCAAGCTTTTCAACGCATTCACGGGCAAGCATCTATCTCGTCGAGAATGAGCCCGAGGCGCTGGTGTTAAAGGCCATGCACGGATTTTCCGTCGCCCAGGTGGAAGCCTGTAAAACGATTTTGCTGGGCAAGGGCCTCTCCGGTGAACTCGCGTCCGACTGTTCGTTCATCGTTACCGGCTGTCTTAACAATGACCGTGAAATTGAATACACAACGGCGGGGACCTCCGGCCAATATTGTGTTCCCATCGTGTTCGGCGAAAAAACCATGGGATTGGTTCATGTGGCAGTCGCGGACGGTCATAAGCGCGCTCCGGAAGAAGAGGAATTTCTTTCGGCGATCGCCCATTCCCTCGCCGCCCTCATCGAGCGCCATCAATCTGAAGCGATGAAAAACCAGCTCAAGGAACAGCTCGTCGAATCGGAGAAATTCGCCGCGCTCGGGAGGACCACGGCCAATGTCGCGCATGCGATAAAAAATCCGCTCATGCCCATCGGCGGGTTCGCCCGGAGGCTCTATGAAAAATTTTCTGAGGGCACGAGAGAAAAAAAATACGCCGGCTTGATATTTTCCGAGGTCATCCGGGTGGAGAATATCCTGCGGAACGTTCTGCTTTTTTCACGGGGGAAGACCGAAAAAATGGAAGAATGTCAACTGCCCGAGCTCGCAGAACGGGCGCTCAAGATGTATGAGGAAATATGCAGAGAGAAGTCCATAATCATACAAAGGGCCTATGCGGAGGTACCGGTCATAGCGGGAAACAAGGAGCAGTTGCTGCAGGCATTAGAGAACATCATTTCCAATGCGATCGACGCAATGCCCATGGGTGGGGCGCTGACCGTAGCGACGGTGAAAGAACGGGTCGGAGGAGCGTCCTACAGTACGGTAAAGATAACCGACACCGGCCAGGGAATCTCGGAGGAAAATGCGGGCAAAATTTACGAGCCTTTCTTTACCACGAAACTCCTCATGAAAGGAACAGGGCTGGGCCTCTCGATCACCAAAAAAGTCGTGGAAGACCTCGGAGGGTTCATGCACCTCGACAGCAAGGTCGGGGAAGGATCGACGTTCAGCCTGTATTTCCCCTACAAGACGTAATCAGGAAAAAAGATAACTACTCAAGTCTGCTGCGGAGCGCAGGCGCAATAAAGCGCGCGGCGACCGATGCACGGACATCAAGCAAGGTGGGGCTTGTGGTTGACTTCGAAATTCCTTTAATTATGCGGCGCGCCTTGCGAAAGCGAAGCAGCTGACCCAAAAAGATTGATTAAAACCGCATGATGAAGGCCGCCACGCTTCTTCCATGTCCGTCGCAGGAGAATGAGACATCGTACTTTTTTTGAAGGCCGTCCATGAACTGTTCCTCCGCCCGGCGGTTGTACTTGTGCGCGCCGCTTACCGCGTTGTAAATATTTCCCAGGTACCAGCCCGATTCGAAGAAGAGCAGGATTCCGCCGGTCACGTTATTGCGATGGTTAAAGGCCTCCACCGTTGCCCAGATAAAGGCGCCGTTCAACACAAAGGAGGCCGTCGCGTCTCCGGGCCTTCCGATGTAAAGCTGTCCTGCGCCCGGGAGGACCGCGGACAGCCCTCCTGCCAGCGAAGGAGACTTTTTCGGGATGCCGGGATAGTTCTTCGACTCCTCGGCAAGCCCCTGGGCCTGCTTGCGGAGAGACGACTCGACGGGGACCTTCTTAAACTCCTCGGTTGCCTGCTGCCAATTGCCCTCCCGGAGGTGCGTCCAGCCGATCTTTAAGCGTGCCGCATCGGCACGCGGGTCATCGGGATACGACCCGATAAACGTGGTGAAGACATCAGCCGCCCGCGAGTAATCCCCTTTCTGATAATAGGCTTCTCCGACCATGAAAAAGGCTTTACGTCCGAGTTCTTCGTTCCGGTAGTCGTTGGCAATCGCGCGGAACTGCGTTATCGACTGGTCGAGTTTTTCGCCTTTCAAATAAGAAAGGGCGATCTGAAACCGCGCGGTTTTTGCGAGAGCATGTTTGGAATAGAAAAAAACAACCCGGTCGTATTCGGTGATGGCCCGGTAGAAGTCTCCGCGCTCGAAAAGGGAATCGGCAAAGGACATCATTTTTTCAACGGGCATTTCCTCGGCAAAGGCCGCGTGGGAGCAAAAAAGCATTCCGCACAGCAGGAGGAGAAAGAGCTGCCTCATTCGCGGTACCACCAGAAGTCGTTGTTCCGGACGGGGTCATCGAACCGGTAGCGGTTCCCGACCTTGATGAAGGGGGCAAACTTCTGTTCATCATATTCATGGATCAGGCGGTCGGCCGTCATAACGATCCCGACGACCGGCCCGTGTTTTTTGATGGCCTGGACGCTGTACTGGGAGCAGGTGGGATACATGGGGCAACGGCCCCCGTTCACCGGACCGATCACCTTCTGGTAAAAGGTCAGAAGCCAGAGAAACGGCGTGGCGGCAACAGGGTGCGCCGACTGTTCAAGCTTATCGCGGTGCGCAGGCTCGCGATCCGCTGCCGAGAGAATCACGGGAGCATCCGAACTTTTTGACCAGGGCCCCCATGGTTCCGCGTGCGCGGTCTGCGCGAGAACAACGACAATAATGAAAAGAAGGATGGACAGCATGCCCTCCTTCATGCGGGGTATGCTCACTGCAATCTGAACGATTTTGACATAAGAAATTCCGGAGCCGATGGCCCTCATAACCTGTCTTTCCTTAATCTCGTGATCGTAAAACAGCGATTCGGCTAAACTGAGATTTTACAAAGCATACTGCAATTTGAATCTAAAATAAAGAAAAAAACGTCTTTAGTTGTTCTTGCTCCTGTGGTTCCCGAGGCGCAGGGAAAAAATAGCCTCAAGTGGATATCAAAAAGGCCCTCCTGCTTATTAGCTGGAGGGCCTTTCGATTTTTGCGCGAAAAAAACTATCTCGGTAATTACACTTTTTCAACTCTGAACACATCAAGGATCGCGGTAGAAGCGAACGCAATCGTAAAAGCGCAGGCGGCCCTGAAGAGCTGGATGGGAAGGCCGAATATCGGCTTTGTTATCAGTCCCCCAAAGACCGCGTAACAGGCGAAACCGGCCGCGGCGAGTTGAAGGCCTTTCGCCACTTTATCTTTCCCGGCGGTCTTCATGGCGCTGCTCAGTCTAAAGAACATGATCGCGCTGAGCGCCGAGCCTGTAAACCCGAAGCCGTTTCGAGCTATAAGACCGATCTCACGAACGTCAGAGATTCTCATGACAAAAATAGCGGCAAGAAAGACGGCGCAAAGGACCGACGGGAGGGCCCTGACAAAGCCTTTTTTCCCAGATTGGTGCGACATGAGATTGACGCCGAACTGCAATAAAAAAACAAAGGAAATAATCGCAAAAATCTGCGCCATATAGCGTAAAAACGCGGCTTCCTCGGCGCTGAGAATTTCTATGGTCAATCGCATCCAGTCAATCAGTTCAGCCATGCCGTGCGTAGCGCTGAAAATAACGAGCATATAGAATGTTGAAACTAATGAACCATGCTCTTCAAAAGTCATCCCATGAAACCTGATGAGCAGCATATAGGTCATTGCCAGAAAGCTAAGGGCGTAAATAAAAAAGATGTAGAAGAGAGGCTCCTGCAGCAGGTCGATCATAATATGCTCCTTCAACAAACCGGTCTGAAATGCTTGACGGATAGTAGCGGGAACGGAAGATACTGTCAAGTTTTTTCTATAAAATGATTTCAGGGATTTCGAAAAACGCCTGGAAATTTAAAATCCCTTTGCGCAGCATGGGGGACAAGAAAAACGGCGGGACTATTTGTCCCGCACGTGAGTACCAACATTCGCTATTTTTTGTCCGCGGTCATCGCTGCGCTCGCAGGTCCTTGGGTATTGGCGAGGTAATCGAGCAGTTCCTGCTTTTTGCTCTTCGGCACTTCGGCGCCCTGGTCGATCATCCGTTCGATGGCTTCTTTCCACTGGTCCTTCGACAGATGCATCTTGTCAAGAGGCCGCACACTCACCGAATGGCACCCTGAACAAGACTCCGTCACGATCTTGGCGCCCTCATCAGCCGCGATTGCAAGGCACGGGACAGCGGACCCGAGTACTGTCGAAATCAGCAGCGCGAACATTTTCCGAGATATTTGCATTGTACTAACCCCCTTATTTCATCATGCCGGGAACCGGGTGGAGAGAAAGTCTCCACCCGGCATGCCGGTTTTTACCATTTCGTGAACGTTTATTTTAGAACCCGACCATAACGCGGGTCGTGTAGGCGTCGCTGGTAATGCTTGATTTGGGCGCGGTCGCCTTGTCTTCGAACACGTCATGGCGATACTCGGCGATGAACTTGACATTCTGCTGAATAAGGTACTGGAACCCGGCCACCACGTCCGTCTCGCTCGGATTCGCCTGTGTGGTGCCGTCGTTGAAGCTGTCGCCCTTTATCCAGTCGTAGCGGGCGTACGTAATGGCTTTTTTCGATATCTGCCAATTCAACTGATGGAACCCGCCCTGCCACTTGAACTCTTTGCCGTACCCGGTGGGATTGCTCTCTTTGTTCGTCATATACTGGTTCTCGAGCCAGACCGGAACATTGATCGCCGCGAGGGAGAGCGTCGCGTCGATCCCGAGCCGCGATGCGCTGTTTTTGGAATGTCCCCCTGGGTTCGCCTTCATAAAACCTCCGGCGTTGCCATCGGCCTGGATTTTGCCGCTGTACTGGTCAGGGCTGTGAAGGGCGAAGAAGCCGAGAGACTGCCTGAACCAGCGCATTACAAAGCGGCCGTATAGGTCTTTCTGGTTATTGTTGTCTGAATTTGACTGGGTGCCGTTCGTAAGACCGGCATGGTACTCGAACCAAAATGTCTCCTTCTTCGGGACGTCGGTGACCGCGCCGTGGGGCACGACCATGCCGTTCACCTCGAAAATGACCTGCGGCTCGCTCAGTCTGAACAGACCATCCTCATCCGGGATTGCGTTATTGACTTCTATGCTACCCCTGAGTAAATCCAGCGCACGCCGCTCGTAGATCGGGTACTGGTTGACGGAGAGCCGCACCTTGCCGGAAGCATAGCCGAGCGGAAGGTGGGTAATGCCGCCCAGCAAGTTGACGCTGTCGCGCGGCGCGCTGTCTCCGAGCAGGTTGTTCCACCAGAACTTCGCAACCTCGAAGACCGGTTTCTCGGTCGTAAATTGTAGTGCGTCGACGGAGCCGACGGTTGCGTAATTCGCCGCGAGCGTATCTGAACGGCCTACGGGCGTGAACTCCCCTTCCTTGGTTTCGAACATCGGGAACTCAATGAAAGCGGACAGATGCTGGCCGATCGGGCCGGTGAGGAAGAGGCTTAAGTCCTCGAGGCCGAGGCTGGACCCCCTCAGCGTCGTTTTGCCGCCGGGTCCATCGACTGTCACCGAACGGGAATCATAGCCCACGCCCGAGATGATAGAAAACGGGAGCGTTGACGGGATGACGACGCCGGGCGAAAGCTCGATGTCCTTCGATATCGGCTCCAGGTCCTTTCCGTTTATTGCGCGGTAGCCGGACAGCCTGAAGGTGACTCCCGCTCCGTTCAGCGCGCCCCACATGGTGTGGCAGCCCGAGCATTCCATGCCGTACCTGCGCGAGTAGGTCGGCACGGCCTCGGCGCTCGGAGTGAGCGCCAGGAACGATGTTACAGTTAAAACAGCGATGGCAACTGCGATTATTGCATTCCGTTTCATGATATCTCCCCTCTTAGAATAGTTGAATAGTTACTGTATCCGTGAATTGGCACTTCGCTGTGATACGACGTGATAGCGGGCGCTTAATTCGCCCCCTGAATCGTTGCGGCATCACCCCCTTGTCATGAACTATGCTGGTCGCGGTGCAGACTCAGCATGATATGATCAAAAAAAGCCCGTGAACGAGGACAGGTCGATGAAAACCCGGACTTTGCGGTCTTTCACGGGCGGTTAAAACAGGTCTTATTAGCAGTATTAATTTTTGCGGGTGTAGTTTATACTTGAAGGAGTGAACGGCACAATAGAAAACATATCCACAAAATTACGTTTTATGTGAAGAGTTCTTCACAGGCGGGTTTTTGATTTTCGGATGGGTAAAAACGCAGTTCTAGTCGAGGGATTTCTCTACAAAAAAATCCTTGATCAAAACGCTCACCCGCGGAGGTGACTTTCCAGGGTCTTGAGGCACTCCAGGGTCTTCTTCCCTTCCTTCGTCAGGGAATAGGACTTTTCCCGGTCTTGCTCTATGATCCCTGCCTCTTTCAGCATCTTCAGATGAAAGACCACTTTGGTGTGGTCGCTGATCTCCAGTTCTCTCGTGAGCTCCATCAACCGCATATCTTCCCTGGCGTTCAAAAGCTTGATAATATTCCTGCGAATTGGGTTCGCCAGGGAACTCAGGGCCTGATCAAAGTCCAGGCAGGCCATGCCCGCTTCGAATTTCGTCTCTTCCAGCACGCGCCGGATGGTCGTCAGGAGCTCGTCTATCTTGAAGGGTTTGGAAATATAATCGCTCGCCCCCTTTTTTATGGCAACGACGGCGTTCTCGACTGAAGAAAAGGCCGTGATCATGATGACCTTTGTCTTCGGCCTCGCCTTTCGCAGCGTCATGAGCGCATCGATCCCGTTCATCTTCGGCATCATAAAGTCGAGGAGCACGATATCGAATTCCTGAACGTTGACCAGGTCTATCGCGGCTTTCGCGGAGACCGCGCTCTCGGTCCGGTACCCGGCCCCTGTCAACACCTCGACGAGGTTGGACCTGAACTCTGCATCATCATCGACGATGAGGATTTTTGTCATGCTGCTCCTTTCCCGGCAGGCTGATGGTCACCGTGGTCCCTCGAGCGGGGGCGCTGGTGAGTTCTATATGTCCGTGGTGTTGCCTGATAATGCCGTAGCAGATCGAAAGCCCCAGGCCGGTGCCCGCGCCGATTTCTTTCGTCGTAAAAAAAGGGTCGAACACGCGCGACAGGTGCTCCTCCGGGATTCCCGGCCCCGTATCGGCTATGCGTATCTTGACCACTCCGTCTTCCTCTCTTGTGGAGATAACGATATCTCCTCCCTCGGGCATGGCCTCGACCGAGTTCGAGAGCACATTAATGATGACCTGCTCCAGCTTCCCCGGGTCGCCCATGACCTCGGAAACGGGAGTCAGCTCCCGGGTAAGGTCAACGTTCTTGGACTTGTACGACAGGAGGGTAAGGGCCCCGCTGATCACGTCGTTGACGTCCAGAGGGACGAATTCCGTGTCCTTCTGACGCGAAAACTCGAGCAGTTCTCGCGCGATCGTGGACGCCTTGTCGATGTTCCGCTCCACGGCATCGAGTTTTTCCACGAACTCCCGTTCTCCTCCGGCGCTTTTCATTTTCTGTTTCAGCGTCTGTATTCCGAGGGAAGCGTTCGTCAAGGGATTGTTTATTTCATGCGCCATGCCGGCGGCAAGCTGCCCCAGGGACGAAAGCTTCTCGACTTGCACGACGCGCCTCATGTGCTGTTCGATCTTTTTCCTCGCTTCGATGTCGAAGATATTCAGCGCCTTGGCAATAAAGTACGTTATAAAAAAGGCGGTTATACCCCGGAGCACCTCCACCGGGACCGGTATGAGCGGCATCCGATAACTTGAGGAAAAGATTCCGGCAAAAACGGCGTATAAACCAAAGGTAACGCCGGCGTAGTACAGCTTTCGAGATGCCGGGCGGCTTAAGGCCTTCACTTCGCGGGAGTTCGCGATCAGGCCGTACGCGGTCACGAGCCCTCCGACAAAACCAAAGGTATATCTCGCGCCGATGTCCGCCTGACGCAAGGACTGCATGTCTATGTGAGACCCTTCATTATGGAACCCATAATACCAGAAATACAGGGTCCAGATGAGAAAAAGGGGCACGGGGACCGCCTTGATCCACCGCACCCGTTTATCATCCAGCACGCGGACCAGCGAGATGCCGAATTGCAGGAGGAACATGAACGACAGGAGTGCCAGTAAAACGGCCGCCGCCTTGACTATAAAAATTTCCTGGAAGGACAGGTTTTTCCCTTCGATCAAGGGGCCGAGTTCCAGCCACTCATGGGCCCCGTGCAAAAACCCGAACATCCCGAGCATCCACAGGCTGTCCGCGAGCTGCAAATCGCTTCCCTTCATGTCCTTGGCCGCGATGGATACCCCTAAAAAAAGGAACACGGCGCCGTAACAAAGATACAGCAGGTAAATCGGCGTAATATGATCAAAGAGATTGAACATAGACTGGTCCGCGAAGGGCGGCTACCGGTGACAGCGAGAGCAGTTTTTCGGGTCCTTCACGTCGAATGATATCCGGCCGTTATGACACCTGCCGCAGAATTCTCCCTTGGTGATCTTCTCCATGTCCATTTTGGAGGACCCTTGGGCCATCTGGAAGAACTGGTAATGGCAGTCGGTGCACTTGAGTCCTTTCCCGTTCACGTGTTTTTCGTGGCTGAAGACGACCGGCAAGGCGTTCTTGGACGTAAAGGTCAAATTACCGCCGCCGACCTCCTGAGCAAGAGCATCGAACGGAACCGACATGCAGGCCATGACCATGGCCGTAACGAACAACCTTTTCAACTTTTGTCCCTCTTCCACGAACGTACCGTACTGCACGCAGGGGTCATTATAATACTTTGTCCATGGATGTCCAAGGATTTTTTCTTTTAAGGTAACTACTCAGGCTTGCTGCGGAGCGCAGGCGCAATGAAGCGCGCGGCGACCGATGCACGGACATCAAGGAAGGCGGGGCAGCGCCGGTTTTTGTGATATGCTTATTATCAGAGATAGCGCCCGGTGAACGAATAAGAATGAAGCGCAAGGTCCTCATAATAGAAGACGATAAAGATATAGCCCGTCTTGCGGAACTCCACCTGAAGGACGCGGGATACGAAGTGAGTACGGCCTACGACGGCAATGCAGGCCTGAAGCAGGCACTTACGGGTCCATTCGACCTGGTTATTCTGGACTTGATGCTCCCGGGCGTTGACGGCCTGGAGATCTGCCGGCGCCTGAGGGCTTCCTCCGCCTATACTCCCATCCTGATGCTGACCGCCAAATCTTCCGAACTTGACCGCGTACTCGGCCTGGAAATCGGCGCGGACGATTATATGACCAAACCGTTCAGCGTCAGAGAATTGACGGCGAGGGTCAAGGCTTTGCTACGCCGCGTGGAAGCGTTGAGGGCGGAAGCGTCGCAAGGACCGAAAAAAATGGTCCGCGCGGGCGGTCTGAACATTGACGGAGAAAAACGCAAGGTCACGCTCGAAGGAAGCAGTGTGGCCCTGACAGCGAAGGAGTTCGACCTCCTCGTTCATTTTGCCGGACATCCCGGCCGCGTCTATACGCGCATGGAACTGCTCGATCTGGTGTGGGGCTACGGATATGAGGGCTATGAACATACGGTCAATTCCCATATCAACCGTCTCAGGTCCAAGATCGAAAAGAACCCCGCTCGCCCCCGCTATATTTTGAGCGTCCGGGGGGTCGGCTACAAATTCACCGACTCCGAGGATTACGAAAAGGGGTAGCGCTATGTTCAAAAACCTCTACAGCAGGCTGGCGGCGGTCCTGTTCGGCCTTTTCAGCGTGATCGGCGTCCTGTACATCCTGCTGACGCTCTACACCACGCGGCTCTATTTCCAGGAAGTGAACCAGAAACTCAATCGCATTCTGGCGCAGCACCTTGTCTCGGAAAAAATCCTGCTGCAGGACGGCCGGATCAATGAAGAGGCCCTTCACGACATTTTTCACATGCTCATGGTCGTCAATCCGGTCATCGAGGTCTATCTCCTGGATGCGAACGGCGCCATCCTGGCGTATTCAGCGCCTCCGGGAAAGGTCAAAAAACACTCGGTGTCCATGGTCCCCGTGCAGCGGCTCTTGAGCGGCTCTTCATCTTTACCCGTGCTGGGCGATGATCCGCGCGATCTCCGTAATAAAAAAGTTTTCTCCGTTGCCCCCATCTCGCTGAAAGGCCGGACCGAAGGGTATCTCTACATCATCCTGGGCGGCGAGGAATTTGACACAGAAGCCCAGATGCTCCAGGGCAGCTACATCCTCCGGCTCAGCATGTGGGCGGCGGCGGGCGGCTTGTTGTTTGCGTTTCTGGCCGCGCTTCTTCTTTTCAACCGTATGACGCGGAGGCTGCGCCGGCTTACCGGGGCCATGGAGACGTTCCAACAGGGCGATTTTTCCGAGCCCCTGAACGTCATGCACGGGCTTCACGTTCGTTCCGGGGACGAAATCGACAGGATCGGGACGATCTTCGCGCAGATGGCGGACCGCATCACCGCGCAGATCAGTCATCTCAAAGATGCGGACTCGCACCGGCGGGAATTCCTGGCAAATATCACACACGATCTTCGTACGCCCCTGACCTCTCTCCAGGGCTACCTGGAAACGCTGCTCATGAAGGAAGGGCAAGTGACGCCGGCGGAACGGCAGGAATATCTTACGATCGCCATCAAGCGTTCCGAACAACTGGGAAAACTGGTCTCCGCGCTGTTTGAACTCGCAAAACTGGATTCGCCCGACGTCCAGGTCCGCTTTGAGCCGTTTTCTCTGGCTGAGCTCATCCAGGACATTCTGCAGAAGTTCCATCTCGCCGCGGAGAATAAGAAGGTCCAGCTCCGGATGAACGTCCTGGAAAATCTTCCCCTGGCTTACGCTGATATTGGGCTCTGCGAACGGGTCTTTGAAAATCTGATAGACAACGCACTCCGCTACACGCCCGAGGGCGGCGCAATCAGCATCGGAGCCTCTTTCCAAAAAGAACGCATAATGGTGCAGGTTTCGGATACCGGCTTCGGCATTCCAGCAGAGGACATCGCCCATTTGTTCGAACGATCGTATCGACGCGACCCCAGACTCAAAGACGGCAGTGCGGGATCGGGACTCGGCCTGGCCATCGCCAAGAGGATCCTGGAGCTTCACGACAGCAGCATAGAGGTCAACAGTACGCTCAACGTCGGAACGACCTTCACGTTCACCCTTCCGGTACACCATGCCCAGTCGTGACCCTTGAAACTATCCGGCTTTCGGCCTTTAGTCTTACCATTTCCCGTGATTATCATTTTATCCAGCCGTGACGGTTTCGTGACCATCGCGAGCTATCATAAGAGCAAACAAAAGTGAGGAAATAATCCATGAAAAGAAAACCCATGACAATCGGAATTGCAGCGCTTGCCTTCGCCATCGCATACGCGGGCGGGGCGATCAAAACGGTCTTTTCGTCCCGCTTCGTGGGACAAGGGACTGCCTTTGCCCAGGAGCAGGGAATGGCGAAGGTTGTATTTACGGTCAAATGCTACGACGATGGGAAGGCGGCCCTGCCGGGGTTGAAAGGAGTAAGGAAAGTGGAAACGGGAATTCATTACCTGAAAGAGACGGACACCGTTTCCTACGATCCGAAAATCATCACCATCGAGGAAATGGAAACCGCCTTGAAGAAGGCGGGAACGTACGTAAAGACGGTAAGAGAAAAATAGTTTGCTTTGCAGGTGTATAATATAACTATGGAAAGTGAGGGCACGGTCATGTTAGGAAAAATTTTTATAGAAACACTATTTCTTTTGCCTCTTCTTGTCACTCAGGCCGGCGCGGCAGGCGCCCGGCTGGAAAAAGCAACCTTCGCGGGGGGCTGCTTCTGGTGTATGACGCCGCCTTTCGAAAAACTGGACGGCGTAAAAGAGGTCATTTCGGGCTACACCGGGGGGCATACGGTAAATCCGACCTATGAACAGGTATCTTCGGAAGCCACGGGCCACCGGGAGTCCGTGGAGGTCGTCTATGACCCGTCAAAAGTGAGTTACGAAAAACTTCTCGACGTGTTCTGGAGGCAGATAAACCCCACGGACGCAGACGGCTCTTTTGTAGATCGCGGATCGTCGTATAAGAGCGCCGTCTTCTATCACAATGAGGAGCAGAAACGGCTTGCCGAAGAATCGAAAAAGAAGCTCGAAGGGTCGGGACGCTTCGATAAACCGATCGTCACCGAGATAGTTCCCGCCGGGCCTTTTTACCGGGCCGAGGAATATCATCAGGATTATTGGAAAAAGAACCCAGTGCGGTACAAATTTTACCGCTACAATTCAGGCCGCGACCAGTACCTGGAAAAGGTCTGGGGAAAGGAAGTCGCTATGCAGAGCGCAAAAACCGAGGGCGGATACGTGAAACCGTCCAAAGAGGAACTGAAAAAGCGACTGACCCCTCTGCAGTATACGGTAACGCAGGAAGGGGGCACGGAGCCGTCTTTTAAGAATGAGTACGCGGACAATCACAGACCCGGCATCTACGTCGACCTGGTCTCCGGCGAGCCGTTGTTCAGTTCGCTGGATAAATACGAGTCCGGCACGGGTTGGCCGAGCTTCACTAAACCGCTGGAGCCGGACAACGTCGTGACGAAAGAGGACCGGAGCTGGTTTGCGACGCGAACGGAAGTGCGGAGCAAACACGGCGACGCACACCTGGGACACGTGTTCAACGACGGCCCCAAACCCACGGGGCTGCGCTACTGCATGAATTCAGCGGCGCTCAGGTTCATTCCGAAAGAGGACCTGGTGAAGGAAGGGTACGGGAAGTACGCGAAGCTGTTCGAGAAGTAATAAGTAATAAATATCGGACAACTTCAGTCGGCGGCCGCCCCGTTAGAGAAGCTAAGGTCCCTAACGGGGCGGCCTCGTTGTTTCGGCAAAACAGTAATTTTACCCGCGCATCTTCACGTCATAGCCCTTTTCCATCAGGTCCGCATGGATCTTTTCAAGATCGCTTTTCCCTCTCACTTCCGCGGTAATGATCACCTTTGCCTTGCCAAAAGGGATGTTCGCGGCAAGCCGGTAATGCATGACATCGAGAATGTTCGCCCGGTTGGAGGCAATGACGCCGGTCACGACATGCAAGCTTCCCGCAGCGTCGTCGATCGTGACTTCCAGGACCCCGATCCTCCCTCGCATCGAGAGGCCTTTGCGGACGATCCTGTCGATGATCGTGAAATCGACATTGCCCCCGGAGAGCACAAGGACAACGCGCTTGTTCCGAAACTTTTCTTTCGCATCCATCAAGGCAGCGAGCGTCACCGCTCCTGCGCCTTCGACGACCAGCTTTTTCCGTTCGAGAAACAGGAGAATGGCATTGGCAATCGAGTCCTCACCGACAAGCAGGATATCATCGACCAGGCTGCTCATGATCTCGAAGGTCTTCTCGCCGGGACGCCCAACGGCTATACCGTCGGCTATCGTGGAAAGCGGCGGTCGTTCGATGATTTTCTTTTCCCGCAAGGACAAAAAAGCCGAGGGCGCGGACTCGGCCTGAACGCCGATGACCGCTGTGCGGGAAGAGAGCGCTTTAACGGCGGTCGCTATCCCCGCAATGAGCCCTCCTCCCCCTACTGCAGCGAACACGGCGTCAACATCCTTCAGTTCCTCAAGCACCTCGATCCCGATGGTCCCCTGGCCGGCGATGACCTCGTCGTCGTCGAAAGGATGGACAAAGGTGTGGTCCTTTTGCAGGAGAGCGTACTCCAGGGCGTCGCTGAACCCCTCGCCGACGAGAACGACGTCCGCGTGGTATGCCCTGGTGGCCTCTTCCTTCACGAGAGACACGGTCTTCGGCATCACGATCGTTGCGCTCTTGCCGAGCGCATGCGCAGCAAAAGCGACCGCCTGGGCGTGGTTTCCCATGGACGCCGCGATGACCCTCGCGCCGTCGACGTGGAGCATTTTGTTGAATGCGCCCCTCACCTTGAAGGAGCCGGTCTCCTGAAGATTTTCGAGCTTCAGGTATACTTCGGCGCCGGTCAGCGCGCTCAGGGAATTTGAAAATAGCAGCGGCGTCTTGTAAATGTAGGGGGCGATTGCCTTCCGCGCGTTCTGAATGTCCTGTATGCTTATCATCCTCTTCCCTTCCTACCTTCTTACCTTCTTGTCTTTGTAACTACTCAGGTCTGCTGCGGAGCGCAGGCGCCAAAACAACGCGTGCGAAGCAGCCTGGTGCGCTTTGGGCCGAAGCGAAATGGTGGACCAAAGTTTGCTTTTTTTCTATTTCATTCCGCAATCCGCATTCCACATTCCGCATTTATGAGCGCTGCCACTTCAGCCATGCAGAAAATACTTTCTTGATGAACGGCGTAAGCCGCGTCCTATTGTACGCGTCGGCCAGTTTCTTGATCGCCTCCGCCTGGGTCGGATAGGGATGGATGGTCTTTCCGATTGCCGAGAGCCCGAGACGCGCGGTCATGGCAAAGGAAAGCTCGCTGATCATTTCGCCCGCGTGGCGCGCAACGATGGTCGCGCCGAGGATCGCGTCCGTCCCGTTCTTCAGGTGGACCCTCGCGAAACCTTCTGTCTCCCCATCCAGGAGCGCCCGGTCCACGTCGGAGAAGGGCACGGTCAGGGTCCGGACGTCGATGCCCTTGGCCTGCGCCTCGTGCTCGTACATCCCAACGTGCGCAACCTCGGGATCGGTGTAGGTGCACCAGGGAATGACGAGGGCCGAGGTTTTCTGCCTCGCCATAAAAAGCGCATTCGCGATCACGATGCGCGCCATGGCATCGGCAGTATGGGTGAATTTATAGGGAAAGCAGATGTCTCCGGCCGCGTACACGCGCGGGTTCGAGGTCCGGAGCTGTTCGTTCACCTTCACGCCCTCGCGCGGATCGTAGGCTATGCCCGCCGTTTCGAGTTCGAGCCCTTCCACATTCGGCGCCCTGCCGACCCCGACTACGATCTCATCGACAGGGACCTCCGCGCTCTTGCCGTCCTCTTCAATGATGATGACCTTTTCTTTCCCTCTTTTCTTGCAGCTTTTGATCTTTACCTGAAGCCGAAGCGTGACCCCGTCCCGGAGGAGGGCCTTGTGGACCAGTTCCGCCGCGTCGGCGTCTTCCCGGGGCAGGACGTGTCCGCCATGCTGGAGCAGCGTGACTGTGCTCCCCAGCCGCGCAAAGGTCTGGGCCAATTCGCAGCCAATAGGGCCGCCGCCGATGACCGCAAGCCGGCGGGGAAGCTTCGTGAGATTAAAGACCGTTTCGTTCGTGAGATATCCCGTTTCCCCAATGCCGGGGACCGACGGGGCGGCGGCGCGAGCGCCGGTGCAGATCGCCGCTTTTTTAAAACGGAGCCGCTTCCCCTCCACCTCAATGGCGTCGGGACCCGCAAATTTTCCATCTCCGAAAAAAACATCGACGCCGAGCTCTTTGCTGAAGCGCAGTGCGGAGTCGTGAGCGCTGATCCCCGCCCTGATGCGGCGCATGCGCTCCATCGCCTTTCCGAAATCGACGGACGGGCTCTTGCCGCAGGCCAGGCCGAACTCTCCGGCGGCCCTGGCGTCATAAGCGGCGCGGGCGGCCCTGATAATGCCCTTGGACGGCACGCACCCCACGTTAAGACAATCCCCGCCCATGAGTTGTCGTTCAATGAGCGCCACCCTCGCGCCGAGACCCGCTGCCCCGGCCGCGGTCACCAGCCCGGCGGTCCCCGCGCCGATCACGACGAGGTTGTAGCGCGGCGCGGGCTCGGGATTTTTCCAGCCGGAGGGATGGACGTTCTTGATCAGCCTTTTGTTGTGCTCGTCATCAGGAAGGACCGGGGTCTGTATTTTCATTCGGGAATGGCCTCCTCGCGTTCTCATTTGTCTATTTTGCATTTTTCACGCCATTGACCTTCCCGTCATAGGAGATCCTTCGCCCCATGCCGCATTGATCAGACGTAACTACTCAGGTCCGCTGCGGAGCGCAGGCGCAATGAAGCGCGCGGCGACCGATGCACCGACATCAAGCAAGGCGGGGCTTGCGCAAAGCGAAGCAGCTGACCTGAGTAATCACGATCAGACAATGATCCTCTTTTTCATCATGGCAAACGGAATCGGAGCGAGCACGACAGCCACGGCAACGATCCAGGCCGCGCTCCAGAGCGCGCCGGAGAACGAGCCGGCCGAGAGGGCGCGGCAGGCGTTCACCAGATGATACAGCGGCGTGAACGCGGCAATGTCGGACACCACGCGCGGCATGGCGTCGAGCGGAAAGAAGATGCCGGAGAACAAGAACAGCGGCGTCATGAACAGCGTGTAAAAATAGCTGAAGGAATCGATCCCCGGAACGATCGCGCAAAAGACGAGCGAGAGTTCCGCGAAGATCAGGCCGCACAGGAAGATCAGCGGGAAAGACAGGATGATGAGCGGCGAGTCCACAAGACCGAACAGGGCGATCACGATCGCGATCGTGACGCCGAAGATCAGGCTCTTGGTCGCGCCCCAGATAAGCTCCCCGGCCACGAGATCGTCCAGGTTCACCGGCGTGGCGAGGATGGCGTCGAAGGTCTTCTGGAAGGTCATCCGGATGTAGGTGCCGTAGGTGCACTCGTACACGGCCGCGAACATGGACGACGAGGCGATAATGCCCGGCGCGATATATTTTATATAGGGCTGGCCGTGGATCTCGGGCACGAAGGCGCCGAGCCCGAACCCCATGGCCACGAGATAGAGCGCCGGCTCCACAAAGTTGAGTGCGAGGCTCGTCTTGTAGAGCTTGGTATACACGGTCCACTGGCGCTGCCAGACCCGTATTACGCCTTTAATCCGCAAGGCTCCTCCCCGTCAGTTTGAGGTACACGCCCTCAAGGTTGCTTCCGTGGGCGGCCATGAGGCTTGCAGGCCTGTCGATGGCCACGATCCTGCCCGAGTCCATGATCGCCACCCGGTCGCACAGCCGTTCCGCCTCATCCATGTAATGCGTCGTCAGGAGGAGCGTGGTGTTCTGCGCTTTCAGGTGGTCCAGCTTGTCCCAGACCGCGCGCCTGCTGTGCGGGTCCAGGCCCGTCGTCGGCTCGTCGAGGATCAGCAGTTCGGGATTGTTCACCAAAGAGCGCGCGAGAAGCAGCCGGTGCTTCATGCCGCCCGAGAGCTGGTCGATCTTGGCCCCCGCCTTGTCCGAAAGCTCCACAAAATCGAGGAGGACCCGCGCGAGGCGCAGACCGTCCTTTTTCGGGATGTCAAAATACCGCGCGTAGACAAAGAGGTTTTCCAGGACGTTCAGGTCCGGGTCGAGGTTGATGTCCTGGGGCATGACGCCGAGGCGCGCTTTGATCCGGCTCGGCTCTTCGGCCACGTCCATGCCGAAGACCGTGACCGTGCCCGCCGTCGGCGGGCAAAAACAGGAGATGATGTGCATCACCGTGGTCTTGCCCGCGCCGTTCGGCCCGAGAAACCCGAAGCACTCCCCCTGCCTGATCGAGAAAGCAATGCCGTTCAAGGCCCGGAGGCCGTTATAATCCTTGATCAGGTTTTTTGCCGAGATGATGTCCATTATAGAATATTACTCAAATTTATTACAACGACAACGAATGGGACGAACTATATCCAAAAAACATTGTTTTGCATTTTATCTGCTGCATGGGTATAGAGAAATTTTGCAAGGCGTTTGACCGTTTCACTGAGGGATAGTTGTTTCGAAAGAATTTATGCCGTAGTGTTTTTTACTATTCTTCAGGTATTCTTTATGCAGCCTGTTGAAATCACCCGCGTTGAACGTAAATATCGCTCGTTGTTCAGAGGCTGCGTATTCCAATTGCTGAGAATCGGAGAAGCTTTGTTTCCGTATCTCGTGGGCACTCACGACATCGTAGCCTTTCAGACGAAGGGCGGAAGCAACCTTCTTGTGTACATCCTCGTCAAGGTATAGTTTGGACATCAGGCCAAATCTCTATCTATCTCTTCCTTATTGTCGAAGTAATAGCTGAGAGCGTCGAACAATTGGGCGGGAGTAATGGACGGGTAACCTTCGAGGATTTCTTCGATACTCATTCCGGCGCGGTAGTGGTTTACGATCGAAACTACCGGAATTCTGGTGCCTTTTATGACGGCTTTGCCTTCATACTTAGCAGGATTCTTTTCAATGTAAGAGTGTTGAATTTGAGCTGTTGTCATGCCTTCATCTCCTTAACAAAATATAGCACAACACCCATAGGCGTTCAAGGATATTTTCGTCTTCGGAGCCGAACCATGCAGAATGATCCTGCCAGCCACACCCTCATTCCTTCCCCGTCGCGGTATCAAGGGACTGCAGGATACGCTCGATCTTTTCTTTGATATGCAGTTTTTTCCCGTGGAGGTGTTCGAACTGCTGCGCTTCGCGCCGCGCCTGCGCAAGCTCGTTTTCGAGCTCGCTCACGCGGCCCCTGAGGTCCTTGTTCTCGACCGCCAGCAGCCGCACCCGCCTCTCGATCTCCGCGAATCTGTCCTCAAGGTCCTTCAATACTATTTCCCCCGACGCAACTACTCTGGTCTGCCGCTGAGCACAGGCGCAACAAGCGCGCCCCCACACGGGAATGAACGCCACACCAGCCCACACAGCGCGTGCGGAGCAAAAGCGCTGCAGGTGTAAGCACGGACAGCGATAGTATAAAAAAGCATCTTGGCGCGCCTTGCGTCGAAGCGAAGCAGCTGACCTGAGTAGTCACCCTCGACGCTCAATTTACATTACGAATCACGGGTTCCTTACCTCTTCTCCCATGCTCATCGGCCCGGGCATGTCCACCGGCAACACCGGGGCGGGCGGTGCGATGTCCGGCGTCCTGCCGTAGATCCTCTTATACTCCGCGTAGTTCCTCAAGACCTTCTTCACGTATCCCCTGGTCTCCATATACGGGATGGACTCCACGAACAGGTCGCGGTCCCCGTGGTATCCGTTCTTCCTGATCCACGACGCCACCGCCTCGGGCCCCGCGTTGTAGGCCGCGGCCACCAGGATAGGATCTCCCTTGAACCGCTTCATGAGATTTCCGATGTACCAGGTCCCGATATTGATGCCCATGTCCGCGTCGTTGAGCTTCCCGCCGTCGAAGCCCCGCACCTTGATCTGTTGCGCCACCTGTGCGCCCGTCGAAGGCATCACCTGCATCAGCCCCCGCGCACCCGCGGGAGACAGCGCCTCGGGGTTGAACTGGCTCTCTTCCCGCATAATGGCAGCGATGAAATAGGGGTCCTGTTTGTACTTTCGGGCATACGACAGAACGCTTTCCCAGTAGGCCTGCGGATAGGCAAGGAGCCACAGGTCCTCGGGCGCGCCGTCCAGCGGCGCTTCAAGGTAACGCTCGTAATTTCTGAGCACGAGCATCAGCGAGCGATAATAGTCGCCGAGTTCAAAAAACGCCTTGGACAGTCCGAGGAGCGCGCCACGTTTTCGCGGGGTCCTTTCCTGCAGGGCCGACAACTCCACGGCGGCCTCTTTCTTCATGTCCACGTACATGAGTTCAAGGGTCTTCCTGAACGAGGGCTCCGCGGCCAAAAGTGCCCGCGCCTCTTCCGTCCAGATGGGCGGACTGTCGTCCGTATCGAAGGAATGCAGAGAATCGTCCGGGCACGGCCCCTTTTCGCACGGAACGACGCTGTCGGCGGGAAAATCCGTCTTCACGACCGTGTCCGAATCCCCCAGGGAGGAAGACCGTTCCGCGGCGCGATAACCATAGTAGGTATAGGGCCCTTTCCCGAGCACTCGTTCGTAGTATGCGGCTGCGCGTGACGCATCGCCCTGCTTCTCGGCCGCCCTGCCCTGCCAGTAGCGCGCCTGGTTCACGAGGAATGACCGCGGATAACGGTTGATGAGTTCCTGGAGTTCACGTTCGGCCTTTCGATAAGCGCCGGCGGAATAGTACGACCATGCCTGCCACCAGATCGCGCTGTCGGCGAACTTGCTCTCGGGATATTCGGCCGCCAACCGGCTATAATAGGTGAGCGCCCTCTTGAGGTCTCCGGTGTCGCGGTAGATATTCCCGATGAGAAAGAGCGCGTCATCCGCCCATTCGCTTTCCGGGTAACGGTCGAGAATTTTTCGGAAAGCCCGTACTCCCTTCTCCCCTTCCCCAAGTTTGCTGTAGGACTTCCCGATCCAGTTCAGCGCCTCCGGCGCCCGCGGGTCTGCGGGGTAATCCTTCACCATTCTTTCGAGAACGGCCGCGGCCGCGCTCCGCCTGCCGACCATGAACGAGGCGATGCCGGTCCTGAGCAGGACGTCGGACCGGTAGGGAGATTTTGGCTCTTGCGCCAGGAGCAGTACGAATGTCTCCAGCGTTTTTTCGTATTGATTGGACCGGAAAAGATTTCTTCCCCGCTCGTACAATTCTTCCGAGGAGGGCTCGGGAATCTCGACTCCTCCCCCCTCAAGCTCCGCGAGCGCCTTTTCGACCTCCTGATCAGTCGAGTTGCCGGGATAGTTGACCCATACCTTCCGGTATGCCAGTACCGCATCCGCCAGGCGCGCCTCCGCGGTCAGCGCCTGCCCGAGTCCCAGGCCCGCGGCTGGGGCCAGCTCGGAGCGAGGATTCTCCTGTAAAAATTTGTCGAACGCCTCTGCGGCTTGAAGATAGGAGTATGATCCAAGAAGGGCCTGGGCCCGCCGAAATGCCGAACGCGCGGCCAGGGCGCTTTTGGGGTACCGCCGCGTGATTCGCTGATACAGCGCCTCGGCCTCGGTATACCGCGCTTTGGAATAGTGGTAATCGGCAAGCAGGAAAAGAGCATACTCCGCAAGCTCAGGATACTCTGCCTGCACGCGGAGCATGGCCGCATCGACCTCTGTCGGTCTGTCCATCTGGATGAGCGTCCGCTCCGTCAGGAACAGCGCGCGTTTGTACCAGGGGGTGTCCGGGTATTGTTCGATCACCTGCCGCAGGATCATGAGCGCGGCATCTCCCCTTCCGGTCTTGAGGGCCTCGCCGGCCGCCCGCAGTTGCTGTGCGGGGACTGGTTCGGATGAAGAAAGAGTTTTAGCCGGATGAGGGAAAAGAGCGTCCGCGCCGCTTGGGGAAACGATTTTCCCTCCCCCGCAGGAGAACAAAAACAGGAGTGTGAGAAGAAGCATGAAGTATTTTAGAACCCGCATAAGCCCTCGGAAACGCGCATTTACTGCTGCTGTATAATAAAGTCCCTTGCCGTCCCTGTCAAGAGAAGTTATGCCGGAGGCCGGACGACCTATCACGCGTCGGCGGTCTGGTTATGTCGTATCTTTTTTATCCGTTTTCATTTTCGAGTTCTCCATCGAATAGCCCGGGTACAGTTTTTTGAAGCATTCCGGGCACACGCCGTGGCTGAACTCCGCCTCGGAGTGTTCGCTCACATACACATCAACCTGCTCCCAGTAGCCTTTGTCGTCCCGTATCCGCTTGCAGGACGCGCAGATCGGCAGCATGCCGCTCAAAGTCTTCGCCGTTGCAACCGCTTCCGTCAGGTCGCGAAGAAGCCGCTCACGCTCCTCTTCAGCCTGCTTGCGTTCGGTGACGTCCTCCAGAACGCCGTCCATCCATTCGATTTCGCCATATTCACCGTACTGCACCGTGGCGCTCACCGAGCACCATATGGTCGTCCCGTCTTTTTTCTTCAGGGCCACCTTCCGGTCCTTCACAAAACCACTGCGCTTTGCCTCTTCAAGAAAGCGCTCTCTGTCTTCCGGGTCAACGTACAGCTCGGCCACGGCAACTTCCCTCAACTCCTCCACGGTATCATACCCGAAGATCTTTGCGAGCGCCGGGTTTGCCTGGAGAAACATCCCCTGGCCGCCGGTATTCCGGTAAATGCCGATATTCACATTATCGACCAGCGTGCGGTATTTCTCCTCGCTTTTACGCAATCCGGACATCGTCCGCCTGAGCTCATCGGTCATGAAGTTGAAGGTCCGGGCCAAAGCGCCGAGCTCGTCTTTACGTTGCACTTCGGCGATGGCGCCAAGGTTGCCGGCGGCGATCTGCGCGGCTGCATCAGAAAGCTCGGCGAGCGGCGCGGCGATACCGCGGGTAACGATCAGGGAAGCAATCGTTGCGATCAGCAGGGCCGCCAACGCCACGCTTGCATTGATCGCCAGCATCACGGACACGTTCCGGCCGGATTCGGACTGTTCCTGCTCGGCCATCAACGCAACCTCGAGCTCCGGCAGCCAGCGGTAAGCGCCGATGACGGGCACGCCGCGAAAGTCTTTATAGGCGCCGGAACCCTCGGCCTGCTTTTCCAGGACTTCCCGGATTTCATAACTGTCTACTTTGCCGCCCGGCTCGATGCCGGGCAATGGGGTCAGCAGGGTGTAATTCGCATCCACGAGATAGGTTATGCCCGTCCTGCCCAGCCCGGTCGGGACTCGCATGATCTCGGTGAACTGCCCCAGGCCGACCCTTCCTGCCAGAACACCCAGTACTCTGCCGCTATCGTCGACTATGGGGCGCGCCGCGATTATTGCGATTTGACCGGACGACGAGGGATGGATCACGGGCCCTTTCAGGCCGCGCAGAAAAAAAGGCTTGTCTGCAAACATCCGGCCCTCGTGCGCGGGCTCGGTGGACAACGCCACCCATCCGTTCCGGTCCATCAGGAACATCTCTTCAAATAACTGAGTCTGGGCCATCAACTGCCGGAAGCGCCCCAGGAGCGCGCTGTGGGCGGCTTGCTGGTCCCTTGAGTCCGGCGTTTTTTCCACAAGCGCGCTTACGAGCTGAAGCGTGTTCTCGCCGATGAGTCCATTCCCCAATTCGGCCTTAAGCGTGGACGCCCAGGTGCTGAGCGCTACGTCTTTTAAACCCGCTACTGTCTCAAGCTGCGTGAGGAATTGCGCTTGCGCGCCTTTCGAGCCCGAAACGGCCAGAACAGCGCTGATGACGGCCATAGGCAGGAGGGCGATCAACACAAAAGCGAGAATGAGCCGCGTGCGGATGGAGGAAAAGAGGGAAATGGTTGCCGATTCCCGTTCAGCCATACCTGCCTCCCCTTGCCGGAATCGCACCAAAAGTTTTGGTCGGTTGGATGGCAAAATGCATCAAATCGTATTAATAAGCAAGCTCTGCGTGCTCGCTGTCTTAATACTTATACTATACCAAATTACCGGTATCCATGCGGGTTTGCGAGACAAAATGGGTTGAGGTGAGACAATGGGGTAGGTCGGGTCATTTTCTGATTAGAAAAAATTGATGAACATAAGGGTAGGACGGTAAGAGGGTGAGCAGGTAAGTTTGTACTTTCCTACCTTCCTACCCTCCTACCTTCCCACCTTCGCGCTCTTTATTTCGAGATCAGCCTTCCTCCGGCATTGGCATGCCACACAACGAGAATCGGGCTGGCCACGAACACGGAAGAATAGGTCCCGACAACAACGCCCATAAGAAGCGCCACGGAGAAGCTGTGAAGCACGTCGCCGCCGAACAGCACGAGCGGGATGAGCACGAGCACCACGGTGAGCGAGGTGATGATCGTCCGGGACAGCACCTCATTGATGCTGTTGTTCACGAGCTTGGGAAGCGGATCGCGCCTGTTCCGTTTCAGGTTCTCCCGGATGCGGTCGAAAACCACGACGGTGTCGGTGAGCGAATAGCCCGCAAGCGTGAGGAGCGCGGTGACGATGAGCAGGTTGATCTCCCAGTGCATGACGTAAAAGATGCCCAGCACCGCGAGGATATCATGCATCGTTGCAATTGCCGCCGCCACGCCGAACTTGAACTCGAACCGGAGCGCGATATACAGAATGATCGCTATGATCGAGACCGTAATGGCCACAAGCGCGTCGCGCTGGAGCGCCTTCCCGATCACCGGTCCGATTTCCTCGATGCTGACGATCTCGAAGGGGTTGTTCGGAAAATCCTGCTTGAACATGGTCTGGATCTTGTCCGAGGTGCCTTCGGACTCCCGGACCTTTATCAGGATTTTATTCCCTCCCTCGCCTACTTCCTGGATCGTCGCGCCCTGGAAGCCGCTTTTCTCGAGCGCCGCGCGCGCCTGGTCGATCGGTACGCGTTCCTTGAAGGAGAGCTGGACCGTAGTGCCCCCCACAAAGTCGATCCCGAGGTTCGCCTTGCCGCGGCCGACCTGTATCAGCCCGAAAATCCCGAGCGCGATGAGCAGGCCGGAGACCGTGAATGAAATGTTCTTCCAGCCCATGAAGTCTATGTTTGTTTTGTGTAAGATTTGAAGCATTTGAACCTCCGAAAAAAAGGCTTAACCACAGAACTGCATCCTCCGCGGTAATGTTTTTTCTTTATATGCTCAGTTTCTCCAGCTTCCACTTGCTATTGATGATGTCGAAGATCACCTTCGTGCCCACGAGGGCGGAATAGAGGTTGATCATGATGCCGAGGCTCAGGGTAACGGCGAACCCTTTAATGGGGCCGGTGCCGAACATGAAGAGCACCATCGCCGTAATAAGCGTCGTCACGTGCGAATCGAGGATCGTGAGGAACGCCTTGTCGTATCCCGCGTCCACCGCGGGCCGGGGCTGCTTGCCCGAGCGGATTTCCTCGCGAATGCGTTCGAACATAAGCACATTCGAGTCCACGCCCATTCCGATCGTGAGGATGATTCCCGCGATGCCGGGCAGGGTGAGCGTGGCGCTCATGAGCGCCATGGCCCCGAGAAGCAGTACGAGATTCAGGACGATTGCATAGTCCGCGATCACGCCCGACATCCGATAGTAAACGACCATGAAGACGATGACGATTAGGCCGCCGAACAACGCCGCGCGGGTGCCCATCGTGATGGAATCCTTGCCGAGCGACGGGCCGACGGTCACATTTTGTATGATCTTCATGGGCGCCGGGAGCGATTCGCGCAGTACGATCGCGAGCTTCGCCGCCTCGTCATGCGTAAAATTGCCGGTTATCTGTGCGTTGCCGCCGCTGATCCGGTCCTGGATCCTCGGGGCGGAATGTATCACGCCGTCGAGCACGATGGCAAGCTGCTTGCCGACGTTCTCGCCGGTGATCCGGTCGAAGATCTTCGCGCCCTCGCCGTCGAACGAAATGGACACCGCGGGCTTGTTGTACTGGTCGATACCGACTTTGGCCTCTTTCAGCCGGTCGCCGGTCAGAAGCGTCTGTTTGTAAACTACATACGCCCGCTTCGCGATCTTTCCGGTATCATCCACGTCCTCTCCATAGAGGAGCTCGCTGTCCGGGGGGATATTGCCCGCAAGCGCTTTCTGGTAGTCCGCCTGGGCATTCAGGAGTTTGAATTCCAGCCTCCCCGCGGTCTCGATGAAATGGATGGCTTCCTGCGGGTTCTTCACGTCCGGAAGCTGGAGCGCGATCTGGTCGTTTTCCTGCTTGTAGATGGCGGGCTCCGCCACGCCGTACTTGTCGATCCTGCGGCGGGTGCGCTCGAGCGCCTGGGTCACCGCCCACTCCGAGAGACGTTTCACTTCAGCCGGCTTTAATGCATATACCAGCTCGCCCTTGGCCGTATTTTTTAATTCAAGGATGGCATAACTGTCTTTCACGAGTTTGTCGACCTTGTCTGCGAGCGGCTCGGCGACTTTGGCAATGATGTTCTGGCCGTTTCTGGCGAAGGTGACCGCAAGCTTCTGCGAAGCGGCCGTGGTCTGGAGGTCAGCCGCAATGTTGTCCACCGAAGATTCTACGGCCTTCACCGTGTCCACCTGCATCACCAGGTGGCTGCCGCCCCGCAGGTCCAGCCCGAGCGATATCTTCGGCACGCTCTGACGCCACAACTCCGGCAGGTTCGACGAAAGCGGCGTAGACGGCAGAAATAAAAACAGCGCGATCAAGACCGAAAGGGCGATGAGCGCCATTCTCCACTGAATGCTCTTCTTCATAACACATGCCTCCTCAAAATCACTCTCACCTTCTTACTTTCCTACTCTCTTACCTTCCGGAACTATTCCTTTTCATCCTCGGGCTTCACCACCGTGCCCACTGAACTGCGGGTGATCTTCACCTTGACTCCCTCGGCGATCTTGACCGTCAGGGTCTCGGTCGTGGTGTTCTCGACCGTGCCGTAGATGCCGCCCGCGGTGACGATCCGGTCGCCTTTTTTGAGTTCTGCCACCATCTTCTTGTGCTCCTTCATCTTCTTCTGCTGGGGCCGGATCAGGATGAAGTAAAAGATAGCGAAGATGACGACCATCATGATCAGGCCGGACGCCCCGCCGCCCGCAGGTGCGCCCTGCCCTCCCGGTGCTCCCATTGCGTATGCCGTTTCGATAAACATTGTGCTACCTCCCTTATAGTATTTAGTGATTAGTTAGATACACGATGCACGATATAAGACTTATAAGAAGATCGTGCAATGTGGATCATGCACCAGTTTTTTCCCGCTTCGCCAAAAACTCCTTCTTGAATTCCCTGAACCTCCCCTCCCCGATGCTCCTCCGGATGTTCCGCATGAGCTCCAGGTAGAAAAAGAGATTATGGACCGTGCCGAGCCTGAGCGCCGACACTTCGCCGGCATTGAACAGGTGGCGCAGATAGGCCCGCGAAAAATTCCTGCAGGTGGAGCACCCGCACGCAGGGTCGATCGGCTGCTTGTCCCGTTCGTACTGCGCGTTCCGAATCACCACTTTCCCGAAAGAGGTGAAGAACGTCCCGTTCCGCGCGTTCCGCGTCGGCATGACGCAGTCGAACATATCGATCCCGCGGTCAACGCCTTCCACCAGGTCCTCGGGCGTGCCCACGCCCATGAGGTACCGGGGCTTGTCTTCGGGAAGCGACGGCGCCGACGCCTCGATCATCTCGTACATCAGGGGCTTGGTCTCGCCCACCGAGAGTCCGCCCAGGGCGTAACCTTCGAACCCGATGTCCACCAGCGCCTCGGCCGACCGCTTCCGAAGCTCGGGATGCATTCCCCCCTGCAGGATGCCGAACAGCGCCTGTCCCGTGTCCTTCTTTGCGTCGCGGCAGCGTTTTGCCCAGCGGAGCGTCCGTTCGAGCGACTCCAGCGCGTAGTCCCGCGTCGCCGGATAAGGGACGCACTCGTCGAAGGCCATCACGATGTCCGCGCCGAGCGCTTCCTGTATCTCCACGGCGTACTCGGGCGTGATGAAATGCTTCGCGCCGCCGTCCAGGTGCGACTGGAACGTGACGCCCTCTTCCGTGATCTTCCGGAGTTCCGCCAGGCTGAATACCTGGAACCCGCCGCTGTCCGTCAGGACCGGCCTGTTCCACGCCATGAACTTCTGTATCCCCCCGAACTCGCGGATAAGCTCGTGTCCCGGCCTCAGGAACAGATGGTACGTGTTCGACAGGATGATCTCGGCGCCGAGCTCCACCAGGTCGCCGGGCGAGAGCGTCTTCACCGCGGCCTGCGTTCCGACCGGCATGAACACCGGCGTAGCCACCTCGCCGTGCGACGTCGTGATCTTGCCCAGCCGTGCGGAAGAAGCGGAATCTTTTTTTATTAAAGAAAAATTAAACACGGCTTCAAATGCGGAGTGCGGAATTCGGAATGCGGAATTTTCTTGATAGCGTTCTTTTCATTCCGCATTCCGCATTCGCCATTCCGAATTCCCTACATTCTCTCCGGCGCATTGACCCCCAGGATTGCAAGCGCGCTTTTGATCACGGTCTTCACCTGCTTCAGGAGAAAGAGTTTGGCCGTCGTGCGCGCCGCGTCCTCGGTAATGACCCGGTGTTTGAAATAATAATTATGAAGAAGCCCGGCCAGGTCCTGGAGATAGTACGTCAGACGGTGCGGCTCGTATGCGAGGGCCGCCTCTTCGATCAGTTCAGGATACTTTGCGAGCGCCTTCATGATATTCTGCTCCTCTTCGAGGTCGAGGAGCGAAACGTCGACCGTGTCGTTCTTCGGGAGCGGGATGTTCCTCGACCCAGCCTCGCGGAACAGGCTTGCCAGCCGCGCATGGGCGTACTGGACGTAATACACCGGGTTCTCCCGGGACTGTTCCTTGGCCACGTCGAGGTCGAAGTCCAGGTGGCTGTCCGACCGGCGCGTTAAAAATATGTAACGGGCCGCGTCCGCGCCCACGTCCTGCACCACGTCCCGGAGCGTCACGAACGTCCCCGCCCTCTTGGACATGGGCACCGGCTTGCCGTGGCGGAGGATCGACACGAGCTGCACGAGGAGCACATGGAGCGAATCCTTGGGATGGCCGAAGGCCTGGATCACGGCCTGCACGCGCGGGATGTAGCCGTGGTGGTCGGCCCCCCAGATGTTCACGAGTGTTGTAAATCCGCGCGCTAGCTTGTTCCGGTGGTACGCGATGTCCGTGGCGAGATAGGTCCAGCTCCCGTCCTTTTTCTTTACCACGCGGTCCTTGTCGTCGCTGAACATCGTCGAGCGGAACCACAGCGCCCCGTCCTGCTCGTACAGGTTCCTGCTCTCCTTCAGTTCCTCGATGGATTTTTGCACCGATTGGTCCCTGAGCAGGCTTGCTTCGCTGAACCAGGCGTCGAAGCGCACGCCGAAACCCTCGAGATCGGTCCGGATGTCCGCAAGCATCATGTCCTTGCCGAAGTCTCCGAACACGTCGGCGCATTCCTTGAAAGGCGTTTTGAGATATTTGTTCCCGTAAAGCTTGATGAATCCCTGCGCGATCTCTTCGACATAGCCGCCGTGGTAACCGTCCTCGGGGAACGGGACGTCGTTGCCGAGCGCCTGCTGGTAGCGGGCATACACCGATTCCGCGAGAAGCTTGATCTGCCTTCCCGCGTCGTTGATGTAGAATTCACGGGTGACCTCGTATCCTGTCGCGGCGAGAAGGTTCGCCAACGCGTCGCCCACTGCGGCGCCCCGGCCGTGGCCCACGTGGAGCGGCCCGGTGGGATTGGCGCTCACGAATTCCACGAGCACCCGCTCGCCCTTGCCGATGTTCGTCAGGCCGTACTGAGGCCCTTCTGCGTCTATTTCAAAGAGCGTTTTTTTCCAGCGGTCCTTCCGGAAAAAAAAATTGATGAACCCCGGCCCCGCGATCTCGGTCTTCTCGATGGTCCCCTCTTCGTCCAGGATGTTCGCGATGACGATCTCGGCGATCTTACGGGGCGGCTTGGACTCGGATTTTGCCAGGGCCATGGCGAGCGTGGTGGCGAGGTCGCCGTGGCTCTCTTCCCTCGGGGTGTCGAGTATGATTGTCGGCTGCGTATCGAGCTTCAGTTCGCCCTTTTCTTTGGCCCGGGCGAGGGCCTGGAGCAGGATTTCGGTAACGGTTTGTTTCATCGATGATCGGCAATGCCCTCGCGATTAACAGGAGAATTCAAGGGGCAAAGTATATCGTATCTTTGAAAAAAGTCAATAAAATAATCCCTTTACTTGGCAATTTCGGTGTGGTATCCTTCAAAAAGAGAGGCATGAAACGGCCATGTGGATTCAAATGAGCGTAAATACCATCCTCTTCGACAGCAGAAACAGCAGCTACATAGTCGTGCTCAAGGATGATACCGGAAAAAAGATCCTCCCGATCTGGATCGGGGCCGCGGAAGGAAATTCCATTGCCATGGCCCTGAGCAACATGAAGGCGCCCCGCCCGCTCACCCACGACCTCATAGTCGGCATCTTCGACCGCCTGGAGATCGAGATCGCCCGGGTCGTCATCAGCGACCTTATCGACAACACGTTCTACGCTTCGCTCTACCTCCTGCACAACGGCAAGGAATTCCACATCGACTCGCGGCCGAGCGACGCCATTGCGATCGCCCTCCGCATCGGAGCGCCGGTATTCGTGGAAGAGGACGTGCTTGCCAAGCAGGACACGTCTCTGATCGACTCCTGGATGGAAAACCTCGGCGAGGGCGGCGGTACGGAATACAACGCGTAATAAAAATTGCAACTCTCCCCTCTGTTCTCCTTAAATCAGACTTTTTTATTACATCCGGCAAACCGAACTCACCCGCAAATGAAAATCAGGAACACCGTTCACCGGCCTGTGCTACAATAGAGGTAGCGCATGACTGGTCCGGGCGACGCTTACCATCATAGACGTACATCCCTCAGGAAGCAATCGTGTTGCGCTGTTCAGTCACGTTCTTTCGCGATCAAAAAAATGAGAACAGGAAGGCGGCAGGAATGCGCTCTGTGCAGCGGAGAGAGAACAAGAAAAGAGCAGGTAAAATGAAACAGGGACCGGAAATAACCATCCTTCTGGTGGACGATGAATCCGCGAACCGCGAACTCTATGGAGACATCCTCGGCGATCTGGGCTTCAGGACGCTCGAAAAAGCGGACGGCGAGTCTGCCCTGTCTACGGTGCGGGGAGGGGCCGAAATCGACCTCGTCATCGCCGATTACCGGATGCCGCGGATGGACGGCCTGGAATTCATAGAGTCGCTGAGGCAACTCCTGCCCACGGTCCCGGTGATCATGGTCACCGCCTTCGCGAGCATCGAGAGCTACCTGCAGTCGTACGATCTCGGGGTGTTCGAGTACATCAACAAGCCCTTCTCAAAATCGGAATTCGAGCGCATTGTAAAAGCCGCGCTTCGCGCTCCCGACAACTCTAAACATTCGAGAAAAAAAATCGCGTAAAAACCATTTGCCCTGCCGAAAACTCCTCGCGGTGCTATAATTTGTCAAGCAGATGCATCTCCGGCCCTGTTTTCGCCGGAGTAGCGCCCGGTTCCTCGCGGAAAGATAGAGAAAACTGCCGCGGCTGGAAGGAGGCCGACGATGGGGAAAATACTGATAGCGGACCATCTGAAGAAACTGTACCTGACGGGAAGCACCTTTCTCGACCGGGGGCACATCAAGGTCATCACGGCGGCCACGAACGACGAGATGTTGAAGGCCCACCGCGAGGAGAAGGCCGATCTCATCGTCACGCAGTTCGACATGCCCGGCATCAAGACCGAGGAGCTTTTCGACAGCATCAGACGGGACAAAGACCTGCAAGGGGTCTCCGTCATCATCATCTGCAGGGACACGCCCGACAACCGGGAACGATGCAAACAATGCGGTATCAGCGCGATTTTTACCATACCGGTCGATACCGCTCTGCTCCACGCCAGGATGCAGGAACTCCTTAATATTGCGCCGAGGAAGTCCTACCGGGTGGCGCTCACCGTGGCCGTTGAAGGCAAATCCAAGGACAGGCAGTTCCTGTACCACACGGAAAACATCAGCGCCACGGGTATGCTCATCAAGGCGGACGAAGACGCCCTTGCGGAAGGGGACCTGATTTCCCTGTCCTTCTATCTTCCCGACGGAACGCACGTAGAGGCGCACGGCGAAATACAGAGAGTGCTCAGGCAGGCGGCGGACGCGCCTGACGGCCGTTTCTACGGGATCAAGTTCACACAACTCGGTCTGCCCGCCAGGGCGGCCATCGAAACAGTCGTAAAAAAAGAGCAGCAGCACAATCTCTTACATGCTCCGAGCGATGGTGATAAATTCAAGAAAACAGGATGACCGGGAAGAGGCAAGTGTGCGCGCAGGTGAAAAAATTATGTGCGGTTTCTGCCCCCGCAAAGACGTGACAACCGATCCCGACACGGCCACGATCATCACCTCCATCACGACCATGGCGCGAAGCCTCGGGATCAAGACGATCGCCGAAGGGGTCGAAACGGAGGAGCAGTGGAAGGTGCTGCGGCTCTTGCGCTGCGATATGGGCCAGGGCTACTACTTCAGCCCCGCCTTAAAGGTAGACGATTTTGAGCGGTTCCATGGCCTTAAGGAGTGAGGGACGTGGGACCGCATACAACGTTTACCCGTTGTATGCGATAAATTTCAAACTCCAGATAACAAATCCCAAGTAATTTCTAATTTTAAATCCGCATTCCGCAATCCGCATTCCGCATTTGTCTCTAACTTCCCCACCTCGGCGATAAATCGTTCTCGATTCCCATGCCGTCCAGCACCCGCCCAACGATAAAATCCACCAGATCGGAAACTTCTTTCGGATGATGATAGAATGCCGGCATCGCCGGGATGATGTGGCACCCGAGCCTGGCGAGGGTGAGCATATTCTTGAGGTGGATTGCCGAGAGCGGCGTCTCGCGCGGCACGATGATGAGTTTCCGTTTCTCCTTCAACGTCACGTCCGCGGCCCGCTCGATGAGGTTCGACGCAAAGCCGTTTGCTATGGACGCGAGCGTCTTCATGGAACAGGGGATAACGACCATGGCGTCCACCTTGACCGAGCCGCTCGCTATCGGCGCGTACAGATTGTCCTCGTCGAAATACGTCAGTTGTCCCTCTTTGGAACCGAAATACTTCTGGAGGGTAAACTGGATGTCCGTCTCGGACCCCTTCAGATGCATACCCGTCTCGTCGTTCAGGATCGACAGCCCTTCGCCGGAGATCGACAGATAAACGGAATGGCCGGCCTTGACCAACGCCTGGAGAAGCCGATGGGCATAGGGAGCGCCCGAGGCACCGGTGATCGCTACGGTATAGGTTGCCATGGATTACCTCTTTCGCATCTACTCAGAGCCCTCTTAGGGACGCTGGTAATGTTGAGAATACTGGTTATGCCTTGCCCTGGTATATTCCAAGGCATCTTTCTTGATCGGCTCCTTTGTTTCGTCCGGGTGGCCGATGCTTATTATGGATTCGACTTTGATGTGGCCGGGCAACCCCAGAAGACCCTGTATATAGTGCTCCGCGGTCATCGCATCGGTATGATTTCGATTTCTTATTTGTATCCAGCAGCTCCCCAATCCCAGCGAGTGGGCGGTCATCTGGACCAGGATCGACGCGATGGAACAGTCTTCTACCCACACGTCCGATTTTCCGCTGTCAGCGCACACGACAACCCCTAATGCCGCGCCCTGCAAATGCTGCGACCCGCTCTCCCGCGTTTTTGACAGTTTTGACAGGAGTTCCCGGTCGTCGACAATGACGAACTCGCAGGACTTGCTGTTCCGAGAGGTCGGGGCCCGGAGCAATGCTTCAATAAGGACCTCGACCGACTTTTTATCAACCGGCTTTTGAGTGTACTTGCGTATACTTCTGCGAGTGCGTAAGAGCTCGATCATAGCGTGGCTCCTTCTTGAATGGAATTGAAAACCAATGAAGCATTACGCCGAATCTTTATTCCGGCTTTTTTACCGTCAACAGAGAAAGCAGCACGCTCGCCAGGACCGCAAAGCCCGCTCCCATGCCGAAGGCCGTTGCAACGCCGAGCTTCTGCCAAACCAGACCAAAGAGCAGGGACGCCGGAAGCGCGCCGAGTCCGACCACCAGGTGGTACAGTCCGAAAGCCGAGCCGCGCAGATACAGCGGCGCGAAATCGGCAACGAGCGCCTTCTCCACGCCTTCAGTCAAGCCGAAGTAGAGGCCGTATACGGTGAACAACGCCCAGGCATGCCAGTGGCTGTCCGCAACGGCGAAGCCCGCATACACCAGTGCGTACACGATCCAACCCGCGACGATGACCTTTTTTCTGCCGATGCGGTCGGACAGTATCCCTCCCGGCAGGGAAGACCCCATCTTCACCACATGGAGCGCCACCCATATCATGGGCAGGAGCGCCACGGGCACGCCGAGCTGCTGCGCCCGCAAGAGCAGGAACACGTCCGTCGAGTTCCCGAGGGTAAAGAGAAGGATGATCGCCAGGTATTTCTGGAAGTCCGTGGACATTTCCGTCCAGGCGGCCCTGAAATTGAAGCTGCCTGGAGTGACCTGACGCGGTCCCTCCGCCTGCCGCTCCCGCAGCCCGAACAGGAGCAAGAGCACCGCGAGCAGGCCCGGAATGAACGAGAGGAAAAAGATAGTCGAGAGCTTCTGCTGCTCAGTGCCCTGAAGGACCAGGAGCAGTCCCGTCGCAATAAGCGGCCCGATGATCGCGCCGCTATGGTCCATGGCCCGGTGAAAACCGTAGGCCTTGCCTCGGTATTCGGGAGGTGTAGAGTCCGCGATGATCGCGTCGCGGGGCGAGGTCCGGAGCCCTTTTCCCACGCGGTCCGAGAACCGGAGCCCGAGCACGTGAAGCCACGATGTGGAGAACGCTATCAACGGCCGGATGACGTTCGAGATCGAATACCCGGCTACGATCCAGCCTTTTCTTCGCTTGACCCGGTCCGAGAGGTAGCCCGAGTACAGTTTCAACAGCGAGGCAGTCGTCTCGGCGATCCCTTCTATGATCCCGAGGGCCGCGGGCCCGGCGCCCAGCACGGCCGTCAGAAATACCGGCAGGAGCGGGTAGATCATCTCCGATGCGCCGTCGTTCAGCAGGCTTACGAAGCCGAGGATAACGACGTTCCTGGACAGGCCCGTGCGCCAGCCTGATGCTGTTTTCGTCTCAGTCATAATGGATCGACTTTACCTGATTTGGGATATTTTTTCAACCCGAATTGCACAATGGCCGCACTCTCTCAGCCTTCGCCGCCGGGCCGGGTAGTTCCTCTACCCTGTAACTGCGGAATTACCAAAGGCTGTAAATAAATCTTGCTTCTCTTCGCAAGTTGCTTTAAAATCCATTCGTTGGACTACAATACCCAGGAGAGCGAGGGACCTGACATGCCGGACGTCGTAAGGGAAGCGAACATCCAGAACAGTGAACAACTCAAAGAGTATATTGGGGAGCTTTTTAAAAAAGAGCAGTACGCGGAAATCATTCTCGCTATCGGCATGCATTCTCTCCTCGTAGATATGCAGCACACGCTGAGCGACCAGGCTGACCTGTACCGCCTTGTTTTGAACATGCTGAAAGACCGGATCAGAAAGAATAAAGGCAAAGCCTACGCCGCATGGTATGAGGATTTCCCGAAGCTCCTGGACAAGCTGGTGTCCGCAAACAAGATCGTTACGGACAAGCCGACCGCGGACGTCCTCGCGTCGCACCGCTCCGCCTTCGGTCCCTTTCGGTCCGTTGAAGACTTTTACTTCTGGGCGCTCCAGACCGATCGCAGGCTCACCCTGGACCAGATCGTGAAGTATATCGG